>JBDLJY010000223.1:0-10942 GCA_039714115.1 Pseudomonadota bacterium | reverse complement strand
AATTAAAATTTCAATAAGCATTATAAGATGAACCTCAATTATGTCTGAATCCGAATAAAGCGAAAAGGAATGATCCGATAATTTATCGTGAGGCTTCAAGAAATTTTCCAATGGGGACCAAAAATAGTCCCTCTCAGACTGGCATCAATCTCGCAATTCAATTTTATCATAAAAATCTTTGCTACCCAAACTTAATCTAAATCCATTGATTGAAGTGTTAAACACATAGCCCGGTAGCACTAATAACTTATTTCTATGAACCAATTTTTCAGCAAAACGCTTAACACAAAAAGGCTTAAAAATTGGAAAAGCCAAACAGCCAGCCTCAGGTTCAGAGTAACTAAAATACTCAGAATGAATACCCATATATTCCTTCAGTATCAACTTATTAGCTAAAATTATTTCTCGGTTACATTGCCAGATAATTTGATAATGTTTAATGATTTTTTCACTAATAATAGAATCTATTAAGCTGTTGCAGATTGATAAATAGCCTTTAATTTCTATCAAGCGTTGCCTGAGCCAATTATTTTGGCTGGCTACCCAACCCACCCGAATCCCCAATGCCATTAAGTTAAGACAAACCTGACAGGTGTCAAAAACCTGTCAGGTGAATTTTTCATTGAATTTACAACGACCTGCCAGGTTTTGGATACCTGGCAGGTCTGAATTTTAGGGGTTTATCATACTGGCATTGACCCGAATCCCAGGCAAAGCAAATGATTTAGAAAGAACCCCTATACTAATACCTTTTGGATAAATGTCTGCAACATGGGGCAACCTTTTACTTTCGTCATGTTCCAAGCCACGAAACACTTCATCGGACAATAACCAGCAATCATATTTATCACAAAGTGAAATGATTTGTTTTAATTGCTGAAAAGTCAGCATCGCTCCGGTTGGATTATGGGGAAAGTTGATAATCAATAACTTGATGCCTTGTTTTAAGTTTGTTTCTAATTGGCTTAAATCCAATTCCCAAACTTTTTTAGGCTCAAGAGATTGAATGATGATATGACACCCGATTTCTTTGGCTGTCGATATCAAAGGCTCAAACACCGGCGTAATCGCCAGCACTTTATCATTTTTTTCTAACAAGGCATGAATACAACAATAAATGCCTTCTTGAGCACCCGAAGTCGTCACAATCTCTTAAGCACTGATTTGATCAAATAGTAAAGAAATGGCAGCACATAATGATTCGGTGCCATCATCTGGTACATAGCTTAACGGTTGCTGGTTATCTATTGCTAAAACATCCTCACCAAGCAATTGATTTAGTTCATTAATTTAAAATGCTTGAGGATTACTGCTATGAAAATTGACCGGATTCAAGTTGCGCCATTTTGCAGAGAATTCGGCCATTTTTAAGGGTTTGAAGCGCGATGTCGCCATATTAATAATTGAGCTATTGTATGTTGGAACGGGAATGCTTTGTTATAAGTCGGACTCTCTAGGTTCCCAACCAATTTCATTTAACAAAAAATTTTTTGCCATATCTACGCTAGACATCTCTAAGTACGCCCTTGCAAATATCCGCTGCCCTTTTGCCAGCGCTATACATGCTGCAATGACTGGCGTTTGTTCTTCGGTCCAAGAATCGAATGCTAGAGCAATTTTTGCTAATTCTTTAAATGACCAGAAATAGGAAGCTTCAATCACTTCTGGTATAGCGGGATTTTCAATATCTAATCTAGCCAGTTCAACGACAACGGGGAATCCAAATATTTGCCAATCATAATTTTCATGTTTTTTCGCGTACTCTACTAGATACGGTATAACAGCATATGACGTTTCCCAAACATCATTTTGATGATGTAACTCATCCCATAGAAAATCCCAATGTGATTCTGCAAAGTTTCCGGACAACAAAGTCTTTATCCATTCGGTAACTCTAGGATCATATTCACTATAGCCAGAATCAAATTTTTCCCAACATGGATCATCTAAATCTAGTAATTTCATAATTTCAGTGACTTATAACAAGTGTCCGAGTTGATGGCCTTGTTAGGCATTTTCGACCTTAAATACAGCAAAAATCCTGCATGGGCCTGGCTCACCGCCAATAAACGCCTTTTTGTTGATGAGTTCCTTGGCTTTATCAAGCGTTTCCAATAGGCAATGCCTGTTTACCTCTATTTTTTCTGCCATCTGGTTGCATGAAAGATAAGAACATTCAGGTGCATTGCCAGCATAAAAAGACACTACATCGTAGCCCATTAGCGTTTTTTCTTTTGGCTCAACCACATTAGTAGAGAATGAGTCTTCAGGATAATACTCTTCCCATATTGGTTCATCTTCATATGACTGAAGCTCATAAGCTTCGTAATAGAACATAGTTGTTTTACTTAGAGCTATATTATTTTTTTTTGCTAGTGTTTTGATTGTCTCAGGTGAGTCGAATAACCAATAGCCATTGTGCTTCCAATAGTTAATGTAATCACAAAAATCTTCGGATATGCAGCTACTGACTGAGTAGATGTCCTCAACTTGGCTAGTTTTAAGCCAATCAGGCTTAGTTGCCACTCTCTTTGCCATGTAACCTACTGGGATCATTTAATTGTCCTGTTCTTCCTAGATATTGAGCGTAAATTCAGGCAAGTTTGCCTGCTATCCAAATTATATACCCGTTTTCATCAGAGGATGACTACTATGAAAATTAACCGGATTCAATTTGCGCCATTTTGCAGAGAATTCGGTAATTTTTAAGGGTTTGAAGCGCGATGTCGTCATATTGATAATTGAGCTAAATTAATTTTGGTCAAATTCCAATAACTCGGTTAATAATTCATTACTGATTTCAACACTATCTTGATAAGCTTCACAATCTCTCAAAAAATTATAGCGATATTCCTCAGTACATACGGTTATGACTTGTAAAGCCATTCTATATTTAGATTTATCGGTTCTAAAAGGGGTATAGGCGATTAATTCTTCTAATAATTTCGCTAAGTTCTGACGATGTGAATATGAGCCATATTGACTTTTGGTTTGCAATAAATGTTTAAATAACATCTCCAACATTTGTTGGTAATGAAAACAGTGCAGAGAACAATCTTTGATTGTGGATTGTTCAATCAAGTCGAGATTGACGCTATGTTGCCACGCTTTACCACCTAAGTTCTCCATATTTTAAAACTTTTGTAACCGTTCTTGGTACATAGTTTTTATCTTTAAAGCGCGATGAACCAATAAAGGTTTTACTGCAATAACGTCTAACCAGATGCAAAAAGTTGCAGAGCGTAGCAGCGCCGCTTTTTTCAGTCCGTGTTAATTTCCCTTGTTATGCGTTTTTCTCCAAATACTCTATTGTTAAACCACTATCTAAAGGAATTCCGACATTGAGATGCGTAGGATATTCCTGAATATTCCCCGTTCGAACATAACCTCGCCGCTCATAATATGAAATTAGCTCTTTCCGCTGGGACACCACCACCATCACATATTTTCTGACTTTCAGTTTCGTAGATGCGTAGCCTTCAGCTTGAGATAGAATTTCTTTTCCCACCCCTTTTCCTTGTAGCCGTGGATGTACTGCAAATAACCCTATATAAGCACTACTTTCCTTTTTCTCTATACAAATACACGAGAGTATTTCGCCATTTTCGATAGCAACAAGTAAATGTGCATTTGGAGCTGACATATATTCTTCAACTTCTTTTGTGCTTGCTCTATCCCCACCGATCAAATCAGTTTCTTTCGTCCATCCATTCTCACCACGATAAGCCAAATTCACAAGATCACAAATGTATTCTATATAGTCTTGCCTAGCTTCTTCTAGTACTAATTTAACTTTCATACCTCTCTACATCGTGAACTTTTGCCCTGATATTGAGCGGAAATTCAGGCAAGTTTGCAGGCTATCCAAATTATCCTGTCAATTTTACCTGATAAGTTGATATTATCCGCTAAATCATGCATATTTACAGGCATAATTTTCAACTTGTGACCGCAATGACTTCCCAATTATTGGCTTGAAAATGCCGCTTGAACATTAATGGATTCCAACAATGGTTGAGAATCGTGCGAAAGATCGTGTAATCGGTTGACAATGTGAACAATTCGCTTGGTTGTTTTAACAATTTGCTCTAAATCATCACTAATAATGTCAGTATCAAGTTGATCGCGTTGAATATCCCGTTGACAATTCTGAGCGGTGGCGAGAATAATTTGTAGTGGTTGTATAATTTCGTGTGAAAGGGATGAAGCCATAGTCCCTAAAGTTGCCATTTGTCGAGAGTGAAGCAATTCTCTCTCCTGTTTGGAAATAGTTTTTTCCAAGCGTTTTATTTTGTTTTCTAGCGATTCCATTTTCAGCCGGTGTGAGTGATTCATAGTGAGTGTCTTCAGTAAAATACAGGGATAAGTCAAAATCGCACTTAGACTTATCCCTTAGTACAACGGATTTACTCCGCAAGCTCCGTTGTACTAGATGGATGGTATGGAAACTTCCGCCCTCCTGCACTAGCTTTTTTTAAACATCTCCCACGTATGATTCCTTTTCAAGTTGATTGAGCGTTTCGACATCAAGCCCCGTCATTTCAGAAATCGTTTCGGCATCAAAACCCTTGACTATCATTTTTTGAGCCATTTCCAATTTTTCTTCCTGGCGCCCTTTTGCTTCAGCCTTTCTTTCCACCAACTTACGTGTCTCTTCGGTAGCCACCGCGATTTTGGCAGCCCTTCTCTCCTCTGGCGTTAGGTTGTCCTCTTCTATCAGTTTGACAACCTTTTTTATCGCCTTGTTTTTCAGATTAATCGATGGCTTTTCTGGGTTATCAATAGATTCCTTGAT
Source organism: Pseudomonadota bacterium (assembly GCA_039714115.1). Classification (GTDB taxonomy): domain Bacteria; phylum Pseudomonadota; class Gammaproteobacteria; order Beggiatoales; family Beggiatoaceae; genus Thiomargarita. The sequence continues at coordinate 6,147 of JBDLJY010000223.1, read as the reverse complement.
TAAATCAAACCAATCTTTGAGACTAGGCGGCGTGTCGTCATTCTTAAAATTAGGATTGAGGAAAATCAGTTGGTGCCCATAAAGGTTGACAACTTTACCTTTCCGATTACGAGGATTAACATCTGAAATGAGAACATCATCCGAAACCTCTTCACCGTCTTTGTCTTCTATAGTACCCGGTGCCGTCAAAACCACAATCGTATAAACGGTTGGCTTGATTTTGTAATCAGTCGCACTGCGCTGGAGTTCAGCAATCGCCATCGTGTGATAATGCAAAAAGCGGTCAAAATTATAGTCATAGTTGACGCGCTGAATTTCCACAATCACTCTTTCATCAGTCGATTCGGCAAAAATATCGTAGGCAAAATCAATGTAAGCTCTTTTCGGTTTAAAACGTTTTTCGGTTTCGATTTTGCCGACTTTGATATCAATACCAATCACGTCTTTGACAAATTGAGTGAAGACGAATTTGTCAGTAAAGGCTTTTTTGAAGATGACTTCGTTATCTAAACGCGATAGGTATATAATCGCCTCCTGTTATCATAAATTTTGTCGGGTGGGTTGAACTATCCCACATTAAATAAAAATATTGTCAAATAAAAAACCATAGGCAACCACAAGGGATTGCCCCTACAATAAAGGATAAAAAACGAGATATTACCACGATCTTATCCTTTATTATAAAAAAAAATTGGTTGTCGTTATGGTTTTTGATTTTTTATTTCGCAACAACCCTATTATAGAAATTTTTATTTAACTTAAGCGCGACGTCGCCATATTGATAATTGAGCGACTGTTATGTTTTTTTAGGTTCCAAATAAATAATTTTTCCATCTTTCCAAATAGGTATTTTTAAATCTCTTTCTGCTGCCTTTTTTTGAGCCATTTTTGAAGCCCTGTACATGGCATTGATAGCAAACTTAGAATATGACATTTTTTCTTTCAGGATGATTCTTCCAATATTATTGGGGTTTCCCCAGAGTTATCAAAGCCTTTGCAAATGTTGTTTTACCTGCACCATTAGGACCCGCAATAATATAGCATTTCATATTTTATTGTCTCAAATAGTCATTATTCCACCCTAAAAACCTTAACTACAGGGATTAGTTATTAGCAGGGATAAGTCTAATAAGATTTTGACTTATCCCTTTTTATAACTAATCCCTGTAGTGGGCAGCGTTGTAGTTGTAGAATTAACCTGTTAGGCTAGCTTTTTTCAATTGGTTAAACATCTCCCACGTATGATTCCTTTTCAAGTTGATTGAGCGTTTCGACATCAAGCCCCGTCATTTCAGAAATAGTTTCGGCATCAAAACCCTTGACTATCATTTTTTGAGCAGTTTTTAGGTTTGCAATCTGTTGTCCCCTTACTTCAGCCTTTCTTTCCACCAACAGACGTGTCTTTTCGGTAGCCACGGCGATTTTGGCTGCCCTTCTCTCCTCTGGCGTTAGGTTGTCCTCTTCTATCAGTTTGACAACCTTTTTTATCGCTTTGTTTTTCAGATTAATCGATGGCTTTTCTGGGTTATCAATAGATTCCTTGATTAAATCAAACCAATCTTTGAGACTAGGCGGCGTGTCGTCATTCTTAAAATTAGGATTGAGGAAAATCAGTTGGTGCCCATAAAGGTTGACAACTTTACCTTTCCGATTACGAGGATTAACATCTGAAATGAGAACATCATCCGAAACCTCTTCACCGTCTTTGTCTTCTATAGTACCCGGTGCCGTCAAAACCACAATCGTATAAACGGTTGGCTTGATTTTGTAATCAGTCGCACTGCGCTGGAGTTCAGCAATCGCCATCGTGTGATAATGCAAAAAGCGGTCAAAATTATAGTCATAGTTGACGCGCTGAATTTCCACAATCACTCTTTCATCAGTCGATTCGGCAAAAATATCGTAGGCAAAATCAATGTAAGCTCTTTTCGGTTTAAAACGTTTTTCGGTTTCGATTTTGCCGACTTTGATATCAATACCAATCACGTCTTTGACAAATTGAGTGAAGACGAATTTGTCAGTAAAGGCTTTTTTGAAGATGACTTCGTTATCTAAACGCGATAGGTATATAATCGCCTCCTGTTATCATAAATTTTGTCGGGTGGGTTGAACTATCCCACATTAAATAAAAATATTGTCAAATAAAAAACCATAGGCAACCACAAGGGATTGCCCCTACAATAAAGGATAAAAAACGAGATATTACCACGATCTTATCCTTTATTATAAACAATCCTTGTAGTTATGGTTTTTTATTTATATAAATTTTTAACAGTTTCAAGCGCGACGTCGCCATACTGATAATTGAGCGACTGTATGTTGGAACTTGCGTGCGGTTTTACGAATCACAAATGGCACATCTTGTGGCTCACTAACCGCTTCAAAATGGGCAGACAAGATGCGTTCTAAACCATCATAAGTCGTCAAGTTTTCACCATTTTGTTTAAATCCACCTAACCAATGTTCTTTTTGGGTGTATTCCTCCAACCAAGTATAAGGCGACGCAATCACCAACAAGCCACCGACATTAATCCGTTTAGCCATATCAGTCAATAATTTTTTCGGCTCATACAAACGATCAATCAAATTGCCGGCAAACACCAAATCATAGTTGTTATACTTGTCCTTGAGATTACAAGCATCACCTTGAGTAAATTCGATGTGATTCACCTTATCACCCAAGTGTAAATCAGCTAATTGAAATGATTTAACTGTGCTTAACTCTCCTTCATCAGTGATGAGATATTTCACTTCTCCATGTGTACGCAAATTGAGGGCATTACGAATAAATCGAGTTGAAAAATCGACGGCATCTACAAAGTCAAATTGACGCGCCAGTTCAAAGCTGCTGCGTCCAACCGCACAACCGATGTCCAAGGCTCGGCGACAAGGGTTATCTCCTAGCAATTTAAAAATAATCTCAACACAGGCTTTGGGATAGTTGGGTACACCAAAATATTCATCTCCGTAGTGAAACTCTAAATATTGTGAAATCAGTTCATCCGTTTCGTAGGCATTAAAATCTTGGGAGATTTTGAGCTTTGATTCGACATATCGAAATCCGGCATGTTGATAAAAATGACGACGAAAAGCGTAGCGTGAATCACGTATGGCTTCATTTCCGGTTGAAATCCAACTGCCGCCTTTGATCAGATTGTGCTTGCCATCAAAAGTGGGCACGGAAAAATCATCGTATGCTGGGTGTACTTCAAAACCTTCAAAACCATCTATAGCGGTTTCTGTCCATTGCCAGACATTACCAATGACATCTCCGAATGGTCCAAACCTAAATAAATTAACTGGACAAGATGAGGCCCAATGTTCTAAGTTGATATTGGCGGGTGCTTGTTCCCAGTTAGGGAAATGTTGCTTAAGCTGTAAATCATACAAACGATACCATTTTGCTTCGCTTGGTAAGCGTATGGATTTGCCAGTACGCGCTGACATCCAATGACAAAAAGCCTTGGCTTCCAGATAATTCACATCGACTGGCCAATCCCAAGGCATCTGAATAATTTCACACATGGAGCGATATTGATAATCGCCATCCGCCGTTTTTTCCCAAAAAATGGGGTGTGAGACTTTTTTAAACTGTAACCATTGCCAGCCTTCTTCAGTCCACCATGTCTTGTCTTGATAACCGCCATCTTTGATAAAAGCCAAAAATTCCTGATTACTGACCAAAAATTGGCTGGCTTTGAACGGCTCAACTTCGGTTTCTAATCTGCCGTATTCGTTGTCCCAGCCATAAGTATCCGAGGGTTGGTTTCGGCCCTGTTTGACTAAGCCACCACTGACATCAATCAAAACATTATCCGGTGCTGCCCCTGCACGGTTTTGACAAATCGGCCATTGAGCTTGCTTTTGCACCAAATCAATGGGCAATTGTCATATCAAAACCGAAGAGGTTTCCAAATGAATACGTTCATGCTCAATGCCCATTAGATCCAAAAAGGATCTTCCCATTTAAGGGGAATTTCCAAGGGTAAATGGGCGATTAATTCATCAACAATCTCACGCACCTTATTTCGATAATTAGAAACGGCTGCTACGCTGGGCCAATCATAATTATCTTCGTTGAGATCATCCCATGACATTTCATCAACACCAATCGCCAACATAGATTCAATCCGTTTATCTACACGGTCATTGATGATTTTTGCCACTCTCAGCTTGTTAATAAAAAAGACGGCGGTATGTCCAAAATAGAAAACGATAAACCACAGATTTGTATTTGATTTTAAAAGCTTGGTAGTCGAAGACCAAGTTATCAAATTGTTTCTGTTTAAACCGAGGTGGCCTTGGTTGCCCTTTATACTTGCCAGGATTTTTTTTAAAATCCTGACTCGCCCGGAAAAAGCCCAAAAAGTTCTTATCAAGCCTTCGTAACGTTTGCTGAGCGACCTTGGATTTCAACAATTTGTAGTTGACCTCACCCTCAAGATTGGTCACTTGCTTCATTGCCTTGTCCATCTGGAAATACGAGAAATATTTTCCGGTTGCCTCAAAAGCCTCTCGCAGTGTCCATAACGTTTGGTTGTAGAGGTTTTTGGCATGAGCCGTCAATTCCCTAAGCCGCTTGAATTGGGTTTTATCCAAACCTCTAATTTTGGTTTTCAGTGCTCTCATTTAACACCTCGATAGCACGTTTAACGCGCCTTTTTGAGTAGTGCCCGAAGCGAAAAGCAATGAATCAGTGTAATGATCTCGTTCATTATTTCCTCGCTATCTAATTTGTCGTTGGCATGGCCATTAACTACAACTATTTCTGTTCCAAACTTCAAAAACAAGTGTTTGAATAAGCTAAATCCCACTCGACTTAGCCTATCCTTGTAACTTATAAAAATTTTTTCAACCTGTCCATCAAACACTAAATCAAGTAGCTTAAAAAATGGTTTTCGTTTTTCAAAGTTGATGCCACTTGCAACGTCAGAAAAAACTTTGTCAACTTTTATGCCGATGGCCAGACAAAAACTTTCTAATGTTTCAATTTTGCGTGCTAAGTCTGATTTTGGTTTGCTGGACCCGCGCATAAATAATGTGTGGAGATTAAGACGTTTTTTTCCATTTGTAAACATCTTCGGCATTGTAAATGTAGCGACCATTAGGCTGCTTAGTAACGTCTATTTTGCCCTGTTTTACCAATCTACATAAATGGGATCGTGTAATCCATAATGTTTAAAACCTCTTTTGCTTTCAGGGAAAAATATACACATATACTATTTACATGTCAATAGTTATCAAGATTTTTGTGTACTATAACGTATGTGTAAGCAATTGAGCATGAATTCTTTGAGCTAGTCATCATCATCTTGTGCGGCAATCGCTTGATCAATTTCGTCTTTATGGTGTTGATAATAAGCCCAGGCTGCGTCTAAATCCGTTTGACTGAGACTCGGATAATCCTCAAATAATTCATTGTCGGTTGCACCTTGGGAACGAAGAGATACAAGCGTCCACACTGGGATACGAGTATTACGAATACAAGCATTTCCACCACACACACCAGTAGTATGTTGAACCTTATGGATGTGTAATGTTGCCATGAGATTTCTCCATCAAAAAGTTTTCACCTTATGGTATAATGAGACTCTCTCAGAAATCAAAACCCGATTGAGTTTGCTATTATATCCGTATGTACTAAAAATTCAAAATCAATACCCCATTAATGATACACTTTGAAATCTGGCAATATATCTTGCTTGCACTCATTTTTATTTGGACGGGCTGCACAGGCATTGGTTTTGGCGGATCTGCGCTTAGTTTACCCTTTCTGCTACTAGATAAACCTTTATTCTGGTTGCCTATAATCGCTTGGCATCTACTCTTCTTTTCAAGTATAACCGTCAGCCAGCGTTTACATCAGGTTGATTGGCGTTTTCTACGCTATTCACTGGCAATCAGGATTATTCCTAAGATGATCGGCATATTTGGATTATTAAATCTGCCCAATAATCTGTTAGGAACGTGCATGAAATAATTTAGTCAACTAGGAATGGTATAGCTTGATTAAATTATTTCGTGCCTGTTCCTCACTTCTTTAATTGTTTGTTGTAAAAAAACCAGGTTTATTTATGAGCACTGTATAGCCATCAGTTCTTTGAAGCAATTGGCAATATTTATGTGAAATGCCGCCCACTTTTTCTT
>JBDLJY010000222.1:0-11022 GCA_039714115.1 Pseudomonadota bacterium | reverse complement strand
GATGAGCTAAACTCTCTTCTCGTCTTTCAAAGAAATAGCGGAGCATAGAGAGATTCAATGTCTTGCCAAAACGACGGGGGCGGGGGAGTAATAAGACTTTGCCGGGACGGTTGATAATTTCTTGGATAAATAAACTTTTATCCACGTAGTAGGAGTCGTTTTCACGGAGTTCCCGGAAGTCGGATAGTCCAAGAGGTATTTGATGAGACATGATGATTTCCTGTGCTAACTATGTTGATGGCTTGGCTGTTGCACACTCGCCCAAAATAAATTTTGGACTCCAAGATGGCGATTTGCCTTAATGATAACGAGGGCGGATTTTATCACAATGTTTTGGCAATCTCAAAGGATATTAGTACAAGGATTGACGGACTGAGTGGAGTTGCTCGTATTATGTCTCTTACTTAAAAACGCCAAAACCACAAAATCAGCCTTGGTTATGTCTAAGGGGTAAGCTCCCAGGGGTGATAAACCATCTACCACCTTTTATATAATTAAACTTAAAGGGCAACCACAAGGGATTGCCCCTACACAGATTTTGAAGATAATCTTATGTATAATTAGAAGTTTTAGGTTTTATCAGTATAACATTACATACTGAACCGCTAATACCACGTACTTGAACTTCCCTAAGTTTCATGTAGGATACTACAAATAATTATTGTCTGTCAAGAGGTTTTTTGATTGGTTTTCATTTTGTGGTTTGGTGTTTAATTAATGCTAACTTTTGTATTATACATTAAACAACCTATTTGGTATTTTTGGTTATTTTAGTGGTTTTGGTGTATAAACTAAACTGTCCGTTTTTTTTCGTGCTATCTGTGCAACAACGAATAAAAACCAATCCGCTTGTAATAAATCCATGTTCCAATCGTTAGCAACTTAAGTACAGCACTAATGATTGGGAGAGTAAACCTGCTCCGGCAGAGATCATTATCCTAATCTTTAATACAACGGATTAGTCCCGTAGGGAACTTTAACGGATAAATACAACACAACACCTTTCAATAATTAACACTCTAATTTGTTCTCTCCGACAGTTAGCATTAGACACCACAAAATGAAAACCAATCAAAAAATATCTTGATAGACAATAATTATTTGTAGTAGTATCTGCGTCGGAACTTAGGGAAGTTCAAGAAGGCAGGTATTAGCGGTTCAGTATGGAAAGTTATACTGGTAAAACCTAGACTTATAATTAAAATGTGATTAGCCTAAAAATCGGTTTAATTATACACACGATGTTGCAGATAATTATCTGTGACGTGGGGAGCTTACCCCTTAAACATAACTAATTCTACGATTTTTTTGGTAGTTTTGGCGTTTGAAAGTAAGAGAAAGCCATTCGTCCAAAATAAATTTTGGACTCCAAGATTAACTAATCCCTGTAGTGGGCAACGTTGTAACACCTGTTAACGCCGGATGCACGACTTCCCCATCTTGCACATTAATGCCCCCACCTAACGCAGCATTCCAATTAGGTTGCGCTAAGGCTATCACAAACGGCAATAAAGCCGTCGATAACACTTGTGAAGCGGTGCGAGGCACGGCACCCGGCATATTGGTGACAGCAAAATGCGTCACGCCTTCATATACATAAGTCGGATCAGCATAAGTTGTCGGATGCGTCGTAGCCACACAGCCGCCTTGATCGACTGAAATGTCTACAATCACACTACCTGCTTGCATACTACGCACCATTTCTTCATCAACGACAACGGGCGCACGCTTGCCCGGAATCAGTACCGCGCCTATCACTAAATCTGCTTCACGCACTACATCGCTTAATATTTCGTGATACGGATATAAGGCAGTGACATTGTGTCCCAAAGCTTGCATCGTTGCTAAACGATCCCAGCGTTTATCAAACACAATCACATTCGCGCCCAACGCGGTGGCAACATTCGCCGCTTGACTACCTGCCGCGCCGGCACCCAAGATCACGATCTTGCCCCGCGCACTGCCAGTCATTCCTCCCAATAAAATCCCTTTACCACCTTGCGGTTGATGCAATAAAGTTGTGCCAATTTGCGTCGCCAAGCGCCCAGCGATCATGCTCATTGGCATTAATAGCGGTAATTGTCCTTCAACTTCTACCGTTTCAAAGCCTATCGCGGTAAGCCCTATTTTTTGCAAAGCCTCAGTCAATTCAGGGTAGGCGGCTAAATGCAAAAAACAAAATAAGAGATGATTGGCACGTAAATACCCTAATTCTGCGGATTGTGGCTCTTTGACTTTGACAATTAATTCACTCTCGGCATAGAGTGAGGCTGCGTCTGGTAACACTGTCACGCCTACGGCTTGATAATTGTCATCCGAGTAGCCACTTAGTATGCCAGCCGAAGTCTCTATAAAAACATCGTGCTTTTGTGCCACTAACTCGGCACAGGCTGCCGGCATTAATCCAACTCTACCTTCCAAGGTTTTGATTTCACGGGGGATACCTATACGCATAAGGTTTTCCTTTTTTTGATATAAATAAACATGATGAACAATGCCGCCACCGATTTGAAAAAAAATAAGATTTGCCCGCTTTTTCCCACCCCACTCTTTGAGCAGAAAGTTTGTTCATTGCCTCATCTCCGGGGATGCAAGTGTCTGTCACGCGGTTCATCTAGCCCGTCCAAGATAAATCAAATACCACGTTACCTTTTTAGCCTTGAAATTTATTTCAAGGCGTGGGTAAAATAACGTGCAAAGCTTGACACGATTTCCGAAAAAAAAATGACCAACACCACAAACTACCTCAGCCCCCTATACCCCCCACTACCCAAGCAACGCAAAAATTGGGGACGCTTACATGGCAGCAGCGTCGGCTTAGTGATAAGCCAAGTCGCCCAAAAAGCACCGCTGACAGTAATAACCCCCGACTCCCTCTCCGCGCAACGCTTGGTTGAAGATATTCAATTTTATGCCAAAGCAGAATTGCCTTTACTAACTTTTCCTGATTGGGAAACCTTACCTTATGACCTATTTTCTCCGCATCAAGACATAATTTCCGAACGGCTAACCACCTTGTATCACTTACCAGACATTGAACAAGGCGTGTTAGTGCTACCTGTCAACACCTTAATGTCCCGTCTCGCACCAACAGACTACGTAAAAGCCAAAAGCCTATTAGTCACCACCGGGCAACAATTAAACCCAGAAAAATTGCGCCAACGATTAGAACTCAGTGGCTATCGTCGCGTTGAACAAGTCATGGAACACGGCGAATTTGCCGTGCGTGAGAGCCTGTTAGACTTATTCCCAATGGGCAGCGACATGCCTTATCGTATTGACTTACTTGACGAACAAATCAATAGCATCAGCAATTTTGATCCCGATACGCAGCGCTCCCAAACCACTATTGAAACAATTCGTTTGCTCCCAGCGCGTGAATTTCCCCTAACCAACGAATCCATACAGCGATTTCGCACCCAATGGCGTACAGAATTTAGCGGCGATCCCACCAGTTGCCCAATTTATCAAGATGTCACTGCCAATTTAGCCCCCGCCGGGATTGAATATTACTTGCCACTGTTTTTTGAAAAAACTCATACCCTATTTGACTACTTGCCAAACAACAACATCATCATCACCTTACAAGGAGTCCTAGAAACTGCGGAACAATTTTGGCAAGAAATCAGCCAACGTTATGAACAATTGCACCATGACATAGAGCGCCCCATTTTACCGCCTACCCAACTATTTTTACAAGCGAACCAAATTTTTGCCGAATTACACAATTATTCGCATATCAATCTCAGTCAAGACGAAACCGCCAGCGGCATTAATTTTGCCACCACACCCCCGCCCAATTTGCCCGTTGACGCTCGCGCATCGCAACCCCTACTCGCCTTCCAAAAATTTTTAGAAGCCTTTCAAGGACGAATACTGATAGGAGCAGAAACAACAGGACGGCGTGAAACTTTACTAGAATTACTAAAACAACACAAGCCAAAAATGGTAGACAATTGGCAAGCGTTTTTGGACAATGATGCGCCATTATGTTTAACAATTGCACCGCTGGAACAAGGACTAGTACTAGAAGACTCGCAGCTTGCCATCATCAGCGAAACTCAACTCTTTGGAGAACGAGTCGCGCAACGCCGTTTGCGTAAAAAAACCACGCAGCGCGATACCGACAACATTATCCGCGATCTCACAGAATTGACTATCGGTGCCCCAGTATTGCATGAAGATCATGGCGTAGGACGTTATCAAGGCTTAATTACACTAAATGTGGGCGAGATAGAAGCCGAATTTTTACATCTTGAATATGCCAAACAAGACAAACTCTATGTCCCTGTCTCCTCATTACACCTGATTAGCCGCTTTACCGGCATAAATCCCGAACAAGCCCCGCTGCACCGCTTAGGCTCAGCACAATGGGGAAAGGCAAAACGCAAAGCCGCCAAAAAAGCCAGCGATGTTGCCGCCGAACTATTAGATATTTATGCCCGACGAGCGGCACGACAAGGGCACGTCTTCAAAAATAATCAAAACGACTATCAAGCCTTTGCCCAAGCATTCCCCTTTGAAGAAACGCCCGATCAACAAGAAGCCATTGAAGCGGTGCTAGAGGATATGTACTCAGAGCGCCCCATGGATAGGCTCATCTGTGGTGACGTAGGCTTTGGAAAAACCGAAGTCGCGATGCGAGCAGCTTTTGTAGCAGTGATGGATGGGCAACAAGTCGCAGTCTTAGTACCGACAACATTGCTGGCTCAACAACATTATCAAACCTTCCAAGATCGTTTTGCAGAATGGGCAGTACGAGTTGAACAACTCTCACGTTTTCGCTCCAAAAAACAGCAAACTGAAAGCCTAAAGGCAGTGGCAGAAGGACAAGCCGATATCATCGTAGGCACCCATAAACTGTTACAAGATAATATCAAATTCAAAAAATTAGGCTTAGTCATTATTGACGAAGAACACCGTTTTGGAGTCAAACAAAAAGAGCGCTTTAAATCGCTACGGGCAGAAGTCGATATTCTCACCCTCACCGCCACACCCATTCCCCGCTCACTAAATATGGCCTTATCCAATTTGCGGGAATTATCAATGATTGCCAGTCCGCCCGCTCGCCGCTTAGCGGTAAAAACCTTTATAAATGAATGGGAAACATCCTTAATTAACGAAGCTATCTTGCGCGAATTAAAACGAGGCGGGCAAGTGTATTTTCTGCACAACAATATTGAAACGATTGAAAAAATAGCGCGGGAGCTAGAAGAATTAGTACCCGAAGCGCGGGTGCAGATTGCACATGGCAAAATGCGGGAACACAAGCTTGAACATGTCATGCAGGATTTTTATCACCGCCGTTTTAACGTCCTAGTTTGTACCACCATTATTGAAACAGGGATTGATGTACCCTCCGCCAACACCATCATTATTAACCGTGCCGACAAATTAGGATTAGCACAACTATACCAATTACGCGGACGAGTGGGGCGTTCCCATCATCGCGCTTATGCCTATCTCATCATCCCACCCCGTCGCTCAATGACAAAAGATGCTCAGAAACGAATAGACGCTATCGGAGGATTAGAAGAACTAGGCATGGGCTTTACCTTGGCAAGCCATGATTTAGAAATTCGCGGAGCAGGCGAATTATTGGGTGGTGAACAAAGCGGACATATGCAAGAAATTGGCTATAATTTATACACCGAATTATTAGAACGCGCCGTTGCCGCACTGAAATCTGGACAACAACCCGAATTAGATCGTCCTCTTAACGAAGGTACAGAAATTAACTTACACAGTCCCGCCTTATTACCGAGCGACTATATGCCCGATGTGCATACCCGTTTAATCATGTACAAGCGGATTGCCAATGCCCCAGACATCCAAGCCTTGGATGACATACAAATAGAAATGATAGATCGTTTTGGTTTATTGCCAGAACCTGCCAAAGCCTTGATCATACAAGCCGAACTAAAAATAAAAGCCAAGCAATTAAAAATACGCAAAATTGATTTTGGGGCACGAGGCGGCTATATCTTATTTGACGACAAACCCGCGTTTGAACCGCTACAAATCGTCAATCTCATCCAAATGCAACCGTATCATTACAAATTAGATGGACAAAAGAAATTACATTTGCTATTGGAATTGCCATCTTTTTCTGAACGCTGTCAGGCTTTAGAGACATTGCTAGCGCATCTCATGCAAGGTACGCGATAAAAGGAGTCCAAGATTTATCTTGGGCAGGCGCCTGTTGCACTTGAAAATAAAATAACGACAACCAATAAGTGCCGTACCATTTGCTCTTTGCTGAGCATCGAAAGAAAAGGGGACTTATACGGTTGTCGTGCAACGATACGACTAAGTTGTTAGAGATAGGTAATTATTATGGCTACCATTGAAGAAATTTCGATAAAAAACTACCGCGTATTACAAAATATTACCTTAAAAGGGATTCAATCCTTTTCCGTTTTTTTAGGGCCCAATGGCAGTGGCAAAACTACCTTTTTTGATGTCATTGGTTTTTTATCCGATTGTTTAACCACTAATGTACGCAAAGCCTTAGATAATCGTGGTAGATTTCAAGAGGTTATTTCTCGTGATGCTAAAAAGCAAGAGATTGAAATCGTGATTAAATATCGGGAAAAAGCTAAAAAACCAATAATAACATACACATTAGCAATTACCCAAGAAAAAAATACCCCAGTGGTTTCTAAAGAAACTTTACAGTGGCGAAGAGGCCAACGCGGCAAGCCCTTCGCTTTTTTAAATTTTACCTACGGCAGTGGTGAAGTCATTAGTGGTGAAGCACCAGAGGATTCTGACCAAAGAATTCATTATCAAATGGATGATCCCAGTTCCTTGGCACTTAAAACGATTGGACAGTTATCAGACAATCCGCGTGTTGCTAGTTTAAGACGCTTTATTGAAGGTTGGTTCTTATCTTATTTTATTCCGGATCAAGCACGCCAGTTAGCTGTGAGTGGTGCTGTGGAACACCTTTCCCGTGAAGGTGATAACATTGCTAATGTCGTACAATATTTAGCAGATGAGCATCCTGATATAGTACAAAGCATTTTGCAACGGTTAGCCGAACGTGTTCCTAAATTAGAACGTGTTGACTCTGAACAAACAATTGATGGACGATTAGCATTACTATTTAAAGATAAACCGTTTAACAAACCTTTTTTAGCCCGATTCGCATCAGATGGCACTCTGAAATTATTAGCTTATTTAATTTTACTCAATGACCCAAATCCACCCCAATTGCTTTGTATTGAAGAGCCTGAAAATGGATTACATCATAAATTATTAGAACCCTTGAGTGAAGAATTAAGAATATATTCACAAAAATCTCAAGTGTTCGTTTCTACGCATTCGCCTTTTTTTGTAAATACCATTAAAGACGCAAAATCTCTTTGGATTTTTCAACGAGAAGATGACGGTTATGCCACTATCACACGCGCCGATGAAATTCCTCATGCCAAACACTTCATTGAAAATGAAGAAGGATTAGGAGATTTATGGTCTGAAGGCTATTTAAGAGGTTTACCTTATTAGGTAGTTATCATGCATATCGAATTTTTAGTAGAAGAACCGTCAATGGAAATGGCTTTAAAAATACTTATTCCAAAAATGATTGGCTCCCAACATACTTTTGTTATCCATAATTTTCAAGATAAGAAAAAACTGTTGAAACGCTTACACAAGCGAATGCAAGCTTACGCGAATTTTCTTCCCTCAGATTGGCGAATTGTGGTTTTAGTGGATAGAGACAGTGATGATTGCAAACAGCTTAAACAAGCATTGTGTAAGGCAAGTCACGTTGTTATTAAGAAAAAGGGGCATGTTGTTTTACATCGTATTGCGATTGAAGAATTAGAGGCATGGTTTTTAGGCGATATTCCAGCGATTCGTGTTGAATTTCCAAAAGTACCGGCCAATTTAGACCAAAACAAAAAATTTCGTGATCCCGATGCGATAAAAGGGGGTACTTGGGAAACTCTGGATAGATTGCTTAAAAAGTATGGTTATCAAGGTTTATTTAAAACTCAATTTGCACAAAGAATTGCCCCCAATATGAATGTTGAAAATAATCGTTCCAAAAGTTTTCAAGTTTTTCTGGATGGGCTTAGGAAAATTGTTAATCAACAATAGTATTTTGGTTAAACCAGCATCGCATTAAAACGATTATAAAGACTCAGCTTAATTTTGGCTCGAACAGATTATTATCGCCCCGCTCTCAGTATTAACTCAGTTGATGTTATCATAGACAATGATTATACAAGCAGAACTCAAAATAAAAGCCAAGCAATTAAAAATACGCAAAATTGATTTTGGGGCACGAGGCGGCTATATCTTATTTGACGACAAACCAGCGTTTGATTCGCTACAAATCGTCAATCTCATCCAAATGCAACCGTATCATTACAAATTAGATGGACAAAAGAAATTACATTTGCTATTGGAATTGCCATCTTTTTCTGAACGCTGTCAGGCTTTAGAGACATTGCTAGCGCATCTCATGCAAGGTACGCGATAAAAGGAGTCCAAGATTTATCTTGGGCAGGCGCGAGTACACTTGAAAATAAAATAACGACAACCAATTAATAAGCACTCTGCCGGACGGGGTTTGCAACCCCGTCCGCAACGTTAAACATCGGATATATAATATTTTGCGTTACTTGTCAATATATCAGTCCGAAAATAACAAGACGCAAACTGGGTGAATAAACATATTCTAATTAATTATATGAAACACTTACACCCAAAATTGACGACTGCGTAAAGGGATAATTAATATCAAGGAGAAAATTGTTCTGGACAAATTATAATTAATTATAGTATAATCGCGCACGCTTTACTTTATACAACCAACCAACAAACACAACTTTTTTTTAACCAACATAACAAAAGGACCATCTATGTCTATGAAGACTCCTATCTATGGGAGCACCAGCTTTAAGCCCACTAAAAAGTGGTGGCAAAGCACTCTTGTGGCTTGTCTAATGACAGGAGCGTTGTTTACCTCTCCATTGAATGCAGGCGAACTCATTCTGAAAAATTTTTCAGATGTATCTAAGCTCAGCTTGAATGGAGACGCAAAAACGCTAAAAACACAAGATGGTGTTGTATTACGCTTAACCCCTTCTGCCAGAATTAAGGCGGGTAGTGCCTTTAGTACCGTCAAAGTGAGCACCGCCAAATTCAGTAGCTATTTCAAATTCAAAATCTCTGAACCGGGTGGAGTGCGTTCAGGAGGAGCTGATGGATTTGTTTTTGTCGTACAACCTATCAGCGCACACGCTAGTAGCGAAGGCGGTGGTATGGGATACGAAAATATCCAAAAAAGTGTAGGGGTGGAATTTGACACCTGGAACAACGAAAACCGGAATAAAAATGATTCCGACGAAAACCATGTTGGTATCAACATTAAAGGTGCTTTCAATGGAAAAACCGTGCCCGTTTCTCCAGCTTTTGAAAAGGGTCAAATTTGGCATGCGTGGGTAGACTACGATGGCAGCCAAATGGAAGTACGGGTTAATACCACAGGTAAGCGGCCCTCAAAACCGCTGTTAACGCGAGAGCTGGATATCTCAAAAATTATCGGTGGTACCCCAGAAGCTTTTATAGGCTTTACCTCGGCAACGGGCGGTGCTTATGCTAATCATGACATTATCTCATGGGAGTTCCGTGATGAATTTAAGCCTATCGGGGTAGCGTCTAATATCGATGTCTGGATAGCTGACTCAAAGCGTGACGCTGGGGCAGAACCCAATAAAGTCAGTCGCCGTTTCTGGCTTAGTCCGGGAATCTGGCCACGAAACAAAAAGGACGGTATCAACAAATATCAGAATGTAGAATTGGGGCAGGACAATTATGTCTATGTCAGAGCCAAAAACCGAGGCACCTTAACCGCATCCAATACGACAGTTGAAGTCTACCGTTCAATTCCCTCATTAGGGAACCGCTGGCCCAAAGGTTGGAAATTAGTGGGCAAGGCCAACATTGACACCATTGAGCCAAATGCCTATCAAGACATTGCGATTCGTTGGGATAAGGACGAAATACCTAAACCTGGCCACTATTGTTTCTACGTCCGCTTGTTAAACGACGATGATCCCATGACATCTAAAGAACGTGGTGATTCCTTAGTGAATACCCGTAGCAATAACAATATCGCCTGGCGAAACTTCAATGTGGTTGATTTATTGAAAAACGTGACTGACGAATTTGAAGTCACAGTGCATAACACCAAAGACGAAGATGCCAACATAGATCTTGCGTTTGAAGAAGAGGACAATCTCCTTGACAATGAAGGGGCGGGACTCGTCGTTGACTTAGGTGAACTGTTTGAGCGTTGGGACACCGCGGGTGCTGAAGGAACCAACATCAAATCGATGGGTGGCACTAAAGTAAAATTACTGAAAACACCTGCTAAATTAACTGGTATTTCGATGAAGCCTGCTGAATCGCAAAATATCAAGATGAGACTAGAAGCCCTCAATCCCATGCCTGGAGAAGGTACTGTCCGCGAATACCAGTTCAGCACCCAAGAATGGGTGGATGGAGAACTAGTTGGTGGTGTGGACTATGCCCTTATGACGAGAGCACAAGACACAGATACGGATGGTGACGGCATCAAAGATATCGATGATGAAGATGATGATAACGACTCCATGCCCGATGTGTGGGAAATTGAATTTGGATTGAATCCCCTTGTTCCTAACGAACCGATTCCAGAATCCACCCCAATCCAAACCGCTCAGATGCCGCAAAGTATTAATTATACTCTTGATTTAGCAAGCCCAGTGACGGAGCAATTTGAATTTGTTGTATCTAATTCAGAAAAGGCAGCAAATGTAGACCTCGTGTTTGAAGAAAAGAACAATCTCCTTGAGAAAGGAGAAGTGAGCGTTCTCATTGACTTAGGGCCACTCTTTCAGCGTTGGCAAGAAGCGGGGGCTAAAGGAGTCAACGTTAAACACATCGAAGAAAGTACCCAAGTCCAAGTGCTAAAAATGCCAGCGAAATTCATGGGCCTCCCAATGAATGCCAATGAATCGCAGACGA
>JBDLJY010000221.1:0-11166 GCA_039714115.1 Pseudomonadota bacterium | reverse complement strand
AAAACGGTGACCGGGGAGCAAATTAAACGACTGTTCGGCGATTTTTGATAAGCGAGCAGGACGTCTTCAACTTGGGCTCCTTCAACCAGTTCACACGCTCTCCATAAATACTACCACCGAAAAAGGCCATTTTTTTAGCAGGCGTTGAAACCTGTTCATAAATATAGCCTTCTGGCATTGAACAGGGTAGCCACATCGTCGGTTTATCAAATCGTTGCTTGAGATTCAGCACATCTTGTTCGTCAACCGCCGCAATATGCGTGACATATTCAAATTGTTTATCAATTCTAGCGCGTCTTTTCCGCAACCAAGGAAAAGTTTCATATTCATCAGGATAATATTCTACCGATTCGGTGACAAAACCTACACGTATAGGGGCTAAACTTACGATTTCTTCCAACGATGCCTCAATATAACAAAAGTGAGTGAGGTCATTAATCCAAACCTGATCAAACTGTTTTCCCCCGCATATTTCCCGTAGGCGAGAAATCCATGGCGTAGTTACCATTAAACATTCAATCCCATTAGCCCGTAATCCATCCACGAAGCCGAAATTTAAACAATAAGGATAGCTCCTTGCTTGTCGCCATCTCAAATTTTCAGCTTGTACTAAGAGAATCCGTAAGGCAGGCTCATTTGAGCACTCTAATTGTGTTTTCATCATCGTTTTCCCCGTAAATAACGACTCATTTTGCGTATCGCTTGAATTTTTCCCGCAAACTTTATCGACAATTGATAGAACTGGCGTGGCTGAATTGAAATAACCTGCTTTTGGGCAAACGAGCCATAAGTACTCTCAAAACTACGAATCTGCTGGACCACAAAAGGGAAGAGTTGATAGCGGTTGAGAACCAATTCTCGTGCGTAGGCTATCGCATCCCGATTGCGCTGCCATGCATTGCTTGAGATGGCAGATTGAATTTGCTCTGCCACATCAGGCGCATTAATGTCAATCTGTATCAGTGCTTCGGCTGGAAAATAGTCAGTAATTCGCGTACAACCATAGTAGATAGGCATTGTCCAAGCAAGAAAGCAATCTGCAAGTTTCTCACTCCAATAAAATGAGTTGCTAAAGTTTTCAATTGCCAGAGAATATTGATAAGGCACTAAACCTGCCCATTTATCTTCAACACAAACAAAACCTAATTCTGCTTGTTCGGCCTTGATTTTTTCACGCGACGCACCCGGTTTACGAAGGTAATACTCGTAGGTGGCAATCAGATCAAAATCCAACTTTCCTCGAAGATTATCCAAAAATAGCATCCGAGCACGATGCCCTCCCAAGTTCCGTAACGTACTCGTAATCCAAGATAATCTGCGCGTTTTTTCAGGCATCTCGAAAGTGCTTAGAAAATCGTAATCCTGATTGACATGCCAACCTAAAGCCGGTTGGCTTTGCACGTATTCAGAGCCAGAACGTTTCTCATCGGTGGTGAATGTTCGGAAAGAATAGGGCGGATTCACATGCCAAGGTTTACGAAATTCAGTCGGAGGTTCTTGGATAATAGACCAGACATGTTCTGGTGGGCATTTTACCGTTGTAACTTCATTGACCCCATTTAAAACAATGACATAGTCGCACTCCTCGACTGGCTCTAAAGTAAATTCTATGCCTTCCCAAATACCACTATGATTGGGTGTTTGCTGCCTCAAATCAGGCCAATCCCAATCCTTAACAATGCGAACTAACATTATCGAGTTTCTCCTTTTTGACGCTTTTTCCAACTGAGAAATATTTCTTCAAAAATCTCGTCTAGGGATTTGCTAATCTCCCAGCTTGGATAATGGGCCCGCATTTTACCCAGATCGCTTATTACGCCCGCCCCCTAAATTATACACTTGGGCACAGCGGGCATTTTCCCAAAAGGCATGAATAAATCGGGCGACATCCAAAGAATGGATATTATCCCGTACCTGTTTGCCTTTATAACCAAAAATGCGGTAGAGCTTGCCTTCTACATTGCACTTAATCAAATAACTGAGAAATCCATGTAATTCTACGCCACTATGATTAGGCCCCGTCAGACACCCTCCACGTAAACAGCAGGTTTTCATGTCAAAATACCGGCCATATTCTTGCACCATCACATCAGCCGCCACTTTTGAAGCACCAAACAGGCTGTGTTTGCTCTGATCGATGGAAAAATCTTCGGCAATGCCATTCTGATAGACGGGATCGTCATAATCCCAACGCTTTTCTAATTCTTTCAAAGAAATACGGTTTGGCTTATCCCCATAAACCTTATTGGTACTCAGGTACACAAAGACGGTGTCTGGGATATATTGCCGTCCAAGGGGGAGATTGGATATGCTGACTAATTTCCCAGACGATAATAGGTTGTAGGTTAGGAACAGAAAGACGGGCTAAAGCTGCGTTGTCAAAGGGTGCCGAACGGCAAAGGCGCGTGGCTGAGTACGCCGCTCGCGGTGGTGTATAGTTTCGGTTATAGCCATGTCAGTAAGTAGATGAGATTTGCCTAGACAACTGGAAATTACCTATAAGGCTGTTACGGCAGTTGGTGTAATGCCCTATCGTAATGCGTAGCATTAGTCTGCCAAGGAATGTAGCAGGCTCTCTCAGAGCCGTGTGAGCTGGAAACTCACGCACGGTTTTGAAGGCTGGCTATATAGGGTGTATTCCATACTCTTGCCGAGGCAAGATAAGGGTAGTGACTTATATAGCCAAGCTAACGCTGATTCCAGCGCGTATCTCCGGCACTGCCAAAAAAATCCGCCCGCATGTTATTATCAATGCCGTGGACTTTCCAGCCTTCTTTGCAGAAGTAGTCCACCACTTCAGAGCCAATTAAGCCAGAAGAGCCGGTTACAAGAAGTTTATTCAGATAACAATTTTATTGACAATTATTGACATGGTAACAAAGCCGCAGTCATTTCAACAATGTGAATAGGGGAGCTATCAGCCCTTTATCCACTCGCCATCGGCGGTGCCGATGCTCATGGTAACATATCCCTTGAGTTCTCTAGTTACATAGAACTTGAGCCCGTTTTTTTGATGTGGAAGGCTAACCACCTCAAGCGGCACTAACTATTAAACTAAATTTAAAAAAATCATGTCAAGTTTTTTTTAGATGCTATGCTAGATTTTATGGGGACGAGTGAACGTCGCTCCGCGAAGTTACTTCGTTGCAGAGGAGCTGCTCATAACCAGTCTTCAAAACCCACACGTTTTTTTGTTGATGCTGATGTTTGTGACGTTAGGCTGCTTGGTCTTATTTTGCCCTGTTTTACCAATCTACTTATGTGTCGTGTAATCCATAATTTTTTAAAACGTCCTTTCAGGGGAAAAATATACCACTTATGTTGTTAACATGTCAATAGTTATCAATATTTTTGTGTACTATATTATTTCTGAGCCAAACTAATAGACTTGTCCCTTAATAAGAGCCAGGGGCTAAACCTATATGCGCCAACTTAAGATCGTGGCCGGTTTAACCACCAGTTTAACCAGTGCCCCATTTAACTAGGGGTGTTGCCCCTGGTTAAACGAGGCACCATCTTAATCCTTAAGTTGGCGCATATAGAGGCTAAGCCCCGCCGCTTGATTAATATCGAATCTCTAAGAAATCGCATTTTGCATATCTCGGAAACGCACCATCATCGTTGCACACCACAAACCGACACTTAAGGCGGTTGCTCCGGCAAACAGCACATAAATAAAGTGGCAAGGTCCAGATATGCCATGAAGGCGCAATGCCATTTTCTCTCAGTAAACTAGTGGATGAGAAATTGACCACATCAAAAAAATAGTGCCAAGGTAACAAAGCGGTATAGGTGAATACCGAGTAAGGTAACGGGCCTTAATCCCCAATGCCATTAATAAGTGTATTCTAGCCTCAAATCGTTGGCTAGGTAAAAATTGCGTGCAAGGTACGCCTTTGAAAACTCAAGTGTTATAATTCAATCAAATCAGGTAAAATTGACACGGCTTGGTGAGCATTATTCCTATTTGCTTTGTAGCAGTGGGCAACTCTTGGTGAGTGCTGTGGATTCACAACGGATTTGGCAAGTGGTTGCAGGTTAATTACTTAAGGAGAACCCTATGGAGAAACGTTCCCCTCATTATAAACTCGATACTATTAAGGACACTTTTCAGAAAGTGTCTAAATTGCGTTTGTCCCGTATCGCTGAACGAAATAGGTTTGAACTTGGTTTAAAATATGAAGATGTCGTGTCTGTAATACAGTCACTTAAATCTCGTCATTTTTATAAGTCAATGACGACTTATGCAGACCATAGAGTTTGGCAAGATGTTTACCATTTTGAATATAACGCTCTTAGTTTGTATCTCAAATTTATGCGAGATAGCGAAGGTAACATAATCGTTTCTTTTAAAAAAAGGTGAAAGATATGAAAAAATGCCCTTTTTGCAAAGACGGTCTTTTAGAAAGAAAAACCATTAAGGAAACTTACAAATACAAAGGACACACTCTTGAGGTTGAACAACCGGGAGAGTGGTGTAATGTGTGTGAGGAAGGCATTCTTAATGGTGCAGATCTAAAAGCCACCGAAAAACTGAAAAATGATTTTCAGTCACAGGTAGATGGCTTGTTGACTTCTGAAGAAATTAGGACCATTCGTAATAAATTGAAATTAACCCAAAAGCAGGCGGCAGAACTTTGTGGTGGTGCTCCAAATGCTTTCAGTAGTTATGAACGTGGCGAAGCCATTCCAATGCGTTCTACCAGTCACTTGTTACGTTTACTGAATAATCATCCTCTTTTATTGAATGAACTGATGTCGGTTGAGACAATATAAAGCCGGTTACAAGAAGTTTTTTCATATTATTTATGAGCCAAACTAATCTTTAGAGAATGTTATTATACTCAACGAGGCCATAAACTAAACGTTTCTGTCATCCCGACAATCGGAGGGCTCTTGGCCAGTCGAAGATCCCTCCGATTGTCGGGATGACAAAGGTATAAGTTGTGGCCGTGCTAAATTTTAGGTTGAACATTGCACAAAGTGATCAATCTATACGCCAAGACAACTTAGGATAAATCACCCCCCATTCACGATCATTGGGATCAAATGCCACATCACCAGAAATCACATCAAAGGATAAACATTTATGGGCTTGGTTATAAAACTGTACTCGATGATTAGTCAAGCCAATATCCACGTAATATCGTCCCGGTGTTAATAATTGTGCTGGGATTTCGCAAACCGCAAGGAAGAACGCTCATCTAAGCCAATCACTCAAACCTTGCGCCAAATCCCATTTAGGATACCACCCAAGCTGCTCATAAATTTTGCTAATGTCAGCGAGCGAATGATAAATATCCCCCTCTCGTGAACTTTGATATTGTGGCTCCATAAATGTTTTCAAATTTTTTTGCAGAGACTTTACCAGTTGATTAATCGTCACACTTTTTCCAGTAGCGACATTAAATAAGTGGGCACCCGGTGGGACTTTTTTCATAGCCTCAAGATTAGCACTGATCACATCATTGATATAAACAAAATCTCTGGTTTGTTCGCCATCGCCATAAATCGTTAGTTTTTCTCCCTTCTTTAATTGATCTATAAATTTTGAAATGACACCTGAATAGGGAGAACTGGCACTTTGTCTAGGACCATAAATATTAAAATAACGCAATGCTACTGAGGATACTTTATAAAGTCTCTCATAAAGCACTGCTAATTGTTCAGCCGCATTTTTTTCAAAAGCATAAGGATTGAGCGGAAAACATGGTAAATTTTCGTGTAATGGCAATGAGTGATTATCGCCATACACAGCCGCAGAGCTGGCGAAAATAATACGTGCCAAGCTCCCTTGACGACGCACCGCTTCAAAAATATTAAAAGTCCCTAATAAATTATTCTCAAAACTGATTTGCGGCTGTTTTATGGACAAAGGAGCAGACACGAACGCGGCTTGATGAAATATCCATTTCACCCCCTTTATCGCTGCCATCACCGATTCCAAATCCCTCACATCTCCTTTGATAATTTCGAGTTTATCATTATTATGGGTTAAATTTTCCCATTGTCCAGTCGAAAAATTATCAAGTACGCGCAAGTTATAACCTTGATTGATGAGGGCATCGACTAGATGTGAGCCGACAAATCCTGCACCGCCTGTGACTAAAATATTTGGTTGCATACATAATTTTGTCAAAAAATTGATTATTCTATAAATTAACGGATAACCCCTTCATAAAAATCAGTTTATTCTGTCAATCCGTTGTACTGAATGATCTGAGGAGTGTGAACATAATTCCATGATTATCCCTAAATTATGGCTCATGCTTTGCCATCATTTGAATTTATGGAAAACTTCTTTTATAAATACTACGCGCAAACTTAAACAAAAAACCTTTCTCCGCCTTGCCAAAATCGTGATAAATATCAAAAGTATATTTATTGGCGAAAATAACCCCTTCATTGCTAACTCTGCCCTGCCGATAAGTCGCTAATCTGGCTGGGGCGAGTCCATGCCAAAATATTTGAAACAGCCCGGTGACATAATCAAAATCAGTCGTCTTTTTGATCAAGTTATTGAGCATCAAACCAAAATAGAGAGCATCATCTGCCCGCTCTCTTAAAAGTTTGCTCTTTAATTTTGAGTAAGTTGCCGCTAGAGGAATTTTCTTAACATCTAGGTTCGGTATTTCCTCAAACAGCGTCAATAAATAAGTTTCATACGCTTGTGGTGCGGTGCCGAGTTTAAACATTGCTCGCATGGCGACAATAAATAAAAAAGCGACATCTTGCGCCCCTAATTCATCAAGCACGGTGGTATGCGTTGACCAATTTCGGGCATTTTTCATAATCCAGCCAAAGGTAAAATTGACTTTATCGTCTATTTGCAACTTAGGAGCCGCCGAATCCCATTCATGGGTTAACGTTCTTACCAGCAGCTTATAAAATCGTGGTAGTTCTTGGGGCTGACGCAAAGGCAACAAATTTTGCAAGGTTTCCAAATACTCCTGCATATCTTTAACCGTTACATCCCGCACCGTGGTACCATTTGGTTCGATGAGAAAATCACCGAACTGGATAAATTCAGGGTGGTTTTCAATGAGCGAGCTAATCCGCTGACAAGCTTCGATAATCCCCCGTCTTAGCACCGCGTAAGCATTTTTTCGGCGCTCGCTTATCCATCTCGCGGCGGCTGCTTTCTCATTTTTTGTGAGAATTTGTGGCAATTGCATTTTTGCGGTGGTAAAGGCTTTCTGGATTTTCTGCATTTCCTCGCCGTGATTAGAGCAAAACAGAATATGGTCTTCCGGAAAGCCCAATTTCATCACCAATTCAACATAAAGTTGATAGCCAGCGACTTTTTTCAATTCATTCGTAGCGCTGGTGTAACTACGAGTGTCTTGTCCCTTATCATCAGAGGGTTGATAACCATACCGTTTCAAAATTTCAAGTAAGCGATCATCTTCACCCTCATCATCCTCAAGCACGTTTAAATCAATATCCAAAATAATATAATCGACTTGCGACAATAGTTTTGGATTGTGAATAAACAGCCAACCGTCCCAAAAGGTAAATTCAACTAACACCCTATATTTAGGGCCTTTGAGAAAATCTTTGATGGCATCTAAGGTGTTTGGAATCTTGGCATTGTGCAAAATGATGCCAAAAACACTTTCTGTAGTCGTTTTAGGGTTTTTATCAAAATCTTCTATCCATAAAAATTGACTCATACATTTTTCTCCATTAATAAATCAGCCGGCATATTAAATTCTGCCACATAGTCTTCTACAAATGGTGGTTCTGGAAAATTCCCCTTTAATTGTTGAGCAAGAAGGAACAAAAAGTGGTGCCCTTTACCATTACCTTTACAGATACGCTGTTCTTTATTCCTCGTCGGATTAGCACACCTAAGTTGACATCTGTGTACATCACACGCAAGACTGAGTTGTACTGGTTGCTGTGTGTCAGATACATAGTATTTAACCGCGTTCACGAAGAGTTCCGATATGATAATTCGCAGCATGGATTCTGTCGCGCCATAAGGTTCAAAATGAATGGGTGCCTCAACAAAACCTTGCACTTCTAGGGGAAAAAATCGCTCCCCAAGCCACGTTGTGAGCGATTCTAAAGTCGGTTTTTTCAAAATCTCCGCAAAACGGCTTTGCCAATCTGCCTGTATTTGTCTTTCTAAGGCTAGATAGTCTGATTTCCATTGTTTTCGAGTGGTAGTGGCTGGCACAAGCGAGGTTTTTTTAGCATAGTTGAGATAATGTTGGCGAATTTTCTCCCGTTCATAGATTGTTAATAGCGAAGCAAGTGAGCGAGATAAGGTATGCTCTAACACCACTAACAAGTTGCCTTCGCCCTGCATGTCTTGAGATAATTTTTTGCGTAGCCTATCCTCACTGACGGAGATGAGATTAATCATATTGAGCAATCCGTTCATAATATGCACATCTTCATTGATCAGTTCCTTTTTATCTTCATACTCAATACTTTGCAAATAACCCCTAAATTTATGCGTGGTTATTGCCATGAGGTCTTCTAGTTGTTTGTTGATTTTTTTTTGCTCTTCAAGTCTAGCGACAAGGTCTCCTTTTTCATTCTTAACGGTTTCTAAAAAAGATTGCTCGCCCGCCATTTCAGCCGCCGCTAGACGCATTTTTTGGGCAAACTCATTTGGCGTGTGGTGTAAAAAGGCAGTGTCAGGTAATTCTATCGTAATTTGAATGCTCATTTTTTTTCTCCTTCCTGAATCCAATTATTAATTTTCAAAATTTCAATTGCTTGGGCAATGTACTTTTCCGCATTATGTTCCAAGGCGCGATTCACGGCCTTGCTAAAACAGGAATTGGCTTGAGATCATAACGGGATGAGTTAGTCAACTCTTTGATATTTATTGATAATATCGCCGTTATGATCCGTTGAACCATCATTGAGAATAGAGCATGTTAAATTTTAGTTGAACATTGCACAAAGTGATCAATCTATACGCCAAGACAACTTAGGATAAATCACCCCCCATTCACGATCATTGGGATCAAATGCCACATCACCAGAAATCACATCAAAGGATAAACATTTATGGGCTTGGTTATAAAACTGTACTCGATGATTAGTCAAGCCAATATCCACGTAATATCGTCCCGGTGTTAATAATTGTGCTGGGATTTCGCAAACAGCATGATAATTGTCCGCTTGATAGGATTGTTGATAAGCCAGCCAAGCAAACAGCACCGAAACACCAAATTGATTTTCTAAACGCACCCATTGCGAAAGCGTATGAATCGGTTTTGAAATTTCAAATTCAAACTCAATAAAAAATGGAAAGTCATAATCAATGACTTGAACTGATTGTTTCTGATGATCAAGGAGAGCCACCTGTGTTATCACAGCACCTTCATGGTGAGTGGTTGTCACCAGTTCTGGGGTTTGACTGGAATATTTCGACACGTAAGTTTTAACGATCTCACTGGTGATACCTGAGGCAATCATTTTTCCTTCATGGAGTAAAATGGCGTGTGAACATAATTCCATGATTATCCCCAAATTATGGCTCACAAACAAGACGGTTCGTCCCTCTTGGCTGACGGCTTGTAATTTACCCAAACATTTTTGTTGAAAGGCAACGTCACCAACAGCCAAGACTTCATCTACAATCAAAATTTCTGGCTCTAAATGAGCCGCCACCGCAAAGGCAAGGCGCACTTGCATTCCACTTGAATAACGTTTCACCGGAGTCTCAAGAAATCTTTCCATTCCAGCAAATTCGACAATCTCATCGAATTTTGTGTCAATTTCAGTTTTTTTCATCCCTAAAATGATGCCATTCATATAGACATTTTCTCGACCCGTCAGATCGGGATGAAAACCGGTACCGACTTCCAATAGGGATCCCACTTGACCATAAAGATCAGCGCGTCCAATTGTTGGTGTGGTGATCCGTGAAAAAATCTTAAGTAAAGTACTTTTTCCAGAGCCATTGCGCCCAATAATCCCTAGCACTTCACCCTGCTTGACTTCAAAAGAAATATCTTTTAAGGCCCATAAGTTCTCTTCTTCAGTTGGCGCTCTAAGTGTAGTACGCAGGTAGTCAAAAGGCGATACCATTAAATTAACCAATCTCTCGCGCAGGGTATCATAGCGTTGTTGTTGAGCACCAATACGATAGCATTTTCCTAAGCTATCGACTCGAATCATTAAATCACTCATTTTTTATATCCAATCTGCAATTGTGCGTTCTTGATGCTGGAAAATGTATAGCCCAGAAATCAGTAGGAATACAACTATCAACAGCGAGACTAGCATATAGGGTTGTGGTGGCTGCCCGATACCCAATAGTGACCATCGCCAACCTTCAATCACCCAATACATTGGATTTAACTGGTAGAGCCATAGCCAACGTTCCGGTATGAGCGTCGCACTGTAAGCAACAGGGGTGGCATACATAAAGGCACTTAATCCATAAGAAATCGCATGTTGCAGGTCTCGGAAACGCACCATTATCGTTGCACACCACAAACCGACACTTAAGGCCGTTGCTCCGGCAAACAGCACATAAAGTGGCAAGGTCCAAATATGCCATGAAGGCGCAATGCCATAGTAAAACATCAGTGCAATTAAAACCAAAAAAGCCACCATCAGATCGATGAAGGCATCTATGGCAGTAGAAACGGGAAAAATTAAGCGAGGAAAGTAAATTTTTGACATGACCTCTTTTTCTCTCAGTAAACTAGTGGATGAGAAATTGACCACATCAAAAAAATAGTGCCAAGGTAACAAAGCGGTATAGGTGAATACCGGGTAAGGTACGCCCTCCGAGGGGAGTTTAGCCAACCCACCAAAAACGACGCTAAAGATGAGCATGTAGATAATGGGATTGAGCAAAACCCACAAAGGCCCTAATGCCATTTGCCGGTAACGGGCTTTAATCCCTCGTAGGGTCCAAAACCAAAGCAGCTCTCGATATTCCCATAATTCTTGCGAGGCCAATTTTCCCCAACCTTGAGGCGGCACAATTGATATAACTGGCTGATTAGTTTGTGACATTGAGGTTTGAGTTTTTGCCATATTAGTTTCCATTTTGCTGGTTTTTTATAAAGTATCAATATTCAAACTTTCCCAAAATCACCCGCCCGCGCCATTCATGTTTAGCAATAATGCTCTTTTCATCTTCTACATAATCATAATCTGGATTAGGCGTTCGCCAATCTCCATAGAGCG
>JBDLJY010000220.1:0-11256 GCA_039714115.1 Pseudomonadota bacterium | reverse complement strand
CGCAGACTACTAGCTATACTTATGATAATGGTGAACGTCTGATTCGCAAGGATTATCATAATGGTACTTATGCGCTTTATACTCACGATAATGCTAACCACTTGCTGTCGGTGATTAATAAAGACTCGTTGGATTCTACGTTATCAAGCTATAGCTACCAGTACGATAACGCCGGCAACCGTACTCGGATGACCGAAGAGGGTGGCGATCAGACTGATTATACCTACGACGATCTTTACCGGTTGACGGGCGTGACTTACCCCGACAGCACTACGGCTAGTTACACCTACGACGCGGTGGGCAATCGTACTCAATTGGTGGATAGCGGCACGACTAATTATACATACGATAATGCAGATCGCTTGTTGAGTGCAGGGTCGATTAGCTACGGTTGGGATAGCAATGGCAATCAGATTAGCAAAGTGGAGGGTGGGAACACGACGACGTATGCCTATGATTACGAAAATCGTATGACTGGCATTACTTTTCCCGATAGCAGTGCCAATAGTTTTATCTACTATCCTGATGGTAGGCGATTTAATTTAACTGATAAGGCAGGGACGGCGACTTATTACCTCTATGACAACTTTGACACGCTGGTGGAGGCCAACAGCAGCGGGACGACGACGGCTCGGTACACGAGTGGGTTGGGAATTGATGACTGGATCAGTATGGATCGGGGTGGATCGTCATACGCCTATCAGCACGATGGACTGGGAAGCGTTGTTGGTTTGACTGATGACAGCGAGACGTTGGTGGCTAGTTACTCGTATGATGTTTTTGGGAGTGTTAGGAGTGAGACGGGGAATGTGGTGAATCCGTATCGGTTTACGGGGAGGAAATATGATGGTGAGAGTGAATTGTATTTTTATCGCAGCCGTTACTATGACCCAGAAATTGGGAGGTTTATTACTAAGGATGTGTATCGTGGGATAATCAACTTTTCAGAAACTCTACACAGATATGCGTATGTTGGAAGTAATAAAATGGTGTACTCTTAGAGTCAATGCCAGTATGATAACCCCCCCAAATCAGACCTGCCAGGTATCCAAAACCTGGCAGGTAGTTTTCTACTCAAGGGCGTCGAAAAATTCACCTGACATGTTTTTGACACCTGTCAGGTTTGTCTTAACTTAATGGCATTGACTCTTAGAGTGGAAAACCGCCTCCGAGATTGACAATGCCGGATTCCACCTATGGCGGAGCTTCGAGGCGGATGGTGAATACATCAGAATCACTGACAGTCTTATCCTAGCTGAAGGAGATGCCTCTACATACACCTACATTGACGAAAATGTCAAAGACGGAGTCACCTACTACTACAAACTGGAAGACATTGACATCTTTGATGTAAGCACCTTCCGATATCCCGTTTCGAGCAGCCCCGCTAAAGTGTTTATCACTGAGCCAGCACAAAATTGCCGTCTTTACCCCCGACACACAGCCCATATTTGAATGGAGCGATGACCGTTATAGCGAGTTCAAATTCCAGTTCTCAGACGATAACGGACGGACTATCCATGAGATACCGGCTGATGGGTGGATGAGAGAAACTTTCCTGACAGCACCGGCAGCTGCATGGGAAGAATATGCCCAGACGAGAAAAGGGCAGATAATTCTCTGGCGTGTTGTAGGTAAAAATGAACAAGCTCAAGCCTTTAGCGAAGTACGGAGTTTGACCATTGAGTAAAGGGAAGTGCTAGTGCTGCAATGTGTTTGAACTGTGATTATTTTTGTAAGGAATTGTTATCACATTAATCACAGTTCAAATAACTGTTGGGTTATACAAGAAATTTAAGCGAATTGTGAGGAGTCTTTATTGTGTATTATTATACTCCAACCTACACGGGCTTATATACAGTCAATAAACCATCATATTTATTTATGGGCAACAAAAAAAAGTTATTTGTAGAAACGAGCAGTATTCAGCATACTCTTGTGGGGATGTCAGATCTCGCTTTCATTTCCGCTCAAAGCGATTGCCCCAAGTCTATTTAGAAGTGCCGATTTGCAAGATGAGTGGGCTAAGGGTTTTAATACAGACAACAAAGTGCCACAAGCGGGTATGGCGCTGCTTGGTGATGTTGAGCCAAAATTCAATGTTGAGTATAAAAAAGCACTCAATTGGTATAAAAATAATCCTGTCGAAGCCGGCATTGAGACGGCAGAAGTTTTACCCATGTTAGGATCGCGCATGAAATAACTTCTTCAAGTAAAAACCAAAGTCAAAACCAGACCTGCCAGGTTTAAATCCCTGTGGCAGGTCAAAGGCACAACCCAACCATACCTGAATTTGACTTTGACCTGGCAGGTTTTGTTATGATCAGCCTGCCAGGTCTTGTTTTGAAGTTGACTAAATTATTTTAAGAACGTGGACAATGTGAAAGAAACTGTCAAAATAGAAAAACTGAAAAATAACTCAAACCTCAAAGGACACAACTACGTTGTACCCGTGGTTCCAGATAATGATAACGCTCAGATAAGAAATACTATATAGCGAAATATACATTTTCAAGCTATACTATTTACACGAGCGGTGGACAAACCGCCCAACACTTATTTTATTATATCTGGAAATTATCTATGCCAGCAAAAGATATTTATCACGATCACGCGAAAAACGCGCTGATCAAAGACGGTTGGACAATCACAGATGATCCTTTCATACTCAAATGGGGTAGAAGGGGTTTTAGCAGTACCTAAAATTTTTACTCATTGTTACTCGAAAGTCCTTAAACTTACCCATATATAGACGGTCTGGGTTCGTGTCGTGACTATTACTATGGGGGGGTTGACATAATTTTTAAGTTCGGGTATAATGCTATTTTTTTTTAGCCTTTATATATAATCTATTCTGCTAACTGAAAAAAGCAATTTTTAAGGTATAACAATGAGCAAAAAGTCTAAAAATAACAATTTTTGTGATGATTTACCTTACACCTACCAAACACGCTTAAAAGAGCTACCCCAAGTGACTGAGTCGGCACTTTCTGATTGTGCGGCTCACTTATCACAAGTAGAACGCTCACTTTTTGCTCAAATGCAAAAATTTATTAATCTTAAATTTAGTGGTAATATTCTTAATCAGACTAAATCAGCTTTTTTGGCAAAATTTGGTATTAGTGGTCGACATTTTAATTCGATTCGTGTTTCTTTACAAGGAAAAATAGATTCCTATCGTTCTAATTTGAACCGTTATATTAGTGAAACATCAGCCAGAATTGAGTCAGCCAAAAAAACGATTGAAAAAATGACTAAAAAAGATGTTGAACCAGAAAAGCGTCAAAAACACCTTCTTAACATACATCATAAGAAGCGGCGTTTAGCACGACAAGAAAAACGTCTTGAACAATTAGAATCTGATAAGGCCAGCGGGCGTGCGCGGATTGGTTTTGGTTCTAATAAATTGTTCAATGCACAATTTGATTTGGAAGCGAATAAATATGAAAGTTTTGACGAATGGAAGGCATATTGGCAAAAAGCGCGACGCAATCAGTTCATTTTAGTGGGTTCCAAAGATGAAACGGCAGGAAATCAACTTTGTACCGCCACTCGCCAGAAAGACGGCACACTGACTTTACGAGTGCGGCTGCCAGATGCCTTGGCCCCCGAACATGGTAAGTATGTCGAAATTCCGGGTGTCAAATTTGAGTATGGTCAAGATGTTATTGAGGCAGCGTTGGACGATAATGAGGCTCGTCGTGTGTTAAAAAACATCAGACGAGAGTCTCATAAAAGCTACGGTAAAGCAATTACTTACCGGTTCTTGCGTGATGAAAACGGTTGGCGCGTTTTCGTCAGTACTTCAAGATCACAAGTTCCTATTAAAACCTTAAAAAATCTTGGTACAATTGGCTTAGATTTAAACGCTAATCATATTGCGCTGACGGAAACCGATAGATTTGGAAACTTAATTAAAACACAAACAATTCCACTAAATACTTATGCTAAGTCTAAAGCTCAAACAGAAGCTCTTATTGGAGATGCTGTAAAAGTTATTGTTTCTCGCTCTGAAAAAACGTTAAAACCAATTGTTGTCGAAGAGTTATATTTTTCAAAAAAGAAGAGTGTTTTAAAGGAAAATGGTTCAACCAGTTATAAAAGGATGTTAAGCTCTTTTGTCTACAGCAAATTTAGATCATCCCTAGAATCTAGAGCTTATCGTTTTGGTGTTAAAGTTTATCGAGTCAATCCAGCCTTCACTTCGGTGATCGGTCGAGTTAAGTTCGCTCAAAGGTACGGGTTGACAGTTCATCATGCCGCCGCTTTAGTTATAGCGCGGCGGATATGTCGTTTTTCTGAACGCGCACCGCCTAATTGTCTGGAAGAAGTTCTTATTCCAAATAATAAGGGTGAACAGGTCACCTTCTCTCTACCCGCGAGGAATCGAAAGAAGCATGTCTGGTCATTCTGGCGGCGTGTGTCCAGAAAACTTAAATCAGTGGTGCATGTAGCACGGAATCGGGCGGCGGAATTAACTGACCGATCCAGCCAAACGCAGGGGCCTTTGGTTGGGACTGGGGGGCAACCCTCTCTCGAATCTTGATTGGTGAGATTCCATCACACGAATCGTTAGGCAAATCTGCTCGGCCAACGTGACTTCAATGACTTATTTAGGTTTTGGGTAAGTTTGGGTAAGTTTTTAGGAGCGGAAATGTATGTGGACTTAGGTGCAGAAAAACTCTTGACGGCGGAAAAATAAAATCGTCAAATAGCCGTTGAAGTTAAAAGCTTTATAGGGCGTTCTCCAATAAAAGACCTCAGAGATGCTCTAGGTCAATTTGTGTGGTATGCCGATATTTTGGAACGTACTGAACCGACTCGCATAATGTATCTTGCTATTCGTCAAGCCGTTTTTATTAACTTGTTTGAAGAAGAACCCATTGGTAACATATTGATTGAAAATCAACGTATTCGTCTTATCGTTTTCGATCCAAAAAGTGAGGAGATAGTCAAATGGATACCTTAGAACATTATCGCCAAATTATCCAAAATGTACTTTCACAATATCTCCACAGAAAATATGCTAATGCGGATATACAAAACCAGGCCATTTTTGACCGGAAAAATGATAGTTATTGTGTCATGTCCTCTGGTTGGGCAAATGTGAAACGTATTCATAGCTGCCTTATCCATATTGATATTATTGATAATTTGGTGTGGATACAACAAGATGGTACAGAAGATGGGATTGCTTATGAATTGGAACAGGGCGGCATTCCAAAATCGTCTATCGTTTTAGGTTTTCACGAGCCTGAAGTGCGACAATACACAGAGTATGCCGTGGCATAAGCAAAATTCCAGTACAAGCCCCCCCGTGATTATCGAATATTTTGCTAGGAGTCCAAGATAAATCTTGGGCGCCTAGCTCATTTGGGTGGCGGCGACGGTGGTGCTCCTGATTTATCCATCATCAGTTAAGGTATAATTCACAGTGACAGTTCTCTCACCATAGTCCACCATAGCCGCTGTTGGTATTAGAGTATATATAATTTGTCCATCAGTAGCCATATTGCCTATCCCAGAAAGGATTGTCTGAGATATCGTCGTTAATATCACTTCTTGGTCTCCCATCTGAATTCGCAATTGCAGATCAGTCAACGCCTGACTCAGACGCACTTCAAGCTGACGAGTTTGTCCAGAGACAACCGTTGATGTAATGGCATAGGTGCTTGTTTCGCTCTTTTCAGTAAAATTATCACCCGCATTTGTGATCGTATCTAGCGTAATCGTTAAATCATGCCCGACTGAAATCAATGCCACTTCCTCAACATAAAGTGCCACCGTTTGCGTTGCTGTCGCTGAGTCTGCAAAAGTGTCTGTTATTGATAAAGCCAATAAAGCCAATAAAAAGATAACTTTTTTCATTATTCACCCTCAACACTGAATCCTTCACTCGGACCAATGAAGGTCAAGCCTTCAGTGAAGTGCGGAGTTTTACCATTGAGTGAAGGGTAGTGCCTACCACAATGCCATATCGTGCCGGAAAAATATCTATTATGTAGGGTGGGTAGAGCGGAGCGAAACCCACCAACTCATTGAAAATGGTGGGTTTTGCTCCGCTCTACCTACAATATCTCTTAACTTAATGGCATTGAGTGCCTACCAGCCCGTGTAGGTTTTATGGTTCCAACGCTCCAGCGTTGGAACGATAAAACAACGAATAAAACCATCAAACTTTAATATAGCTTAGTTGATTTAGGAGTCCAAACTTTAGTTTGGGTGACTCCGCCAACAACGAAGAAAAGAGAGGTATTTAAATTGAAAAACCAACGATTGAAAAAATCAATTGCACTCATAACTATATGGAGCTGCCATTGCCAGTGTTTGCCTTGTGCTTTAGGGGTTTGCAACCCCATAGTTGCCGTTAAATCTCGCTCAATGCAATGATCTTTGTTCAAGTCCCCCAACATTGTTTAGGGGTTGCAAACCATATCCATTAAGTGCCGCTCTAAAAGTGTTATATATATAAGAGTCAAAATGAAGCCTCACTGGAAAATGGGGGTAAAATTATAGAATTTAATAAAAACAATCCCTTGTGTGATTGTCATTTTTTCGTCATAATTTAAATTTTAATAAAAACAATACTTTAATCTTGCTGTCATTTTTTCGTCATTGTTGTTGTCTGTCTGGTGAGATGGTTTTCCCTCCGTCGGGAGCGGAGCCGGTGTTTTAGGCCAATGCCATTAAGTTAAGCTATTT
Source organism: Pseudomonadota bacterium (assembly GCA_039714115.1). GTDB lineage: Bacteria > Pseudomonadota > Gammaproteobacteria > Beggiatoales > Beggiatoaceae > Thiomargarita. Next base: position 4,554 of record JBDLJY010000220.1, on the reverse strand, counting down.
CAACAATAAATGTATGGTTGTAAGCGCCGCGTCATCCACCAGTATAATTTCTGACATTTTTCAAAAAATCTGATTTCTAGCAACTCAATAAATCCGATTTTTTCAAAAAATCTGATTTCTAGCAACTCAAGTGATCCACCCTACCTCTGAGCCAATGCCATTCAGTTAATATTAAAATTTGGATTTGATTATTTGTTTTTATTTTTTTAATTCGTTTATTTCTCAATTAGTTGTACTAAAGGATATCCCGGGCGCCTATTAAAATTTATCATAAAACCAACATTTTAAGCGGTGCCGTTTACACGCCCCTAGCCCCTCTCAATAGGGGAATAATACCTTGTAAATCCCCTATTGAGATGGGATTTAGAGGTTTTTTTTGCCGAGCCGATTTGATCAGTCGCTCAATGAGTATTGCCCGTTTTTCTGGAGCAATAGCACCAGGTTTGTTTGTAAAAAATGTTCCATTGCGAATTTGAGCAACCTATCGTGGGAGTCTTCTTGTAAAGAACCATTTTCATAGCGATTTAGAGTCGCCTCTTCCCAACCCAGCAAAGTGCTCAGTTCCTGTTGGGTTAAGAGATATGGTTTACGCCAGTTGCGAATTTATTCGGGTTGTAGCATTCCGTGACGATGACGATATTTACGATACGCTTCATTGAACATATCGTGATCACGAGTATTTATAAATTTTGAGCCCGTGTAGGCTGGAGTGAGTGAAAATTCACCTAAACAAAGAAAATGCTAGTAGGCATACCAGGGGCAGAAATTTTGAAACAATGGCAAACACAATTTCGTTAATAGAAATTGCACTTGCCAATGCCTACTATAAAATTATAAAATATTTCTATTTAGCAAGAGAGAGATAATTTATGTCCTTATCATCAATTGAAAATACCCCATTATTTACCCATGAAGAATTTGTCTTCAAAGCTCAACACAAACCCCCTGTGCGCCGTTCACGCCTAGTTGATGAAGATATCGACGCAAAATACGTGAGGGAAAATGTCAAAATAGTCAAAATGGCGATGCGGTATCCCCTCCCAGACATCGTTGGCATGATTGAAACCGGAGACTACAAATTAAACACAGAATGGAGAAGGCGACATCAGTGGAATCGTGTGACACAATCTCGCTTGATAGAATCGCTTATTGTCAATGTGCCCGTGTCACCCATCATTCTCTATCAAGGGGAACTCGGCAAATATGAAGTGATAGACGGCATTCAACGTATGACGGCTATTTATGAATTTTACAAAGGGCAACTCATTTTAAAAGGGCTAGAAGAATGGCCAGAACTGGATGGGCATACCTATTTTCAACTGCCGCTGCACATCAAAAAGGACTTCGATAGGAGCTATCTACCAGCCCTCATTGTGTTGCCCGAATCGGTCAAAAGTCAGGAATACGCAAAGCGATTTAAACAGTTGGTTTTCAAATTTGTTCTTCATAGGCACAATAGCGGCGATGTTGAAATTAAGGCCCAGAAATATCGACATGTCATTTATAACGGCCCCTTAAACAATCTTTGCCTTAAGCTGGCGCGTAACCCTTACCTGTGCAAAACTTGGAATATTCCCGAGCCAACCCCGGAGGAGTTTGCCTCAATAAAGGCCGTCCCAGAGGTCTTGTTCCACAATGACGCTTATCGAAATATGGACGATATTGACTTAGTGCTGCGCTTTTTCGCTTTTCGACAAAGGCACAAGCACCCTGAAGAGTCGCCAGAGAATTATCTTGATAACTTCCTGAATTATGGTAATCGTTTGCCAAAGGACGTTTTGAATCAACTGGAAGAATTATTCAATCAAACCATCAAATTGGTTTATGACGTTTTTGGGGACAAATCATTTTGCTTGTGGGTTTTTAAAGACGGTACTTGGCAAGCGCGTCCGTCAAAAGCAGTCTATGACTCCATGATGTATGTCTTTAGCCAGCATTTAGAAGATGCTGAAACCCTCCTTCAACATCGTCACGAATTTCAAACTCGTATGAGGACATTTTACGAAAAGAACTTTGAACATTTTGAGACTCAGTCTCTGACGGATATGAGTATTATGACAAAACGGAACAAACTGATTGAGGAATTTGTGACTAGCATTATCGGATCGAAATATGAAAAATAGTTTAGAGACATTCATCACCGGACTGGCTGATCTACAAAATCACATTCATGGACTTGAAATCGAATCGCGTTTACTTCTTGCCCCTGTTGACGAAAACACATCACCTTTACTTGTACAACTACAGGGATTAGCCTCTCGACTGATTGGTAAAAGACAAATATTCAACTACAACAGCGTCATTATTTCTCTATACGGTTTTCTTGAACCGTTTATTGAGTCGCTGATTAGCAAGTATTTAAATTTTCTCAATACCATCGTCCCTAATTATGAAGAACTACCAGAGCCAATTAAGAAAAATCACATAGAATTATCATTTGGCTTAATCAATCGCATTCAACAGGCGCGATATTCTGGCACGATGACAGTCGCACAAGTTGTCTCAAATATCCATGCTTGCCTCAATAATCCCAATCATTACCAATTGAATGACGAGGCATTTACTTACCACACGGCTAATTTTAGGGCCGATGTGATTATGGAAACATTTGCTCGTATTGGTGTTGAAAATGTTTCCATGCGTATCAAAAAATGCCCTACTTTTACTCAATATCTGACATCACTGGACGAAAATCGTGATGTAGAAATGATGAGTTTAGAAGAAGCCTTTTTTTATCTCAATGATCTTGTAGAACGCCGAAATGAGGTAGCACACGGCGCACGCACTGAGCTGCTACCCAACGACATGCTTCTTAGTTACCTCAAATTTTTTAAGGCTTATGGTCAAGCATTATACGAAGTGGTGCAAAGTGAAACCCTAAGTTACGAAACCAAATACCGTGGTATCCCGCTAGGAAAGCCCCTCAAAGTTTGGCAAAAGGGAACGGTGGTTTGTCTCTCAGTCAAAAATATTTCAATAAAAGTAGGCGATTTTCTGATTGCTAAAATAAGTACCGCGACACTTCCCTACCTAAAAGGAGAAATTCAAGAAATTCAGATAAACAAAATCAGTTATAATAAGTCACAGGCCACTGCTACAGAAATAATTGTTTGCCTAAAAGTAACATTTAAAGCGACAAAAAATCAGTCATTTTTTCTGATACCGCAATAATTCGTGCAAGGTACGTACCTTGCACATCAATGCCATATCGTGGCGAATAACTGATTAATTTCTCAGAAATCGCCTTTGCCTTGTACGACCGGGGATTGACTTCCATGGGCGTTGCGAGGCGGTTTGCTGCACTGAGCAAATGGGCATTCATAGAGCAATGCCATTAAGTTAAGCCCAAAAATCAGACCTCAGTCAACCCATACCTCGCAGGTCGTTGTAAACTAAAGGGAAACTTTCCACACAACACTTCAAAATCAATAATTTAGTCGGCACGATATGGCATTGACTCAGCAATGGGTTCGACGAATTTGGTCACGCTGGTGAGTATAACTAATGTTAAACAACGAATAAAACCATCAAACTCTAGCTTAGTTGATTTAGGACTCCAAACTTTAGTTTGGGTGCCAACAACGAAGAAAAGAGAGGTATCTAAAATGAAAAAAACAACGATTAAAAAAATCAATTGCACTCCTGTGTATATGGTGCTTGCTATGGCTACATCTGCCATTGCCTGTGTTTGCTCAACAGGCCCCTACATTGCCGTATTCTAGCGTCCAGCTCAATGTGGACGGCCCGATGGGAATTCGGGTGAATACCTTCAATGGCAATCTCTACTATTCCCGCAAAAATGACCTCGTTATACCCGGTCGTGCTCTGTCCATTAAGATTAGCATGGCCTATAACAGCGGCCAATCGACTATTGATAGTGGGTTTGGATATGGCTGGCAGTTTAGCTATAGCCTCTACTACGAAAAGAGCGGAGATGATGTACTTATCTATCGCGGAGACGGGCGCGTAGACAAATATTTGTGGAATGGTAGTACCTTTGGCAAACCTTACGGGGTGCGTGACACGCTGGAAGAATATGCCACCGACAAATACCGGCTGACTACGCCAAGCGGAATCCAAACGTTTTTCGATTCCTCCGCACACAAGCACGTCACCAGCATTCAGGAACCCAACGGCAATGCTTTGACTTTTAGCTACAGCGGTAGCCAATTGACCACTATTACCGACGCTTCAAGTCGAGCACTCAATCTTAGCTATAGCGGCGGTAGATTGAGTACCATCACCGATCCCAACACTACCCCTAATCGGACAGTTCAGTTTCAGTACGACGGCAATGGTGATCTAACCGGCATCACTGATCTTGAGGGAAATACGACAAGCTATGGCTATTCCTCTGCTCATCTTTTGACCAGTATCACTGATCCGCGCAGCAAGACCGCCACCATCACCTACGTCAATCCGAATATGGTCAGTCCGGTGACTAAGGTGTCCACTGCAACCACAAGCAAATCATTGAGTTACGATAGCGGTACCGGGACAACGACGGTGACGGACGTGGTGGACGCTGGGAATCAGATCACCCAATATGTTTAC
>JBDLJY010000219.1:0-11271 GCA_039714115.1 Pseudomonadota bacterium | reverse complement strand
GTGGAAGAATGGAACTATTATGACTACCACAAAAATCAATGCCATTAAGTTAAGACAAACCTGACAGGTGTCAAAAACCTGTCAGGTTAATTTTTTTCTGTAGTTTACAACGACCTGCCAGGTTTTGGATACCTGTCAGCCTGATTATGGATCTTAACTTAATGGCATTGACCACAAAAATAGGTGGAAGTGGTTTGGTTTCATAAGTCGACTCCCTTTAGTAAAATCCATATTTGCAAATAGAATTGTGCATTTGCGTTTTGAATGAACAAGTCAGCTAACAAGGCGCGGCGGACTTTTATTTTAAAATAAAAAAGCTTGTCCCGAGCTAGTGATGGATCATATTTTTTTTTTACATAGACGCTCCGTTAAAAATCCTATTTTTTTAAAAAATAGGATTATGAAACTAACGACAGAAAATATTTCACTGTTTTCAGACTCAGAAGAGTACCAAAAAAGGCTGCCAACCAATAGCCATAAAGTTCAACGTTGGGCAAAAGTATCGACTTTGATAAATGTTATTGCATCTCAGCCAGTATTTTTTTCGCCCACTCGATCTGGTATATCTCTTTGTGAATTTCCTTGTCTGTCACAATAGAGTGTAGTTGTTTGCGAACAAAAGATAGTTTGTTGGCATCCTTAACACGATACAGCACCTCAAAAATGTCTCGCTTTTCGTCGTTCTGGGAAGAGTCCAACCACCTTAGGATGTATTTTTGGGCAATATCGTCGCCAAGAAGAAGAAGACTCACGGCGGCTGCCATGTGTACATCAGTATAATAAGTATGAGCGACTAGATTTCGCAAAATCTGGATATTCTTATCAAGGTAAAGCTTATCGCCTTCGGCGAGTTGAATAGCGGCTTCACAGAGTGCTCTGCTATCAGTGCCCCCCGCCAGTGTTTGGTAGAATTCTTGGGCTTTACCCGCACCAATTTTCTCTATCGCCTCAAAAATCTGTTGTGGTTCCAAAAGTGTCTCATTTTGCCGTGGTTCGAGTGGTTTTGGCTGGGAGGCGGCTTTGATTTCGTCCCATTCTGCACCGACATCGCTTAAACTACGCAATGCATCATAATGTGATTGTGTTTGCGCCTCCATCTGCGAAATGCGGTAACCTGCTCCACGTCTTCTACACCCTCGCTGTTCATCATTACGGGCATCAACATACAAAGTGAACAACTGTGGCAGTGCCTCTTGCGCTTTGAGTTCTCCCAATGCCCAAACAATAGAGGCTCGCGATAATCCACTTTCCAAATCAAGTGCTTTGATGAGATGTGGGATGGACGTGGCATCGCTAATGAGTCCACATGCCCTTGCTGCGTTGGAGCGTACCACGCGATCATTGCTAGTGAGTCCTTTGTGCAACAGAGGTAAGCTTTCTTTTCCCACAAATTTGAACAGGTGCAAAATAAATTTACTGATGGCTGGTTTATCTTGATCAGGATAAACACATAAAAACTTCTCCATCAGTTCAGGATAATGGCGCAATCGTTTGCCCAATTGCGGAAAGACTTGAGCGCTTGCATCAACGTCAGGTGGATATTCCAACAGTAACTCAAATATTTTAGCATTAGCGAGCGGCGCAATGGCTTTATATGTTATTCCATTGCCTACAATGCAACCTTGTGAAGTTCGGGCACCGTATGGAAAATTATCGTAAGAATTCCAATTTTCAAAAATATCCTTGAGGTATTTCAGCGGTGGTAATTCCCCTCGGTAGGCGAGTCCAAGTGCTGCAACACTGCGAATATATTTGTTAGTATCGGTGAGTTTATCCCGTAAGGCAGCCATGACAACTGGGTTATTGTCAGATTGCATCAACACGTAAAGGGCTGTTGAACGAACACGCACATTGGAGTCTTTAGAGGCACTGATTAAAAGGGGTAAAAAAGCATCGTCAATTTGATCGGGATGCTTTTGATAATCTATGAAAGCCCAGTTATTATAATTATCCTCATCAGAATCTTCCTTTTTATCATCGTTTTCCCTGAGTTGACTGAGACGCGAACTCAACGCCGCAATCGCTTCAGCACGATAATAGGGGTTATCATTTTGCAGTGATTTTTCAAGTAATGCCAGCAAATCATCGAGGTTGCAATCCTCAAAGAGAGCTTCAACTGTTTCTACCTCTTTTAGAAGGTGTTTTCTCGAATTTTTGTTCAGCTTGACTTCGAGATTGGGGATATTGAGGGCAGGTAATTCTCTTCGCAGTAAACTATCCAGCCGGCGATGCTCTCGGATAATGAGCCCTTTTGTACCACAAAAATAGGTTTTGCCATTAATGGTTTGTTTTGTAATCATATTTCCGCCAAGATAAGGCATGACTTGATAGTCTTCGGCGTTGATAAATTCTAGCATGCTTGTTTCCGTCTTCCGCAAGGCATTCTCTGCTGACTTATTGACATTTGAGTCAGTGAATATAGCTGTTTCAGTATCAAATTCCATGCGTCCACCACGGTTATTGTCCCAGCCCGTGGAAAAATACAATTTGCCGTCTCCCACAACAGCTGCCGTCACGCAATTATCAGTCAGTCCCTGCTGACGATAAATATTCGCTATGATGTGATTGTGGACATCCAAAATACTCAAGCCATGATTTGTACACAACCAAGTTTGATCATGTTCTCGATCAGGCGTAACGGAAAAAACCGCATTTCCCATAATACTATCGCTACGGTTTTCCGCTGAGATGTGTCGATGCTTGCCTTCAGGCGAGATAAAACGTAATCCTCCCGAACCGTCCTCCCTTTCTTTATAAAGTCCGTATGGGTTCTCTTCGTTATATTCGTATCTTGGCGAATGTGACTGTTTGCCACCAAATACCAGTGTGCCATCCGGTAAAGAGAGCATCGCCCAATATTCTGTGATGAAGGGCTTTCCACACAGGATATGCTTATGGGTAATTATCTTGTTATAAATAGTCGTGCCATTGATTCTCCATACAGGCATAGCTGCATAAATATCAACAGGCAGACGATTGTCTATTTGTGTGAGAAGGTTTTTTTGTTCCCATAAATTGCCGAGAGGTTTAAGTTTGTTGCGCTCATAAATGTAGCAATCTAAACGTTCATGAGCAAAGACTCGCTTGCCCTGATAATTTCCTAAATAGCAGAAGGGACCATTGATACATTCCGCTTTTTGACGGTTTTCTATAAGAATCGGGGTAACTTCCAAAGTGACACGATCAATCAGACAGGGACGATCACGCAAAGGTTCACCCATGTTCAGATGACCAAAGAGTGTGCCATCCAACAGGGCAATTAAATGCACATGTTTGTTTTTGTATTCTACCGATGCCCACGTATCAGTTTGTCGCTCATATCGACGCAACCCAGAATCACCGTCAGCCCAAACATAGTCTTTTTCAGGCAAAATTCTGTTGAAATCGGTCGAATCCTTAATATTTAATTCTTCCTCAGAATAGGCACGTAGCGTCATCTGGCTGATATCTAATCGTTGAATGTTGCGATGCAAGCCAATCCAAAGTTGATCATTGTCAAGTGCTAAAGTCAATACTGCATTATCGTACCAATAGGCATCGCATTCATCCTCTGGCAAATCACCATCTAACCTTAAATAAGCCGTTGTCCATTGTTTTCGCTGGATACGGAAAAGCCCTTTTGGGGTGCCTGCCCAAATGTAGCCATTGCCCGCTGCCAATGCTAATACTGCCGTTTCCAGTGCCACCCGAATGATACCCTCGCCCTGAAAATCATAGACTGCGACTCCCCAAGGATGTCCCGCATAGAGATATTTGTCATCACGGTTCAGACTCAACACGTTTTCATTGGAGGCAATTATTTGAACCCCTTTTGGTAGATTAGCCCAGCCAAAGGGTTTAAGTTTGTCAGGGCGTTTAAAGCCACCGTTTTTACGACGTGCGAGTTGATGTTTTGCTGGTAAGTCGGGAAAATCAGATAACAATAATTCTAGCTTGTCCAATAGTTCGGCATCGGCATGTTGCACAAGCACAGAGAAACAGGCATTTAATTTCTCCATAAATTGCTCGTCACTCAATTCGGTTGCAAAGGGTTCTTGTTTTGAGGCGATACGCAATCCCAAGGCTCGCAGCTTATCTAATTGTTGAGTCTTTTCATAAAGTCGCATCAATCGTAAAGCCAGATCGTAATAATTTTTGAATTGAGTGACATTTCGGATCCCCTCATAATATCTAAAGATATTGGGGATATTAAGATTAATCAGTGTTTCATAGACTTTGATAAACTGCACTTGCTCCGCATTATCAAGTAAGTCGAGCAATTCCAGCAACATCATGGGCACTTGTGAGCCGCTTTCAGCTAAGGTGCTTAAAAACAAGAACAAATTTGATTTGCTGAGATTTTTAAATCGAGCCTGCCACGTCTTATAATCGTCCGTTCCGTAATGATGGTTCTCACAGATTAGAATGGGGGCTAATGCTTGGGCACTGGCTTTGTAGTCCCCCAAATACCAATAGAAAAGGGCTTGGGTGCTGTTTTTCATGTTAGACACTTGCTGACGCATCCACTCGAAAAATTGCTTTTCCAATCCTGCTTGACGAAATTGTTGAATGATTTGATCTAACACCTCAAAACCATCAAGTAACTCAGGATGATCGGCATAAATCTGCAAAGCTTTGTCATAATCACCAATAAACAAATAGAGAGCCGCACAGACTTTGTTATTTGTGAGGGTAGAAAGTTGCTGGTGTACCCAATCATATATGACTTGTGTATTCCTGTTGGCATCCTGAAATTTTTGTACAGCCTTTTCTAAGGTGCTACCAATGTAGGTGGTGAGTACTGGTGAATTAAGTTGAGATTCAAGTTGTGAGTTCAAATCCAACAAGGTTATTTCAAGCACTTTATCCGTTTTGCCAAGTGCGCCGTAAAGACGGTATAATTTTTCTATCAAATTAGAGCGAACATGATCTTTGTTCTTTTTATCAGCCAGCGTTTGGTTGGAGAATATTCCATAAGCCTTTTGATAAGCTTGGGCGGCTTCTTCAAGTTTGCTGGCTTCTTCATAAACCTCACCACGACGACGCGCCACCGTGAATTCGTCCAATTCACTGTTGTCGAGATAAGTGAGTTCTAGTGCTAGGGCATCATCAATATTGCCTTGATGGTATCTGATTCGTGCCAATACCCGGCGTGTTGCATTTTGTCCTTGTGCAATCGCCTGTTGAAGTTTGGCTACCAGTTCATCTTCTTTACTGGCTTCTTTGAACGCACCGTAAGCGAGACGAATAAACTCTTTGTACGAAAGGGTTGCATCTGTAGAAATTTTTGGCTTTCTTTTTATTAAACTCCAACGTAATCCTCTTTGATTGATTTTCTTGTCCATATCCATTAAACACAAGAGTTCTAAAAGAATTGTCAAGGATGAATCCAATTGTTGGCGACTTTTCATAAAATAAGCATAATCTATGGCAAATTGTAAAGTACGTTGATCGATTTCATGCTTATCAATCTCGTAATCCTTATTTTGTCTAACCAAGGCTTGTTTTTGGTGAATGTCCCAAATGCGCTCAAATTCTTTAGCGGCATCATCCCATGAGTCCAATGCGATAAATCGACGAATCAGCCAATTATCACGGTGACTACCGGGCCCCACTGTAAAAGGCTCAAAGGCTTGTTTAAAATCATAATTTGGCGGTTCTACCGGGTAAATATCGGATGGAATAATGCCGCCTTGCCAATCAACCTTAGTCAAATGGTCAATCTGAGTTGCCGCCTCTCGGAAATAGGCCAATGCCTCTTGCCCCAAAGCGAGCCGTAAATCACCTTCAATCAGTTTGACAAATGGAGACGCGCCCAGACTGGTTGCCTGCTCACGCAGAATTCCAAGGAATTTTTCAGTATGAGTCCGCGCCAATTGACTGGCTAAATACTGTGCGCCTGGTATCGACAGATAGGCAAGAAAGGCTTTCTTTTCTTGCCCCTGTTTTTCCAATTCTATCGCCTGTTCAAAGGGAGAATATGTTGATTTATTATCATCTTTCATATAAACATTACCTTATTTATAGCCGCCCCACTTCACTTTTGCGGACGGATTTCAATCGTTGTATGCCGGATGCCTTGGGATAAATGTAGCCGGGTTCTCGTACCAGTCGTTTACATTTCTTAAGTTATTCAAACCACTGTTGCCATATTTCCAATATGGACCATAAGTTGGATCGGGATGATCGGCTTGACGAATCTCAAAATGCAAATGGGCACAGCGAGTCCCTACTTTACCTATCTCTGCTACTTTTTGTCCTTTATTGACGCTTTCGTTAGTTGAAACTACGATTTTTTGCACATGTCCATATTGAGAATACCATGTATTTTCTTTGTAGTTATGTTGGATAACTAAGCCACCCCATGAGCTATGATTAACATATACAACTTTCCCATTGGCAATCGCTACTACATTTAAGCCTTTGTCACCATTGCAGCCTCCTCCGGGGTGATTGGGAACATTCCAATCTTGGCCGGGATGATAAACATATCCGCCCGGATATTTAGCCTTATACGCAAAAGTGTAACCGCCGTTATTACTGAAACGATATGGTAAAGGCCACGTAAAACCACTAGTCGCCTTTATAGGGTTTCTTGTGATCCAATTGACTAATTTATCTACCAAGGAATAGCGGTTTTTTTCTAATACCACTGTTATGATGACATCTTGGTTTGTGATTTTTATCCATTGCCTATTTGGAAGATAACCTGATTTTTCAACCAAAATATCATAATTGCCCTGCTTTAATTTAATACTCTGAAAGTATTTTGGACCAATATTCATAATTCTTATCCGACTATCAGAAGGTGTGGCATTGACAGTCAGACTATATTTTTCTTGTGCAAATGCAGTTGACATAATTGACACAATAACAATATATAAGATTTTTGTCATTTTTTATTCTCCTACAGCATAATAGGGCAGTGAAAAACGCGCATAACGATTTACATTGATAACGCGAGGTGCAACTTTTTGAAGGTGCGTTCCACGCACCAATGCCAGTATGATAAACCGAGAACTAATTTATTTTTAAATAAAAAAAAGACGCTCAGTTAAAAATCATATTTTTTTAAAAAATATTATTTTTTTTATGCGCTCAATAATATTTAAATAAAATCAATCATTTATATGTTTATCATACTTGCATTTACATAAAACGGACAATCTCAAAACAACCTACACACCAATCCCTTATTTCGTCAATCCCTGTGCTGAGGTTTTTTTATAGGGCATCGAAAACAGGTTTTTGACACCTGTCAGGTTTGTCTTAACTTAATGGCATTGGTTCCACGCACGCACCATAAGCTGCTTTTCGACGCTGAGATATTAGTTGTAATTGATATGCAAATTCTGCATATTCTTTATGGATGTTGCGATAACTGGCCCTGAAATATTAACATGCTCAGCATGGCATGTTTCATGGATAAAGTCTTCTCCTATTAAAATGTAGATCATTGTGTGCCGTTTATTAAGGCGGCGCAATTATAGTTGATTTGAAGGTCAAATATCAATAATTAAACATGAGTACAGGACTAATGATTTGGGGATTGGGGTGTGATCTGTTTATAGTCAGTCCGTTTTGTTTTGAGATATTTGTGCTCCGCTCCGTTGACATTAGCGATTAAGGAGTCCAAGAACCCTCCTAGCATCGGGACAAGCTTATCTTCCGTGAAGCTTAAGATTTAATGACCCCAGTGCCCTTGAATATGCTTTAAAATATACCAATAGTACAAATTCTATTACCATTCTAGCCTTGAATAGCTTTTTTTGTGTACAAAGGAGCACGATGAAATATTCAAAAATTTACTGGATTTCCATTTTATTTATTACTTCTTGTTTGAATTTCGCGGCATACGCGGCTACACAGCAAGAAATGTTAAAGATTATTGACTTGGCGGGCAAGCAACGGATGCTCACACAAAAAATGAGCAAAGAAATCCTGCTTATCATCAATGACATTGAGCCTGAAGAGAACAAAAATCATCTCTACAAGACGGCGGCTCTTTTTAATCAGACGCTAAACGGCTTGTTCAATGGCGATTCAAATTTGGGTTTAGTCGAGATAGACAAGCCCTCTATTAAGCAAAAACTCAAGAAGGTTTCTAAGTTTTGGCACAAATTCAGGATCAATGTAGATGTTGTGCTGTTGATGGATGAAAATACTCAGTTGCAAAACCAAGATGAATTGTAGTTATATCCTTTTTTATAAACACATCCTTGTAGTTATAGTTTATTATTATATATGAAAACAATCAAAACCTTACGTAAAATAAAAATAACCCATCCCCTTCTAGCACTTGGTATGAGAGCATTGGCAAAATGGGAAACAAGACGTGGCGTCTTTTCAAATTCACCTCCCATACTCATTTATCAAATGGGGCAAGTGGGCTCTTCAACCGTCTATAGAACCTTGAGAGAGGCCAAATTGCCAAATCCAATATATAAAGTGCATTTTTTATCCCAAGATTTGCACGAGCATAGAAAAAAACATGAAAAAGCGGGATTTATCCCGCCTCCTTATCATTTTTTTATAGCAGAAGCATTGCAGAAGTTTCTTTCCAGAGAGCCGCAAGTTTCTTGCAAAATTATTTCTCTCGTTCGTGATCCGATTGCCATCGAGATTTCAGGTTTATTTCAGAACAGCTTTTTTGTTAAAAATAGTCTACGTACCCCAACAGGCTCTATATGCCCTCAAAAAGCAAGCAGGTATCTTGAACGTAAATTTAAAAAAGTGGATAAATTTCAATATATAAATGAATGGTTTGATAGAGAATTAAAATCAGTTTTCGGTATTGATGTTTTTGCCACTCCCTTTCCGGTAGATAAAGGTTATGCCATTTATGAAAAAACCAATATCGAATTGTTGATTATTCGTCTTGAGGCACTTTCTGACAAAGGTCCAAGAGTGCTTTCAAAATTTATAGGACTAGACAAACCTTTACAGCTAAAGCAAGCAAATAGAAGGAAAAATACTGATGACGCTGAGATTTATCATAAAGTTCTCAAAAGCCTCTGCCTTGAGCCAAGTTTGTGTCAACAGCTCTATTCGAGTAGATATGTGCAGCATTTTTATGACGAATTGATGATAAAGACATTCATCTCGCGCTGGACTCAAAACTGGCACATGAGCACTAGCACGTCGGCGTGAATGACACAAGCCGTGCAATCAAGCGCGGTGTCTGCTTTGCAAAGGAAGTATTAAAAACAGTAGTTCATGTAGCGGCTTCCCTAAGTAACTACTCAGCCTCAAATTGATACCGGTAATCCCGCACCAACCCATATCCCATACGGCACTTTTGGCATCTTCATAAGATAAGCCATTAATGCAGGCTCGCCCGCAGTTTTGCTGGATAAATTAGCCCGGTAACGTTTACCTAATGGCATCATCGCCAAACACTTGCCCTTCTGTTCGGGCATAACTATCCAGCACCGCAGGATGGTTACTCCGTGAAGCTTAAGATTTAACAACCCCAGTGCCCTTGAATATGCTTTAAAATATACCAATAGTACAAATTCTATTACCATTCGAGCCTTGAATAGCTTTTTTTTGTACGAAGCAGCACGATGAAATATTCAAAAATTCACTTTATTTCCATTTTATTTACTATCTCTTGTTTGAATTTCGCGGCATACGCGGCTACACAGCAAGAAATGTTAAAGATTATTGACTTGGCGGGCAAGCAACGGATGCTCACTCAAAAAATGAGCAAAGAAATCCTGCTTATCATCAATGACATTGAGCCTGAAGAGAACAAAAATCATCTCTACAAGACGGCGGCTCTTTTTAATCAGACGCTAAACGGCTTGTTCAATGGCGATTCAAATTTGGGTTTAGTCGAGATAGACAAGCCCTCTATTAAGCAAAAACTCAAGAAGGTTTCTAAGTTTTGGCACAAATTCAGGATCAATGTAGATGTTGTGCTGTTGATGGATGAAAATACTCAGTTGCAAAACCAAGATGAATTGTTAAAAGACGTCGCTCAGCAAAATTTGCAATTGTTGGAGTATATGGAGGATGTGGTAGATTGGTACCAAGATGAGAGTAAATCGACGGTTCAAAAACACTACGAAGAAGCCGTCACTCTGAACGAAGCCGGCAGACAACGGATGCGGACGCAGAAAATGACTAAGGAACTGTTGCTAATGGTCAGTGGTATCAACCTTGATTCTAGGGAAGAGTTGGCAAAAACAATGTTCGATTTTGAACAAACCCTGATAGGACTTTTAAAGGGCAATCGCGAGCAAAAATTGCTCTTAAATGAGTTAAATACCTTTTATCCCCATTCTCTATCTTAGCCAGATAAAATTTTCCCAGTTCATCTAAATCAGATGAATTCGGATTTATTAAGCGTACACATTTTGAATACCATTCAGCATCATCAAATTCTTCTTTTAGAAGAGCACTGGTTAATTCATTCTCATAATGCTTTTCCAGTTTCTCCAAGCGATCTGGATTCACCAAGCGTAAATCTTCTAAAGACTGTTCAGCCTCATCCCACTCTTCTTGTTCTAAGGCATATGTTATTTGAGTGACATAATGCTCTGCTATTTTTTCTAGGCGCTTTGAGGCGATAGCATTGTTTGGCTCTTTATTTAAAACGTCTTTGTAACATTTAAAGGCGTTCCCCCCTTTCTTGCTGTAATAACGCTCAGCATTAAAATGTCTATCGCAATCACGTAAGCGTCGTGATATGTCAAATGTGGGATAACGGATGCAACGGAACCCCGAAAATTGATTACCTTTAAAGTCAGAAGAGTAAAAACGATTGGCGACGCGACAGGATTCCGCTCCATCGCTCCACGAACAGCCACGAAGCACCGCACCATATCCCCCTTCTATCCAAACATTACCATTTTCAGGCGCATTTTCATAATTTGTGTGATAAGGATCATCTACCCATTCTCGCACATTACCCAGCGTATCATATAAACCAAAGCGATTAGGTTTAGAAGAACCCACAGGGGATATTTTGCTAGGAGTCCAAGATTTATCTTGGCTTTGAGTTTTCGCCCGTGCGGCATATTCCCATTGCGCTTCAGAAGGCAAGTCGTAAGATTGACCGGTTTGCTCACTCAACCATTCTAGATAATTCTTGGCATCATCCCAAGAGACATTAATCACCGGTCGATTATCGCGTCCCCAACCCTCATCATCTGGTTTTATTCCATTTGTCGCGTCAACAAAACGGTGATATTGTTCAAAAGTTATTTCATAGCGGCACATTGCAAAACTTTTCACCTCTACAGGGTGAACTGGTTTTTCATCGGCTTCAGCACCCGCGCCCATTGT
>JBDLJY010000218.1:0-11480 GCA_039714115.1 Pseudomonadota bacterium | reverse complement strand
GTTTTTGACACCTGTCAGGTTTGTCTTAACTTAATGGCATTGACGTGCAAGGTACGCCTTGCACTCCGGCGCACGATCCCGGAGTGCAAGGCGTACCTTGCATGTCACGATGATAAATAGTGCCGTGCTTCGTTCATCAAGCGCTTCATTTCCCGCACCGCTTCAGCAAAGCCACTAAACAAGGCACGCGCCACAATCGCATGACCAATATTCAGTTCGCACACTTCAGGAATGATCGCAATATCGGCGACGTTGTGATAATTGAGTCCATGTCCCGCATTCACCAGTAAATCCGCCTCTACGCCATGCTTGACTGCGGTGAGAATGCGTTGATATTCTTGTTGACGGAGTTGATCATCAGGGGCATCGGCAAAATGGCCCGTATGAATTTCTATCACCGGCGCACCAACACGCGCTGCGGCTTCAATTTGTTCGGGATCAGCATCAATAAATAAAGATACTCGTGTCCCGACAGCCGCTAAGCGTTGACAAGCCTCTTGGATACGCTCAATTTGGCTGACGACATCAAGCCCGCCTTCTGTCGTCAATTCTTCGCGCCGCTCGGGTACTAGGCAAACGTCGTGAGGGCGGAGACGTTCAGCAAAGGCTAACATTTCATCAGTCACCGCCATTTCTAAATTCATGCGAGTGAGCAAGACATCTTTTAGTATAAGAACATCGCGCTCTTGAATATGCCGACGATCTTCGCGCAAATGTAAAGTGATCAAATCCGCGCCGGCTTGCTCCGCCTCAATAGCGGCTTGCACGGGATCTGGATAACGAGTGCCACGCGCCTGTCTGACGGTAGCGATGTGATCTATGTTTACGCCTAAGCGTATGGGAGTGGTTGTATTGTGTGTGGTTTCCATTGTGGACAATTGCTCTGTTATTTTATCGCCTACTACTCACCACGAGCCTAAAAGTTTTAACGGTGCTTTGACTCGTTTCTGTCGCGTCGCAAAAAGACCCCAATTATCTCAAACAGCAAATCGATGGCTTTGCGCCCGACTTCAAGGCGGAAATGGATAAACTATTTTGGTGTGATCAATTGATTTTTCAATTTCCGCTCTGGTGGTTTTCGACAACAAAAAAAACAAATGCAAACCCCCATCAAAAATTATCTCAATCAAATCCAACAAAATATCAACACCGGCAGCGCCACGCACCGTGCCGCCTTAGAAACCCTGATAGAAACACTCGCTCCGCATGTCAACGCCATCAATGAGCCAACACGGATCGCCTGTGGTGCGCCCGATTATGTCGTATTGAGCCGAAATAACAATATCCCGCTGGGCTATATTGAAGCCAAAAATATTGGCATCTCCTTAGACAAAATCACCGATCAACTCAAGCGTTATTTAGATTCCCTACATAATTTTATTTTGACCGATTAGAATGGTTTGTTGAAGGTGAATACAAGCCCGAAATGAGGGTAGGGCTGGTACAAATCAATAAAAATTGCATTTTAAGCCCAATCCAAAAGGAGCCGGTGGTGTCTTATATTGTGCGCTCAGTTGTTGTTAAAATAAAATGTCAAACTATGATGATTGTCACCACTATTTTTATATTATCGCTGCCTTGGAAAATACCATGACATTGATGGATAGCATTGATATAATATTTCGCGCAAGGTACGCCTTGCACTCCTGTCCGCGCTTAACTTAATGGTATTGACTGATGGATTTTTCAGACCTGGACTTACTCAAAGAAAAACTGGACCAATACAGACCCTTACCCAAGGCGGTTGTTCGTAATTTGCATGAAGATCTGGTGCTGCGTTGGACCTATCACTCCAACGCTATCGAAGGCAACACGCTGACTTTGAAAGAAACCAAAGTCGCATTGGAAGGCATTACGGTGGGCGGCAAGACATTGAGGGAGCATTTCGAGGCTATCAATCATCGTGATGCCATCTTTTTCGTTGAAGAGCTTGTACGCAAACAAGAAATATTTTCTGAATGGCAGATCAAAAATATTCATCAATTGATATTGAAGAACATTGATAATGAGAATGCTGGACGATATCGCACCATCAATGTCACCATTGCCGGTGCTCAGCATATGCCCCCTGATTTTATCCAAGTTTCTCAACTGATGGAGAATTTTATTCGCTGGTATCAGGCATCAAAGCTTCATCCAGTTGAGCGAGCGGCAAGAGTTCATTGTGACTTTGTGAAAATTCATCCCTTTACTGATGGCAACGGACGCACCGCACGGCTGTTGATGAACATGGAATTGATGAAATCAGGGTTTCCCGCCGTTGTTTTACCAGTAGAACGCCGACTGGCGTATTATGAGACATTGGATAAGGCACATGTCGAGGGAGATTATGTTCCCTTTATTTCACTCATTTCTGAAATGGTTGTGCTGGGCTTTGTACCCTACTGGCATGCGTTGGGAATCAAATCATCATAAGCGCAAAGTGATGTTGGAGCGAGTAACATCTTCATTTGAAAAGCCAAGACTTTTGCCTTTATCAAATCCGCCTACAAAGGGACTTAAAGCAATGGCAACCGCGTCTAAAAGACAATGCCATTATGATAAACCGGCAAAAGTTTTGCTTTTACCGGTTTATCATAATGGCATTGATTTTGGCAACCCCGCATATCTGTGGTTTATTCTAAAAACATTAGCAGACAAAAACCATTTTCGGTACCAAATAAGGCGAAACGAATAATTAAGCTATATTTATCAGATTTCGGATGAAAATGCTCAACCATTTTATCCATTTCACTGAGACTATTCTCGCAATAGGCACAAAGTCCCCGCTGCTCTGTAATTAAAGTTTCCACAACATCACGATAAGCATCACGGTTTTCGTTACGGAAATCATCCCATGTCGCGCTGGGGTTTTGAGCGCGATAATCTTGTAGTTCTTGCGGTTCAGGGCCTTTTTTACAATGCTTCATCTGTTTATTCTGCGTTGTCTGCGGCGAATTTCCATATCCGCTCTATGCAATTCTGGTTCTTCTCCGCAACTCCATTTATCTAACTTTTGGCGTAGAGCCACTGCTTCTTCGCTTTCCCATTGATCTTGGTCAATGAGATCAAAATAACGTGATAGTGCTTGGCTCATTTCGTTATGGGGCGGACGTGGACTCACAGCTTGAATATCCTCAAGTAGCCGTGAACTTTCGGCACCGTAAGAAGAACAAGGTTGGCGTACAACGGGCTTGCCAGTCAAATCCCAATCCAATTGGCAAATGGATTCAGGTAGGACAGTGCTTAGCACTTGTGGACTATGGGTAGTAACGATAAATTGAATATTGGGAAAAGCCTTGCTTAAGTCCGCCACCACCGTCTGTTGCCAGCGTGGGTGCAAGTGCATGTCAACTTCATCAATAAGGACAATGCCCGGCGTTTGAATAGCCGCTTTTTCATTCAAATGTGGATTGAGAAGTACGGCACGGTAGGCAATATCCGCTACCATCGCCACCATATTGCGGAGTCCATCACTGAGTTGATGAACACTAAGTTGACCGTAAATAGGATGACGGACGACAATTTCTTTCAGACTAGGGTGATATTGAATACTATGCCACTCTGCTAGACAAGTATCCACCGCTTGACGAATCGCACGGATTTTTAATTTCCAGTGTATCTCTTTGATTTTAACACCAGTATCGCGTCGTTCTAATATGTCATAAGTTTCTCCTAAATCCGCTAAGGTAATATCACTAAACCATTCTGCAAACACGCGATAACTTGAGGCTGGTTCAAGACAGTCTTGATAGCCTGATGTCCGTGAAATAAATTGGTTTTTTGTGGTTTTTGTGAGTTTTCTTTGTTTCCAGAGTCGCCCCGTGCCATAATATGCCACTAATGGTAATGTCACTTGACTACCTTGACGTACTGCTTGTTGTAATTTCTTAGCAAAGTTATAGGGAATAGTGGCATCTTTAATCGTAGTGCGAGCTTTTTCACTACTGCGGACACGGTGCCAATTCACCGACTTAAACTGACTATCGTTGTGTAGACTCGCGTCGGCATAGACGGCTACAGGATATTGCGCTTCCATAATCCAAGACTCCCCCGAGACTGGCTTGAGAGTAACATCTTCATTTGAAAAGCTAAGACTTTTGCCTTTGTCAAATCCGCCTACAAAGGGACTTAATGCAATGGCAACTGCGTCTAAAAGAGCCGTTTTACCGCCGCCGTTGTCACTGACTAAGACTGTCAACTTGGGGTGAAAATAAAGTTGAAAATCGTCAAAGCAGCGAAAATTGGAAAGCCGTATTTTATTTAGTATCATGCTAAGCAACTTTTTATTTAATGTCTGCGGGGTTGTCAAAACAGTCTGCCCTCCTACGTACTCAACAAAAACTTTTGCCGGTTTGTCAGAACGGGGCAATCCCGCATATCTGTTGTTTTTTCTATAAATATTGTAACATCTTTAATAATTTTTTTGCAAATAAGGCGATAAATCGCCTACTACGAGCGTGTAAACTTTTTTCTCTTGATGATCGGGTTTGAAATAAACGATAATATGCAATTCTTTATTTGATTGATATGTGTACTCAATTTTTATTAAGGAGTTATTAATGGCTTTTTTCGGCGTAACAAAAGAGGTGATTGCATCCACTTTTCCTATTGAAAAAGCGGATGCAATTGAGGGCGCAACTTTAGAAGGCTCTACTTTTGAGTTTGTTATCAAAAAGGGACAATTCAAAAAAGGCGATACTGTCTTATATTTTCCTATCGATTCTCTCATACCAGAATGGGTACTCGATAAGCTGGGATTAGTCGGGAGACTAAGCGGCAAAGATAAAAATAGAGTGAAAACGGTGAGGTTGAGGGGACAAATTTCTCAGGGGCTGGTTGCTGAACTTGATCTGTTGGAGGGAGCTGCTGAGGAGATGGAAACTGAGAAAATAACCGAATTTCTCGGCGTTGAAAAATACGAGCCACCCGCGATCCCGTGTCAAGCGGCTAATCTCGTCGGATTGCCGATTGGACTTTCAAGCTACGATATTGAAGGGGCGGATAGATATGTCGAAGTGGCTGATGTCCTGATGCCGCAACCGGTAGAAATTACTGAGAAACTTGAGGGGCAGAACTTTTCGGTGACTTACTCCGCCTTGGATGACAAAATTTATGTCAATCAACGCAACTTTTCTATTCAGCCCATTGAGGGCTTTGTCCATGATTTTTGGAAGGTGGCGGCTGAGAAAGGTATTATTGATTTTGTGGAAACTTTAAGGGTGGGTTATCCGGGCAAAAATATTACTGTTTATGGTGAATTCATCGGGCCCCGCGTTCAGTCCAACATCTACAAATTGAAGAACTTTGAAGTTAGGCTGTATGATATTAAGGTTAATGAAAAATGGCTTTCCCCTGACATTCGCCAGTCTCTTGTTGTGAAACAGTTTGGTAATTTGGATATTCATGTGCCGATTTTAGCTACGAATGTAGTTTTAGAACAATGGCTTGATGGGAAAAGTATGGTAGAAGCTTCGCATGGCATTTCTCAGTTATATAAAACAACCAGAGAGGGTATAGTGATCAAGCCGATGACGGAATCTCGGCATGAAAAGATTGGGCGGCTTGTTATAAAGCAGCGCGATCCTGTTTATTTGGCAAAAACGAATAATTAATTTTTTGGTAGGTGTCCAAGATAAATCTTGGACTCCTAGCAAAAATTGATGAGGCATATGATAAGAATGGATGATAAGAATCATGATGTACAAGAGGCTAAGCAGTGGATAGATGATAAGGCTTGGCAAAGGGCTTGTCAACAAAATACTCAATCCGCTTACCAAGGGTATTTGAATGGCAATACGCTTAAAAAATATGCACAAGAGGCTGAGCTGCGGATGGACGATAGGGCTTGGCAATATGCATGTAAAACAGATACTGAGGCTGCCTACATAGCGTATATAGAGGGTAATACGCTCAAAAAATATGCAGGAGAGATCAAGCCGCGACTAAAAGCTATAGAGGCTGATGATAAAGTTTGGCAGGTGGTACGTAAAAAAGATAGCGAAGTCGCTTTCCGGGCGTATTTAAACGGTAAGACGCTCAAGAGATATGCACAGGAGGCTAAAAAGCTGTTACAAGCTGTGGCTGGAAAGTCAGAAGATGATAAGGCTTGGCAAAAGGCTTGTGAACAAAACACTCAATCAGCCTATCAAGATTATTTAAATGGCAATACGTTCAAAAATTATGCACAAGAGGCTGAACAAGCTCTACGGATATTACTTCCGTCTCTTTCTCCTTTGGATCCATTCGACTATTTACGCTTATTGTGGTGGACTTTAGTCATGCCTCAACAATTGAAAACCTATCAGGATGTTTTTGGTGAAGAGGATGATAAACGTGTAAGCAAGTGGTTGGTGAGTATTTTAATGTGGTTGCCTTTGTTGGTGCCTACTTTGGCTTTAGGGTTAGAATTGTTGCCTCAGTCAGCCAAGACATGGGGTCCAGAAAGTTATATGATGATCAGTGCTTTGTTGGTAGGATGTTCGCTATTAACGGGTTGGCTGGGGGATATTGAGAGTGATGAGGCGTTCCGGATGGCTCTCTTCGTGGCGTTCGGGGTGGCGGGCATCGTGGCGTTTGGGGTGGCGTTCGGTGTGGCGTTTGGCGTGGTGGGCGGTGTGGTGGGCGGCGTGGCGATCTGTGTGGCGTCTGTTGTGGCATCTCTCGTGACGTTCGGGGTGGCGGCGGGCGTGGGCTTCGGGGTGGCAATCGGGGTGGCATTCGGGGTGGCGTTCGATATGGTGGGCCTTGTGGGGGGGGTTGTGGCGGGCCTTGTGGCGTTCGGCGTGCTGTTTAGCGTGGCGGGCGATCTGGATGATATTGTTAAGGAGAGCTTGAATACTGGCTGCCCTTCTTGGATTGCCCGCCTCGCTTTTCTATTGCTGGTTGCCGCTAATCTCTTTTTGATTTGGTTTTGCTTTTTCGGGGGCTGGCGATTGTTTGCCTAGTATGAAAGGAGTCCAAGCAATCTGAAACGTTGCGGACGGGGTTGCATAAAAAACCCTGTCCGGCACAATAGACGCAAGCACTCCCAAGATAAATCTTGGACTCCAAAATCACGATTTTTTAAAACATGTTGATCCGATTAAGTATTTGATCAGCGCCCTTGATTTTAGGGTTGAGTTCCAAGGCTCTTTTAAAGTGTACTATTCCTTTTTCCGGCTCGTTTAAAAAATCAAAATACATAATCCCAAGAAATTTTTGCGCTATATCCCATTCGGGATTTAATCTAACTGCCTTTTTAAAAGACTCTGCCGCCTCTTTATATCGCTTGTTCTGCCATTGAGCTATCCCGATATTAAAATGTACAACGCTGTTTTTAGGCTCTAACTCGGCTGCTATTTGAAATTCCTTAAGTGCTTTGTTTATTTTTCCCTGTCTTCTAAAAAGGTGGCCAATGTTTTGGTGGGCATTGGCATGGTTAGGCTTGATTTGTAAAACCTTATTATACGCTTTAATAGCTTGATCATAATCTCCTAAGCGTGCATAAAGGGCACCCATATTTAGCAATGCATTCATGTTGTAAGGATAGGCTGCTACAAGCTTGGAGAGTGCCTCAATTCCTTTTTTGTAATTCCCTAATTTGGTATAGGCATGTCCCATATAAAAAAGTATCATGGTCCTATTTGGGTTATAATAGTAAGCCTTTTTGCTTTCTGCAAGAGCGCCCTGCCAGTTCTTTCCCTTCTCCATTTGGACTGCTCTCAGGAGATGTCTGTCGCATTTTATGTCAAGATAGTGAAAGCGAACCAGCCAGATCATTCCTGCAAATACTAAAGCGCAAGCGCTTATTAGTATCCATTTATGGTGGACTTTGTATTGATGATTGTTGTCGGCATAAAAAAATCCAAGGATTCCGATAAAAGCCATAAGAATGAAAGGAGGTATGGCGCGTTGGAATGGGAAGCTAAAGAATGCGTTTATCATCAATCCGGTAATACCGAGCAAGATGCCGAGTGTCCAAAAACGGATATTCCTAGAATATGCAGGTGACATTAAGCTAAAGGCGACTTTGAATATCGCAAAACCTAACCATCCTAAGAAGAATATTCCGATAATGCCGACTTCTGCTGCAATTTGTATATAGTCATTATGGACGTATTTGAGCTGTGTCTGTTCAGTGAATCCTCTGTCTTTAACCGCTTTGCGATGGTATATAGGATAAAATACTTTATGGTTTCCTAGCCCGAACCCTATTAGGGGCTTATCTTTAATCATTTCAAGGCTATTTCTCGCTATGGCAAGCCTAGTTATAATGGCAATAGATATTGTCTCTTGTTCCCATAATGTCTCTTTATTATTGATAAGTTTTGTAATGTCGGCCATTTTACTGGCAATTATTTGATCTTTAAAAGTCGGTTTGAGGCTATATTGGCTAATGACTATTATGATAAGCAAGATTGTTCCTGCCGCTAGAATTTTGTGCCAGCCGAGAATGTTGTCTAATCGTTTCCTGAGAATAATCGCAAGTAAAAATATCAGGGCTAGCCATGCATATTGGATTTTTAATTCTTCTGGGCGGAGCATGATTAATATGATAAGCAAGGCGGAGCCAAGTGCTAGAACTTTGTTATTATTCCAGCCGAGAGTATTATCTTTAGATAATCGTTCCCTTACTAGAAAAGCAAATAAAAATATAAGCGCAACACCGAGGGCGAGCCATCCTGATCGGATAAAGATATATGTCCAGAATACAGCCATCAAAGCTAATACGAGGTATAAAATCCTGTTTAAATTTTTTCTTTTGAAATTAAAAAGTAATCCCGACAATAAGATAAGTTCGATACTCAGTGCCAGCCATCCTGCTCTGGTTTTGGTATATATTAAAAAGACGATCATAAAGCTTGAAATGATAGCTATAATCCAGTCTCCTATTTTTTGAGTATTTTTAAAGAAGAATCCGGCGGCAAGGGGTAGTGTAAGGATTATAAAATGAACTGCCATGTTTCGGTTTCCAAATGTTACCGCTGGTGGCATTATCTGAGGTATGGCGGAAAATCCAAAAAGATATTGTGTTATCCCTATAAGTACTGCTAAAAAGCCTGCTAAAAAAGCGACTGTCAGTAAACGGCTTGAGTCTTTTATGCTGCCGAGATTGTTTATGACTAGGAAAAACATTATGGCTGAAGCTGTCCAATGCATTAATGTCATAAGTCCTTCGTATTGGTTGTGAGCATAGAGGGCTGATGTAAGGCAGCAGAGGAGAAAGCCTATTATAGGCAGGTTGAAAGGAGATTTTAATAGGGTGCATTTTCCTGTTTTTAGACATTTAATGAGCCAGACGAGCAAGAGGAAAACAACGCTTATCTGGATAAAGGCATTTTGCGGGAGATTGCTAAAATCGTTTATCCCTTTTATGAATATAAAAGGGGCAGTAAATAAAATAATAACCAGTCCCCAATTCAAAATAGTATCAAGAATTGAAAAGGAGGAATCTTTAAGTTCTTTAGCGATTTTTTCGGGCGTTTTGTTTGCAGAATTCATGATGATAGTTCTGATGTTGGGTTAAGGGCAATCACTCCGCCCAGCCAAGATAAATCTTGGACTCCTAAAATGCCCAGCCAAGATAAATCTTGGACTCCTAAAATGCCCAGCCAAGATAAATCTTGGACTCCTAAAATGAAAGCGAGGGCGAAGTCTATCACAATGTTTTGGTAATTTCAAAAAATGTTGATTGCAATGGCTTGGCTGTTGTACTAGCTTTAGTGCATTAAGCCTTAATTATTTTATCGTTCCCACGCTCCGCGTGGGAATGCCTCAATGCCATTAAGTTAAGGATAAATGATTGATTTTATTTCCGATAATGATAATATTACTGAGCTTGGACATTGTCAAAAAAAATCCGATTTTTTCAAAAAATCGGATTTTTAGCGGAGCGTCTATGTTAAAAAAATCCGATTTTTTCAAAAAATCGGATTTTTAACTGAGTGTATTTTTTTTATTTAAAAATCAATTAGTTGTCCTTAACTTAATGGCATTGGGGAATGCCTGCCCGGACGCGGAGCGTCCTGCAACGAGAATGATAGCATGGGATAGTCGAGAGGAGGATTGGCACTTGCCGGACGCGGAGCGTCCGAGCAGGCATTCCCACGCTCCGCGTGGGAACGAGAATATAGATTTTTTTCTGTCCTGCATAGATTTTTTCTATTTCTGTTTATCATAATTGTGGGTTTATCATACTGGCATTGACGCTCCGCGTGGGAATGATAAAAAAAATTTTACTTTTGAAATAAAATTTATTTATAATCCGCAATCATTTCAATACACATCTATTTATGTAGGAGATAGGAAAGATGACATTTTTAAAACTCAGTTTGATCACCTCTATTTTGTTAGGAATAAGTGGCTTGGTGTCTTGCAGCATAATTGAATCTCAATTTGCTGACTCTAAGGCTCCACATACGTTATCTCAGGATACGGAGTGTTCTTCGGATGGTTATTTCCGTGAACAGCAACAAAAATTACGACCCGGTGAGTATAGAGGTAGTGTACTACCAATGGCTCCAAATCTAAGGACAGAGTGTGTTTCTGAGGGTTTATGAACCCATGCCTGTATGATAAATCGCAAATGAGTGATTTTTCTGCGAATTGAGGGATCTGTTTTTTAATTGTGCATGTATGTCAAAAAAAATCTGCTCCCTCTTTAGCTCTGGATAAGCTTTTTTGATCTCGTTCCCACGCGGAGCGTGGGAATGCCTGCTCCTGCAAGTACCATTCCTCTTCCCGACTATCCCATGCAATCATTCAGGATAACCCTCCCCAAATAAGTTCTCAGTCAACCCATACTTCGCAGGTTGTTGTAAATCTGGGTATTAGTCGACTGAGGTTTGTCTTGATCCTTCAGTTCCCTCCTCATACTGGGCAGGCTTAATGGCATTGACGCTCCGTGTGGGAACGATAAAAATCCCTGTACTAAAAATGTCATTTCGATTACTCTGTCATTTCGGTTGAGTACGAGGATAAATCTGGATAAATCTCATAAACCATTACTCCGACACAGATGAGTACAGCTAATGTTCAACAACGAATAAAACCAACACGAACGAATTTATTACTGCATGGATATGTCAAACGAGATGTTCGTAAAATTGAATCGCTAAAATATCAGTACAGGGTTGGTTTTATTTGTTGTCCAGTAGAAAGAAATCCGATTTTTTAAAAAAATAGGATTTCTATTCAGCAATAGGATTTCTAATTTTTTGAATTTGGTGAGCTTTTTTGAGATTGTGCCTTTTAGGTTGTTACTTACTAATGCTAATCCCAGTACAGGGATTGACGGAATAAAGGGATTGGCACATATGTTGACACTGAGATAATGATCAATAATCCACAAGAACAATCCTGAGCGCACAACCAAAACGGACAGCCTACAATTAGCTCACAGACTAATCCCCTTATTCCGTAAATCCCTGTACTAAAAATGTCATTTCGATTACTCTGTCATTTCGGTTGAGTACGAGGATAAATCTGGATAAATCTCATAAACCATTACTCCGACACAG
>JBDLJY010000217.1:0-11484 GCA_039714115.1 Pseudomonadota bacterium | reverse complement strand
TAACAACCAACTCACCGGCTCAATCCCAACTGAATTGGGCAATTTGAGCAATTTGAGTTGGCTCGATCTGTCTAACAACCAACTCACCGGCACAATCCCAACTGAATTGGGCAATTTGAGCAATTTGAGTTGGCTCGATCTGTCTAACAACCAACTCACCGGCTCAATCCCAACGGAATTGGGCAATTTGGACAGGTTCCATCTGCACAACAACCAACTTTGCGGAGAAATCCCAGTCGAGTTAAAAAATCTAGATCTGTATGATTTAAATTTAAACACCAACCACCTAACCACCTCAGCTCCAGAACTTATTAAATGGCTTAACAATCGCAATCCAAGCTGGAAATACACACAAACATCTTGTTCTACTGCAAGCGTGCGATTCTCGTCAACAATATACAGTTTAGGCGGAAACAACGGACAAGTAACTGTCACCGTCACCCGCGCCGGTAACGAAGCCATATCAGCAAACTACGAATACAACCAAACCACAGGGACATTATATTGGGCAGAAGGTGACTTAGCTGACAAAACCATCACAATAACGATTATTGATGACGGCAAACCTGAAGCTTTCACAATTACCCTAACCTCACCGGTTAGTGGGGAAAACTTAGACAATGCCACTATCATCATTAATAATCTGTTTGACTGCACGACGGTAACTGAAATACCCACCACAGAGTGTCAGGCACTTATCGCTCTTTATGATAGTACTGGTGGTGCTAGATGGTCTCCTGCGATATTTGATAGTCCAGTGCCTCCGTTGGGATGGATTGTGACGAATACGCCTTGTAGCTGGTATGGCGTTGAATGTAGTGAGGGACATGTAACAGCACTTAGACTCGCGTTCACCGAGCTAGTCGGTTTCATTCCAGCAGAATTAGGTAATTTGAGCCACTTAAAAACTCTACAATTGGGCTCTACTTATGATGAACCAATGTTGGTAATACTCGGAGGTATAGCAGAATTCTGTGGAAATGACACCTATGCTTGTCCTAAGGCAATGGGGAGGATGCTTTATGAACAGCTCATATATGTAGAGAACCACCTCAGCGGCCCTATCCCACCAGAACTAGGAAAATTGAGCCAATTGGAGACATTTCAGCTAGGAGTCGGCAACCTCAGTGGCCCTATCCCATCAGAACTAGGCAAACTGAGCCAATTGAAGTCTCTTGAACTACATTACAACGAACTGTGCGGAGTAATCCCAGCTGAATTGAAAAACCTATCCTCGTTATTATCTATTAAATTAGGTAACAACCGGCTAACCGCATCTGATCCAGAACTGAAAGCATGGCTTGATGAGCATGAGCAAGATTGGGAAACCACACAAAGTTCTTGCTCTCCACAAATCGATCTGGAAAAAGATAGCTATAATCTAGGAGAACTTTTTCAGGCGCGACTGACGGAAAAGTTAGCTTGGGGATATGACTTATATGCCGCTGTGGTGATGCCAGATGGAAACTTTTTTACGCTGACTAAAGAAAATGAATTTGCAGCCGGAAATACTGTTGCCAAATGGTATGGACAAAGAATAGCAGATAATCCTGTGATGTTGCTTGACTTGATATTGCCTGATAATTTGCCAAGCGGAGAATATTGCCTTTATGGTATTTTGTCACCTAAGAATAAACCTGTTTTGGAAACGGTCGATTTGTGGGTGTGGACGCGGCGGTGTTTATTTATTAAACCCCACTTAAAAACCAAAAAATATTAAAACAAGAGTACAGGGATTTACGAGCGTGGCGACATAAAGCGAGAATAAATCTGACTATTATCATTTCGATTATTCGTTGTTGAGCATTAGTTGTACTCAGTCCAAGGATAAATTTGTCATTTCGACGCAAGCAGAAAGAGAGACGTCCAAGATAAATCTTGGACTCCGAAAACCTATTGACAGCGCAACAGCCCAGCAAACGTGGTGCCTCGATCATTACGCTGAGCGGAGCAAAACGATAACAATAAAAATGGGCCTAAATCATCATTGGGCTAGAAATCCGATTTTTTAAAAAAATCGGATTTCTTTATTCATAAAGATGGTCATTTCGACGTAAGTGCAAAAAGAAAACCTGCTAGGAGACCCATACCTAGCAGGTCGTTGAAAATAAAGATGAAACTATGTAGGACGCTGACCTGGCAGGTTTTGTTATGATCAGCCTGCCAGGTCTTGTTTTAACGCGCTCATGCCGGACGGGGTTTGCAACCCCGTCCGCAACGATTACCTTATTTTTCTGCCGGAGCAGGTTTGCAACCTGCTCCGTAACGTTTGCTTTATGCCGTCCAGCAGAAATCTGATTTTTATTCGTTGTTGAGCATTAGATGTACTCAGTCCAAGGATAAATCTGTCATTTCGATTATAACCCTTGAGCCAATCCCTTTATTCCGTCAATCAGGGGACTAGGGTTTGTTATTAAAACAAGAGTACAGGGATTTACTTCATGGCGGGATTTCGAGCGTTGCTATTAAGGAGTCCAAGATTTATCTTGGCTGGCTCATTATCTCCGTGCCAAACGAAGTAGTCTCGAAGAACCCTCGCTAGTGCTTTTGCGACGTTCACCCTTGAGCCAATCCCCTTATTCCGTCAATCAGGGGACTAGGGTTTGTTATCAAAACAAGAGTACAGGGATTTACTTCATGGCGGGATTTCGAGCGTTGCTATTAAGGAGTCCAAGATTTATCTTGGCTGGCACATTATCTCCGTGCCAACATCAATCCCTGTACAAGGTTTTATTAATCTTACATCAAAGAAAGCGCAACAGCCAGCGCAACAGCCAAGCAGCTTTATACCATAAGGGATTAGCAATGCAACAGTAATATGCTGATAACATTTTTGATCTCGCTCAGCGTCCAAAAATTCAATCGAACTTGAAAAATAGTAATTAACACCCAAACAATCCAACATGAAAACAAATTCACCCCAACAAGGGAATTTAATCGAACCGCCAACTGCAATCGATTTCTCCAAATTAATCACCGAAGCCAAACTTTCTAAAAATGAACAAGGAATTCTTAAAAGACGGCTTATTGAAAGTAGAAAACCGTTTGAAGTTTTTTTGCAGCTACTATTTCGGGAAGTAGAAAAAGAAAAAATCACACCTGATATTCCTCAATCACTAAAAAATCTTGAAGAGAATGAAAAAAGGGAAATCGCAAGTTTTGATGCCATAGCTAAAGAACTATCTAAAGATTTTCCAGAGCTTCTTCAATTTATATTAGAAGAATATCAAGTCGAAGCCGAAAAGACAAAGGTAATGATAGGGAAAGAATTTATATCCATCAAACGCATTGCCGATGTCATTTTTGAAGCCAAAGATAAAGAAGGAAATGACGTTATTATCCATTTAGAATTTGAGCGTAAATATAAATCAGATGAACATATGGATAAGAGAACCCTAGAATATCGTCACTTAATGGAAATGGATGACGATTATAAAGGTAAAGAAATTCTTTGTAACGTTTTTTATCTTAAAGGCTCACCAAAGAGTAAGAAAGAGATCGAAGAAAGGGAAATTGAATTCCCCAAAAGCGATCCAAGATATTCGGGAAGGTTGAAATATAAAGCCTATCATTTAAGTCTGATAAAGATTGAGACGATTATAAAAAGAAATCTTCCATTTCTTCTACCGTTTATCGTCGAATCAGAACTTGAAGCGATCAAAGAAGAAAAAGATTTTGCGACTCGTTATATAACTTCTCTGCGTCAGCAAATAGATGCTCATAAAGAAGATTTAGAAAAAATGATAAAGGAATTGACTCCAAAAAAGTTAGAAAGTTTGCAAATAACGGTTGAATATCTTTGGGGAAAACGGTATAGCAATGAGGTTTTTAACCAATCGAGTTTATTTGAGCTTATGAGAGATCGACTTAATTTACGGCAAGATGATATTCAGTGGGGAATAAACGAGGGAATAAATAAAATGTTCTCTGAAGAACAAGCCGTGGCAAAACAGATGGCACAAGAAGGTAAACTAACCGAAGAAGTCCAAGAGTTTTTGAGACGTTTAAAAGAATTTCATAAGGATGAAAAATAGTCTCATTTTGAAGGGTGCCGTATTCGGAGTCCAAGATTTATCTTGGCGCCCAAAATAAATTTTGGACTCCAACATACTCATGCCGGACGGGGTTTGCAACCCTGTCCGCAACGTTTGTCTATGTCGCCACGCAGGAATGCAACCTGCGGAGCAACGATTACCTTATGCCGTCCAGCAGAAAACTGATTATTAATTTTATTGCTCTGACAAAAAAGAAAGCGCAAAAGCGAGCGCACCAGCGGAGGATAAATCTGAGGGCCATACTAGAAAAAAATGAGGACAACTGAGAAAACCATTGAAGTACAATACAGTTTAGAAGAATTAATTGAACGCTCCGTTGCTGGGAAAGAACGTCTGACATTAACATATCAAGAGACAGTTTTTTTAGCGGTTGTTCCGATAGAGGATGTTGACGTGATAAAACAACTTTCCGATTGCGTTGACAGTACTCATGAGGGAAATAAAAAGACTAACACACAACAGGATTTAGATGATTTATTTGATCGCGCCGCGACTCTAAAGGTACGATTAGCTTTAACGTACCAAGATAAAGTATTTTTAATGGTGGTTCCCATAAATGAAGTGGAGATAATTGAACAACTTGAAGATTGTATTGATAATGCCAATGCCAATGATGCTCTTAAAGAAGAAGGTTCTAAGTCTCTTGACGATTTTATAAAGGAACTTGGATTATGACTTACAGAGTAAACATTAAACCTGCTGCACAGCGATACATCAAAAAATTGCCACCATCTTTGCAAATTCGCATTATTAAAAGGCTAAAAGGCTTTGAAAACCGTTATCGTATTCGTGTAGGTGATTATCGCATTATCTATGAGATACACGATAATATCCTACTGGTTGTAGTGCTTGAAGTGGGACATAGAAGTGATATTTATCGACGTAAAAAATAATCCGCGTACATACAGTCTGGTTCAAAAAGACAAACAACCCACACCCCAATCCCCTTAATCCCGCCATTGCCCCCAACGACTATACCAAAACCTCCGATACCTTGAATTGGGATGACGGCGATAACGCTGACAAGACATTTCCAGTAAACATCATTGACGACAGCCCTAGAAATCAGATTTTTTGAAAAAATAGGATTTCTTTTATTGTTCAAATCTTACCTTTGTCATTCCGACACTCCGCTTGTCATTTCGACGTGAGGAGAAATCTCTCTTGTCATTTTTTAAGGCTAGAAATCAGATTTTTTTAAAAAATCGGATTTCTTTGTTCATAAAGATAATCATTTCGACGCAAGGATAAATCTGTCATTTCGACGTCGACGCGCCCTGCCAAAAGAAGACCTGCTACTCAACCCATACCTAGCATGTCGTTGAAAATAAAGGGGAAACTATGTAGGACGCTGACCTGGCAGGTTTTGTTATGATCAGCCTGCCAGGTCTTGTTTTAACGCGCTCATGCCGGACGGGGTTTGATGAAAAAAGGGAAATCTTCTGCCGGAGCAGGTTTGCAACCTGCTCCGTAACGTTTGCTTTACGCCGTCCAGCAGAAATCAGATATTTATCTTGAGCCAATCCCCTTATTCCGTCAATCCCTGTACTATGGTTTATTGATCTTACATCAAAGAAAGCGCAACAGCCCAGCAAACGTGGTGCCTCGGTCATTACGCTTGAAGGGTGCCGTATTCGGAGTCCAAGATTTATCTTGGGCGCTCGTCCAAAATAAATTTTGGACTCCAACATACCTCAACCCTCAAACTGTTAATAAATTTTTTTGCCTCATTCGTTTTTTTAAATTCTATAACCTCAATATTAGAACTACTTAACAGTGACGAATACCGGCGCCTTTTTTCACTATGAGTATTAATAACCCATAATATTATAGACTCTTTGCTAAGAAACGATCTCCTAAATGACTCCTTATTGCCTGAAAATAAGACTTCTTTCGTAATTGAACGTTTAAATGACCTTACAAATGCTCGATAGAGAACAATTGGAAAAGAATAATTTAACCAAATGATGGTCGTCGCTCGTGCCCAGAGAACATCTCGAACCACTGAATAATTTCCATCAGCTATCCAGCGTTCCTTATTTATCCTACTTTCAACAAGACTCTTAAACTGCTCCCTGTCTCTTTCTTTCCAATTTGGTTCCCAGTGCAGCTCGTCGAGTTCAATATGCTCAATACCTAGCATGTTTGCGATCTCTCTTGCAAACGTAGTTTTACCACTACAACTCGTACCTATTACAACTATTCGTTCCATTTCGTATTATATGCCATTGAGTAGCAAAGGAATGCCGCCATTCTGCAATGCAAGGAACGATAAAAATCAGATTTTTAAGCCTGACTTAAATTAGTTTATTTATAAATTAGTTATACTAATACATAGCCTTGCTTGCAAACCACAATTTTTTTGTCCATACTAACTGACATAAAATTGCCCGTTCGTAGTAGGCGATTTATCGCCTAATTAAACGCCATAGGCACCACAGGCAACCCATTACGCGCCCAACTCACAATCCCGCCGCGCAGATTATAAACATTATCATAGCCCCGCTGTGCCATATACATACACGCTTGAGCTGAGCGTGCCCCTGTGCGACAATAAAACACAACCCGCTCATCTCTAGGAATATCATCAAGACGAAAAGGCAAGGTATTAAGCGGCAACGGCTTACCGTTAGAAATAGACGCCTGCGCCATCTCTTGTGGAGTACGCACATCAATCAAAACCGGTGGCTTTTCTCCTTCCAGCCATTGGGACAACTCATTAGAATCTATCTCTTTGATTAGCATAATAACTTTTCTCTTAACTTAAATTTAATGATTGATAATTATTTTTTATCTATAGGCTTCTTGCTTTATTTCAAGAGTGTGCAACTTTCCTACTGGCATACCTTGCACAGGAGATTAAATTATGAACCACATCAAAAAACTGTACAGACATTCTCTCTCTTTGCTGACAGATTTATATCAATTGACGATGGCTTTTGGCTATTGGAAAACCGGTAAAATCAATCAAGAGGCCGTTTTTAGCCTATTTTTCCGTAAACCGCCCTTTGGCAGTGGCTACACGATTGCCGCCGGATTAGGCACAGTGCTTGAATATCTTGAAGACTTACATTTCACTGACAGCGACTTAACTTATCTCACCACCTTAACAGGGGCTGATGGCAAACCCTTATTTGAGCAAGCTTTTCTCGACTATCTCAGCGAATTACGCTTTGAGTGCGATATTGATGCAATGCCAGAAGGCACACTCGTTTTTCCCCATCAGCCCCTGTTACGGGTGCAAGGACCATTGTTGCAATGTCAAATATTAGAAACGGCACTGCTGAATATCATTAACTTTCAAACGATTATCGCAACAAAATCGACGCGAATCTGCCAAGCAACCCAAGGCGATCCAGTGTTAGAATTTGGCTTGCGGCGGGCGCAAGGGATTGATGGAGCGTTGTCTGCCAGTCGAGCAGCTTATATTGGCGGCTGCGCGGCGACTTCAAACCTGTTAGCGGGAAAACTCTACGGCATCCCCGTCAAAGGCACACACGCCCATAGCTGGATCATGTCTTTTGCGACTGAAGACGAAGCTTTTCGCGCCTACGCAGAAGCCATGCCCAATAATTGTATCTTTTTAGTAGATACTTTTGACACACACAATGGCGTAAAAAAGGCCATTGAAATGGGCCACTGGTTGCGTGAAAAAGGTCATCAACTCATTGGCATCCGCTTAGATTCAGGCGAATTTATCAGCCTCAGTCAACAGGCGCGACAAATGTTGGATCAGGCAGGATTTGAACAAGCGCGTATTGTTGCCAGCAACGACTTAGATGAACATCTCATAGATGATCTCAAAGCGGCGGGTGCCAAAATTAATTTGTGGGGAGTTGGTACTAAATTAGTCACCAGTTATGATCAACCGGCATTGGGGGGCGTGTATAAATTGACCGCGATCCGTGAGCCCGGAGAAGATTGGCAATATCGCCTAAAACTTTCAGAAGAGCCGATTAAAATTTCCAATCCCGGCTTATTGCAAGTGCGCCGTTTTAGTGATGCCCAAGGAGAGTTTGTCGGCGATATGATTTATAATCAAACCTTTCCGCCGGTTGACGCACCAAGGATGGTCAATCTTGCGGCACCGGAAAAACATACACAGTTGTCCGCCGGCACCCCTTATGAAGATTTACTCATTCCAGTGCTACGCAAAGGTAGCCCAGTGGTAGATTTGCCCTCGTTAGCGCAAATTCGTGAAAGAGTGCAGGCACAACTTGCCCACTGTCCAGCGGGTATCAAACGCTTGAAAAGCCCAGATGTTTACTCCGTCAATTTAGAATATCATCTTTTTGAACTTAAACAACAACTTATCAATCAAGTCCAAGATAAATCTTGGACTCCATAAATCTGGAATTTGGAGTCCAAGATTTATCTTGGACTCCATGTTATGTTAAACTAATAACATTGAAGCACTGGTATCGTACTTAACAACCTTTTGGAGAGCCTTCATGCTCCGTTTTAAATCCTTGACATCGCCAGTGTGGGCATAGCGAGCCCTCAAACCAATGCCAAAATTAGAAAGACGGCTTGGCAAATCAGGCGAATTCTCAGGCATTTTTGCAAGCACAATCTCCCAACTTGACAAAGCACGATTTAAATCCTCAAGCACACCAGTCACCTTATAGCGGCGCAGATAAATGCTGGCACTATCATTCAATACCGCCAAGCGAAGCTCCTCATCGGCAGTCGCAAACTCAGGATGACTTAAAATTCTCTCCCATGCCAGCACAGCCTCATCTAAGGCTTGCACACCAGCACCTTGTTGATAACTGACTTCAGCAGCGTTCGCTTGCTTGATATCAGCCTTAAAAATCGCCGGTATATTATTCTCTCCCGCCACTGTTTGTCGAATGCTTTGCAACAGCTCACGGTTCCGCTGTACAAACTGTGCAAAATCCGGCTTATCTTGCCGCTTGAGCTTATCTACGAAACCAACCAGCAAAGTGTCCGCTTGATCATACAACAATTGAGGATGTCGTTGTAAGACTGCTTCAACCTCTTGTGGCGTAGTGGCTCTGCCTAATGCCTCTAATCCTAGCAAAAGCCTTTTAACAAGTCGCTTTGAATTTGCCGCCTTTCTCCGCCTCATTAAAAATATGATTGGCTTAACTATCAGCAGAATAAGGACTAAAAAAGGTAAAGATAACACGCCACCTATTAGGCGCAACAGCTTATTTAGCGAAATCATAACATATTGATCCTTATGAATGAAGTATTCGTAATTAGTAGAAGTCTTAATCAGTATAAGATATATTTATGATTTTTTCAAAAAAATTTTAAGGGCTCTACAACTTAAAAGAAAAAAAGTTAAAATTGAACAATTATCGATCTGAAAGCTAACAAATGGAAACACCCATGAAATACATCAAAGTAGGCGCAGCCACCCTCAATCAAACACCCCTAGATTGGGAAGGCAACCAAAAAAACATTACAGCAGCCATCAAAGCCGCCCGTGCCAACAAAGTGAGCATTTTATGCCTACCGGAACTCTGTATCAGCGGATACGGCTGTGAAGATGCCTTTTTAGCCCCCGGCACCTTGGCACAATCGCGGCGTGTCTTGCATGAAATCGCGCAACAAAGCAAAGACATTATCGTAGCAGTAGGCTTGCCATTGTCATACCAAAACCGCGTCTATAACACCGTTTGCCTACTCGTTAACGGCACCATCTGTGGATTTGTAGCCAAACGATTTTTACCCAGTGACGGCATCCACTATGAGCCACGCTGGTTTCACCGCTGGCCTCAAAATGTGCATGTCGAAATCGACTTGGATGGGCAAGCTTATCCAATAGGCGACATTTATTTTAAATGTGGCGGCGTGCGTATCGGTTTTGAAATCTGTGAAGAAGCTTGGGTTGCCAAACGTCCCGGCATCAAACTGGCTGAAAAAGGCGTAGATATTATTCTCAACCCCAGTGCCAGCCATTTTGCCTTTGACAAGCATAGAATTCGTAAACGTTTTGTACTAGAAGGCTCACGAGCATTTAGCGTCAGCTATATTTATACCAACTTACTCGGCAACGAAGCCGGGCGAGCCATTTATGACGGTGACGCGATGATTGCCACGGGCGAGCAATTGTTAGCTACCAACAAACGTTTTAGTTTTGCCGACTATCAACTGATCAGCGCCTTAGTAGATGTCGACTTAACCCGCATGTCACAAGCCCATACCAGCGATTGGGTACCTAAGTTAGAAAGCCGCATTGATGTCCCCTTTGACTATCCACAACTCGCCCCTTCCCAAAACATAGCAAGCCAGCAAGAGTGGGAACATAGCCCAAACATTAAAGAAGAAGAATTTACTCGCGCTGTCAGTCTCGGATTATTTGACTATCTCCGCAAAAGCCACTCCCAAGGCTTTGTCGTCTCCCTAAGTGGCGGAGCGGATTCATCTGCTATTGCCTGTTTAGTCCGTTTAATGGTTGAATTAGGCGTAGCCGAACTCGGTATCGAAGGCTTTTACGCCAAAATAAAACAAAAATGCTCACCCACCACAACAATCGCCGAAATAATACACACACTACTCACCTGCGTCTACCAAGCCACTGAAAACTCAAGTCAAACCACCCAAACGGCGGCAGAAACCCTAGCGCACAGCCTTGGTGCTGACTATTTAGAATTGAACATTAATGAACTGGTTACAGGGTATATTGACTTAATTTCGGGGGCTATCAACCAAAAACTCAACTGGGAAGAGCATGATCTTGCACTACAAAACATTCAAGCCCGGACACGCTCTCCTAGTGTTTGGCTGATAGCGAATCTCCGCAACGCTCTTTTATTGGCAACCAGTAACCGCTCAGAAGTGGCGCAAGGTTATGCCACGATGGACGGAGATACCAGTGGCGGCTTAAGTCCCTTAGCAGGAATAGATAAAGACTTCTTACGGCAGTGGCTGCGCTGGATAGAAAATGAAGGACCGATTCCAGCCCTGTCACTGATCAATGAACAATCCCCCACAGCGGAATTGCGCCCAAAAGAGATGGCGCAAACTGATGAAGAGGATTTAATGCCTTATCCATTGTTGAATGTCATTGAAAAAGCCGCGATTCGTGATCGCCAAACGCCTTATGATATTTTTTGTTTGCTACGGGTTCAGTTTAAGGAATATGATGACAATCAATTGCTTATATGGATTGAACGGTTTTTCAAGCTATGGACACGCAATCAGTGGAAACGTGAACGTTTTGCGCCGAGTTTTCATTTAGATGATGAAAGTCTTGATCCGAAGACGTGGTGTCGGTTTCCGATATTATCGGGTGGATATGTAGAAGAATTGGCAGAGATGAAAAAGCGAGTTTTGGGCAGAACCAGATAAATCTTAGACTCCTCAGCTCCGGAATCCAAAATTTATTTTGGACGAGACGCCCAAGATAAATCTTGGACTCCTCAGCTCCGGAATCCAAAATTTATTTTGGACGAGA
>JBDLJY010000216.1:0-11524 GCA_039714115.1 Pseudomonadota bacterium | reverse complement strand
TCCCCCGATGGCAAAACCGCCTTGTCGGGAGGATATAAAACCGTGAAATGGTGGGACTTATCCAGCGGGCGCGTCATCAAGAGCTTAGATGCACATTCCAACGGTGTTAATGTCGTCGCGTTTTCCCCCGATGGCAAAACCGCCTTGTCGGGCAGTCAGGATAAAACCGTGAAATGGTGGGACTTGTCCAGCGGGCGCGTCATCAAGAGCTTAGATGCACATTCCAAGTCTGTAAGAGCCGTGGCGTTTTCCCCCGATGGCAAAACCGCCTTGTCGGGCAGTTTAGATAAAACCACTCGCTTATGGAATCTCGAAACCGGTGAAGAAATTGTTCGTTTAGTAGGATTTAAGGATGGTGAAGGCGTTGCTATTATGCCTCAACATGGTTACTATGCAGCTTCTCCAAACGGAGAAAAATATGTTAATGTTAGTTTTGGTAATAGAGTGGAAAGCATTGAAGGATATGAAAAATATAAAAATTTATACCACCGCCCTGATATTATCAAACTGGCATGGCAACTCCGAAATGCAAAACATGCAATATTCCTTGCCCCCTCAGACGTAAGAGCCGTTGCGTTTTCCCCCGATGGCAAAACCGCCTTGTCGGGTTCAGATGATAATACCGTGGAATGGTGGGAATTATCCAGTGGGCGCGTCATCAAGAGCTTAGATGCACATTCCCACTGGGTAAATGCCGTAGCGTTTTCTCCCGATGGCAAAACCGCCTTGTCGGGTAGTAGGGATAAAACCGTGAAATGGTGGGATTTATCCAGCGGGCGCCTCATCAAGAGCTTAGATGCACATTCCGATGATGTTGAGTCCGTAGCGTTTTCTCCCGATGGCAAAACCGCCTTGTCGGGTAGTAGGGATAAAACCGTGAAATGGTGGGAATTATCCAGCGGGCGCCTCATCAAGAGCTTAGATGCACATTCCGATGATGTTGAGTCCGTAGCGTTTTCTCCCGATGGCAAAACGGCCTTGTCGGGTTCAAAAGATAACTCCGTGAAATGGTGGGAATTATCCAGCGGGCACCTCATCAAGAGCTTAGATGGACATTCCAAACCCGTAACTTCTGTCGCGTTTTCTCCCAATGGCAAAAGTGCTTTATCGGGCAGTTGGGATGCTGTGAAATGGTGGAACTTATCTAGCGGGCGCGTCATCAAGAGTTTAAAAGGACATTCCTCAATTTTATCCGTGGCGTTTTCTTCCGATGGCAAAACGGCTTTGTTGGGCTGTGAAGATAAAACCGTGAAATCGTGGGACTTATTTAGCGGGCGCGTCATGAAAAGCTTAGATGCACATTCCGATTATGTAGAATCTGTGACATTTTCCTCCGATGGCAAAACGGCTTTGTCGGCTTCTTTAGATAATACCGTTAAATGGTGGGATTTATCCAGCGGGCGCGTGATCAAGAATTTAGAAGGACATTCATCAGGAGTAACTTTCGTAACGTTTTCCCCCGATGCTAAAACGGCTTTGTCAGCTTCTTTAGATAATACTGTGAAATGGTGGGATTTATCCAGCGGGCACGTCATTAAGAGTTTAGATGCACATTCCGATGATGTTGAGTCCGTAGCGTTTTCTCCCGATGGCAAAACCGCCTTGTCGGGTAGTAAGGATAATACCGTGAAATGGTGGGATTTATCCAGCGGGCGCGTCATTAAAAGCTTAAATGCACATTCCTCTTATGTATATTCAGTTGCGTTTTCCCCAGACGGCAAAACGGCTTTGTCGGGCAGTAGGGATAAAACCGTGAAATGGTGGGATTTATCCAGCGGGCAGCTCATCAAGAGTTTGAAAGCACATCCCGATTATATAAGTTCCGTGGCGTTTTCCCCCGATGGCAAAACGGCTTTGTCAGGCAGTTGGGATAATAGCGTGAAATGGTGGGATTTATCCAGCGGGCAGCTCATCAAGAGTTTGAAAGCACATTCCGATTATATAAGTTCCGTGGCGTTTTCCCCAGATGGCAAAACGGCTTTGTCGGGCAGTTGGGACAATACCATGAAATGGTGGGATTTATCAAACGGGCACGTCATCAAGAGCTTAGAAATACACTCTTCAACAGTATTTTCCGTGGCGTTTTCCCCCGATGGCAAAACGGCTTTGTCGGGTAGTAGGGATAAAACTATGAAATGGTGGGATTTATCCAAAGGGTACGTCATCAATAATTTAGAAGGATATTCCTCAGATATTAAATCCATAGCGTTTTCCCGCGATGGCAAAACCGCTTTGTTGGGAGATTCTGATGGCACTGTCAAATGGTGGGACTTATCCAATGGGCGCGTTATCAAGAACTTAAAAAAACAGTCCTCAGATATTAAGTAAGTCCGTGGCGTTTTCCCCTGATGGCAAAACCGCCTTGTCGGGTAGCAAGGATACAACCACTCGCTTATGGAATCTCGAAACCGGCAAAGAAATTATCCGTTTAGTAGGATTTAAGGATGGTGAAAGCGTTGCTATTATGCCTCAACAGGGTAACTATGCCGCTTCTCCAAAGACATTGAAGGATATGAAAAATATAAAAATTTATACCACTGCCCTGATATTATTAAACTTGCATTACAACTCAGAAATGCAAAACGTGCGATTGCTCTAGCTAATCAAAAAAAGTGATTGCATTCTAGTACAAGGGATTTACGAAAATAACGGAGCTAAAATTGCTTTTGACTTATCCTTTTTTAAATGCGAGCCCTGTAGATTTAGTACAACTAATTGATAAATAAACGAATTAAAAACAACCAATCAACGGAGCAAACCTTTATGATTGCATTAAATTCGTTTATTTCCTAATTAGTTGTACTAAAATACTACCTCTCCTTAATATTATCGTTCGCCAGTGGCGGTAGGTGTGTTTATGTGCCCAATCGTTGGCTAGGTAAAAAGCCACTCTTCATGAGAAATGGGAACCTTTATGAGTTCAGAAACGGTTTGTTTTCCCGACCAATAATTTCTATTGATTTTGCTAGAACAATTTCTGAATACCAGTTTCTTCTATGCTTTTACCCACTATATATCTGAGGTTACGCACATCTGAATATCAGGTTAATAACGACTGAATGAAATCATGAATGAGGATAGTTTCGTTCCACAGGCCGCCTTTAAACCAAGCCTGTGTGCGTCAACTGAATCTCACTCACAATGGAAAAAAAGACTATTATGAAATCGACAATATTGGCAACGACCACCACCCTATTTGCTTTCACGGGAGCAGCAATGGCCGACACGGTTACGGTAACATCGAAGACGACGTTCTCTAACCCCAATGGTCATGAACTTACGTCGGAAGCGACATTCGCCTTCAAAGGAACTAAGACCATCACATTCCATGTGGCGGGAAAAACTTGTAATTTAACGGGGTCTGCAAGTGGTTATTCACCGGGGGGCTGTAACTACCGCATAACGGTCGCGCCGGACGGCACGATAACTGGAACCAGTGGGAATAATGGTGTATGCACCCGGTCCAACAAAATAGCTTCATCCTGCGTAAGTGGGTATGAATCACCTGTTGCCAAGTGGGTTTCAGCAAAACGTGGCAAAATTCCTGCGGGTGCATTCATAGTTGGGCAGGAGAGCAACGGCCAAAAACTCTATCTCTGTCGTGGCAACTATCAGGGGGGGATTCATCCCGGAAAAATCAGCAGTACTTTGAAAGACTGTCATATTGGTTATGGCGGTAAAGAACGTTATGTGTCGCCATACGAGGTGTTAATAGCACCAGAGGCCTTTGGGAAATGGACAAATGCCATGAATGGTGAAGTTCCAGCTGGTGCT
This sequence comes from Pseudomonadota bacterium, assembly GCA_039714115.1. Taxonomy (GTDB): domain Bacteria; phylum Pseudomonadota; class Gammaproteobacteria; order Beggiatoales; family Beggiatoaceae; genus Thiomargarita. The sequence goes on along the minus strand of JBDLJY010000216.1, from coordinate 7,750 downwards.
TATGTTGTTGGGCATGAGAGTAACGGCGAAAAACTCTATCTCTGTCGGGGCAACTATCAAGGGGGAGTCCATCCTGGCAAAGTAAGATGGGCGTTTAAAGCCTGTAACATTAACTGGGGTGGGAAAGAAGTTAAGGTAAATCCTTATGAAGTGTTAATTAGCGGAAACGGTAACAATGGAACAGTTGAAGTCGGTAAGCTAGTATGGTTGAAAAACGCTCAATGTCAATCCTCATATAAAACATTTCAACAAGCACAACAATTTGCTGCTAGTCTAAAAGATGGCATGTGCGGACTAACAGACGGTTCAAAAGCGGGTGATTGGCGTGTACCAAGTGCAAATGAATGGGACGCCATGTTTGGCAGCATTACTAAAAACGATGCAATGTCAAAATTTCAGAACGTGCGAGATGGTGGATACTGGAGTTCGACGGATAAAAATGGAGGGAAGTGGCCAGCATCAATTTTGCATTGGAGAATGCGTGCTGATTCGATAGGTTTACAAGATCTTTACCCTGTATGGCCAGTGCGTGACAAGTAGCCTGCGTGGGTAAATGCCGTCGCGTTTTCCCCCGATGGCAAAACCGCCTTGTCCGGAGCATATGATCACACAACCAGATTATGGAATCTCCGAACCGGCAAAGAAATTATCCGTTTAGTAGGATTTAAGGATGGAGAAGGCGTTGCTATTATGCCACAACAGGGTAACTATGCCGCTTCTCCAAAGGCATTGAAGGGTATGAAAAATATAAAAATTTTTTCCACCGCCCTGATATTCTCAAACTGGCATGGCAACTTGGAGATGCTGAACGAGCGATTGCTTTAGCTAATCAAAAAAAGTGATTGCATTCTGCGTCCTACAAGCCGTGATTATTCTGGTTGCTACGCGCCTTGAACCAAAATAACGGAGCTAAAATTGCTTTTGACTTATCCTTTTTTAAATGCAATCCCTGTATATTTAGTACAACTAATTGAGAAATAAACGAATTAATAACAACCAATCAGCGGAGCAAACCCTTATGATTGTATTAAATTCGTTTATTTAATAATTAGTTGTACTAATATATGGATTAAAAATCATTTGAAAAAATCAGATTTTTTTTAGTATCCTGCCAGCCAAACTACCTTATCGGGTTCAACAAGATGCGATTAAAATCTCTTACCCTAATCCTAATCACTCTGCTAGTTGCATGTTCGGAAGATTCACAGACAACACAAACATAATGTTTTCAGAGATTATGAAAATGGTTAGTTTTATATTACCCTTTCTTTGCTCCGCCTGTTTATCCCTTCTTAAAGATAATCCCTGTAGTTATTGATGGAGTGTTTTGACGAATCCTAAAACAAACTACAAGGATCGTAGGTAAGCAGGGATAAAGACAAACCCTTTCTTTGCTGGCTTGTTTATCCCTTCTTAAAGATAATCCCTGTAGTTATTGATGGAGTGTTATTTTCCGGCAATCAAACCCTTTTTCAGGGACTATACATCTATGACAAGATTGAATGGCAACCACATCCGGTTATTTTGATTGATTTTAACTGCATTTCCTATTCTGATGACTGGTTGCCCCCCCCTAATCCCTCACGGGGCAATCCCTTGTGGTTGCCCCTTTTTTCTAAGTTATCGCCGCACAAACTAACTCAAATAATAACCGAATACATTGAAGGCATTATTGATGCAGAAACTTGGCTCAATAAAAAGGGCAAATTAAGCCTAAATGAAGGCATAAAAGTCGGGCTGCAAATAGCCAAAGGCTTAGATTTAGCCCATCAAAAGGGGATTTTACACTTAACTTAGATTTCAAACCCTCCAACCTCTTATTGAGAGAAAGCGATTTAACCGTAAAAATTATTGATTTCGGATTCTCAAGATTTGTCAAAAATGTGAACGAAGAAATCAATACTGGGATGACGCTGTTAAGGAAAGATGCCGTTTATGGTACCAGAGATTATGGATGCCCGGAGCAATTAGGGAGAGATGAATATGGAAAGCCAAGTTTAAAATGTGATCTATTTGCATTTGGCAAAACCTTATATCGTCCGTCTTTTGACGAACCGCCCCGCTGGTGAAAATATGAATCCAAATTACTTACCAGTGCCAGCCCTATATGATTTGTTGATGAGTTGTACCAATTTTGTGCCAGATGAGCGTCCAAATTCTACCAAGGCATTAATTGAGGTTTTGGAAAGCATTGGTTCATATGGAAGAGAGAAGGTTTCAAATGAGCCTGATGAGACACAAGCCTATTTCAATGAGGCAATAACTTATGTGAAGAATGAACAGCTTGACAAGGCTTATGCACTGCTTCAGGAAATTCCTACAACTGATAAAAAAGCGCAACAGTTGTCGGAGAAAATAAAAATCAAGCCATGAAGCAGCCAAAAAAGCTAAAACTCAAATCATTGACTACTATTATGAGCAGGCATTGAACCGGGAGAAAAAAGGCGAATATCAGCAATGTATGACTCTGATTAAACAGGGATTAAGTTTAAATCCTAGTCATGATAAATTGCAGGCATTGTCTGGGAAACAGCAAGAGATTGATAAATTTTATCAATTAGCCTTAGCCAAGATGAATAAAAAAGCTTATGAAGCGGCAAAGGTTTGGATTGATAAAGGCTTGCGCTTAGCACCCTCTCATAAGAAATTGCTGGCTTTAAAAGAGCAGATAAGCCAAACTCCAGATATATATACCAACTCGATAGGCATGAAATTCAAGCTGATAAAGGCAGGCAAGTTTCATCTGGGCAGTGAAAATGGCGAGAGCGATGAAAAACCCGTGCATACCGTAAAAATAACCAAGGATTTTTATATGGGGATTTATCAGGTGACAGTTGGGCAGTATTTATTAGGTATAATCCTAACTCAACCAGTCTTATCTGCTACGCCGCGTACTGCCTTTCGCTATTAAAATGTTAATCACTTTTTAGAACCGATCATAAGCAATTTTAGGCGTTACGTTAACCGGGGCTGGATTTTTACCATGTGCAACCCTATTTCAAAACCTCCTTGGCAAGCTCAATCAATTGTTCATTTCCTTTAAACAGACTTCGTTTAAGTAAGTCTAAAATTTCCGGTGGCTTCCAATATTCGATTTCCTTATATAAATGTTCATAATAAACATCTGCTAAATCATCAGTCACCTGAGTGCTGTATTGAACTAAGGGACTAGAATTCATAATCGCTAACAAAGGTAATAAGTTCAAGAAAGATAGATTTATCCAACCGGCGATTACTAACATCAATGCCTTCATACATAGGCACAGTAACGTTTTTGGTTCTATCGTTGCCAAACCACCCTTCTATTTGCCTCGCGCCCGGTTTCAGAACCGAAGTGGTGGTGCTGTTAGAAGGCATTAATCTGAATGCTGATGAGATTATCTCAAACGCCGCTCTCACTGAAGGTGATTATTTAAGAAGTTGGCGAGAGAGGGTTTTGAAATGTTCTGAGTTATCAGCACAGTGTTTCAAAATAGTGAATGAAGATGTATCAAAGTTGCTTGATTACTTGAATTCAAACATGTCTATCTAATTGGATTAGTCGAAGAACAATTGCCAAGCTGGGGTGCCGTAAAAAAAAGGCAATAACAGTCCTGAAATACAGGAAGAAAGACGAAATTGTTTTGTTGCCATAACCCGTGCCGAGATTTCTCTGACATTAAGCTATGCCGACAACTATTTTGGATGGACTAAAAAAACCTCTAGGTTTTTACAGGAAATGGGGCTGGTTTCACTCGCATCACCCAATTCATATGCCACCTCCCCCGAATTTGACGTTAAAGTAGGGGATTTGGACTCCAAGAACCGTTAAGGCACTTTTTTTAGGAGTCCAAGATTTATCTTGGCGGGGCTGTCGCAATTCGTCCAAAATAAATTTTGGACTCCGAAAACCGTTAAGGCACTTTTTTTTAGGAGTCCAATGTTCAACAACGAATAAAACCAACAAACCAATCCGATGTACTATTGAATGCGCTGGAGCGAGTGCAACCACAATGCCATTACAACAAGCTTGCCCAAGTCATAAAAACGAACCAATGGAAACGTGCTGCGGCATTAATCCTTTTATTCCAACAGTACTGGCTTTATCGAACCTGAAAAAAAAACCGGAAAGACACCCTAAAAGTCGCCTATCGCGCAGATTTTTGCATACGATGGCTGGGAATTGAGCCAATAGTTTTATAATTAAGACTTGAATTTCGAACAACATAAAGCCATACATAATACGCTCAGATAAACCCGCATCACATAACTAATAACAAATCTGTTAGGAGAATTCATGCCAAGCCTCAACCTCCCCAAAACCCGCGACGCTATCCAAGCCTTTGACTTTAACTTATTATTTATCGAAGAACTGGGCTGGAATCGCCCGCAGCAGATTCAAGCACCATCAATAAGCGATTATCAAATAAAACCCATTGCCACATTGGGTGGCGTTGTCGTATTTGAAATCAGCGGCGAGATTTTCCCAACGGCTCAAAATCGGGCTGACATTTACCAGCAAATCTCCGCACTTCATCATGAAAACCTACTGATTTATATAGATAAACGCCCTAAACCCACCAAATGTATTTGGTATTGGCTCAAACAGGAACCCAGCAAAACCCCGCAACCGCGTGAGCATTATTATTTTCAAGGGCAACCGGGTGATTTATTTATCAGTAAATTGTCCGCCTTATTTGTCGATATGGCTGAGCTTGAAGACAGTGGCGGTGATTTATCTGTTCTACAAGTCTCTCAAAAACTCAAAGATGCTCTTGATGTCGAAACCGTTACCAAGAAATTTTATCAAGATTTTCAAACTCAACATTTCGACTTTTTAGAGTTGATTGAGGGCATAGACGATGAACGAGATCGCCGTTGGTATGCATCAATATTACTTAACCGTTTAATGTTTATCTGGTTTTTGCAAAAAAAGGGCTTTTTAGATCAGAGCAATATGAATTATTTGCCCGATAAATTAGCCCAAAGCCAACAACGCGGTGCGGATTGTTTTTATCGGGAATTTTTATCCAAACTCTTTTTTGAGGGATTTGCTAAGCCTAAAGAACAACGTTCTCCAGAAACCAATGCCTTATTGGGAGATATTCGCTATTTAAACGGCGGACTATTTTTACCGCATCCGCTTGAATCTCGCTATAAAATTAAAATTCCTGATCAAGCCTTTAGCAACTTATTTGAATTATTTGCCCGTTATTCATGGAGTTTAGACGATACACCCGGCGGTGCTGATAACGAAATTAACCCCGATGTGTTAGGGTATATCTTTGAAAAGTACATCAATCAAAAACAATTTGGGGCTTATTATACTCGCACTGAAATTACGGAATATCTCTGTGAACAAACCCTGCATCAATTAATCCTGCAAAAAATCAATCATCCCGCAATCCCCGGTAGTTTGCCAGCGCGTCATTTCGACACGGTGCCTGAATTATTGATGAATTTAGATGGCGTGTTGTGTCACGAGTTACTCCATAAGGTATTGCCTAAACTGAGTTTGCTCGATCCGGCGTGTGGCTCAGGGGCTTTTTTGATTGCTATGATGAAAACCCTCATCAACATTTATTGGGCAATCATTGGACGTATTCAATTTTTGCCAGATAGGGCACTGAAAAGATGGTTACAAGAGCAACAAAGCGAACATGCCAATTTATCTTATTTTATCAAAAAGCGCATTATCACTAATAATATATTTGGTGTGGACATCATGGAAGAAGCCACAGAAATCGCTAGATTGCGGTTATTTTTAGCTTTAGTCGCCTCGGCGGAAACTGTGGACGAATTAGAGCCGTTGCCGAATATTGATTTTAATATTTTAGCCGGTAACTCTTTGCTGGGTTTAATGCAGGTTGAGGCGCAAGCATTTGAACAGCGGCAACAAGATTTATTCCGTAAATCCTATCCACAAATTTTAGCCGAAAAAAATGCCATGATCCGCGCTTATAAGGATGCCACCAGTTATGCTGAGGATTTACGAAAACTTCGTGATGACATCGACGCGCATAAGCAGCAAGCCAAAACGGTATTAGATGAAATTTTGTTAGATGAATTTAATCGCCTCAAAATAAAATTTGAGCAAGCCACTTGGGATGACAAGAAAAATAAGCTGGGCAAACCGACTAAACGTCCACTCCAATTGACGGATTTTGATGATTTACATTTATTTCATTGGGGCTATGAATTTGATGAAATTTTGAATTTAAAGGGTGGCTTTGATGCGATTATTACTAATCCACCGTGGGAAATTTTCAAACCGCAAGCCAAGGAATTTTTTAATGATTATTCGCAAGTAGTCACTAAGAATAAGATGACGATTAAAGCCTTTGAAAAGGAAAAAGCTAAATTGCTCCAAGATTCTGAAATACTTGAGGCATGGTTAGCTTATCAAAGTCGGTTCCCACACTTGAGCAAGTATTTTCGCCTGAGTTCTCAATATCCGCATCAAATCGCGGTGGTGAATGGTAAAAAAACCGGTAGTGATATTAATTTGTATAAACTGTTTTTAGAACAGTGTTTTAACTTGTTAAAAGTTGAGGGACAATGTGGTATTGTGATTCCAAGTGGAATTTATACTGATTTAGGTGCGACTGGTTTGCGGAATTTGTTGTTTAATGAAACGCAAATGACGGGATTGTTTGGTTTTGAAAATCGTAAAGCCATTTTTGAAGGTGTTGATAGTCGCTTTAAGTTTGTCGTGTTAAGTTTTGAAAAAGGAGGTAAGACGACTGAATTTCCAGCGGCTTTTATGCGCCATGATGTGAATGAATTGTCTAAATTTCCCACAAGAGATGCCTTGCGAGTGAAAACTGATCTGATTTACCGTCTGTCGCCAGATTCTCACTCCGTGATGGAATTTAAAAATGAGATGGATGTGAATATTGCGGAGAAAATGCTGCAATTTCCGTTGTTGGGTGAAAAGATTGAGGGGGTTTGGAATTTAGCACTTACACGCGAATTTGATATGACTAATGATAGTCATTTGTTTTATACGGAAAATGCTGAGGGTAGGTTGCCGCTTTATGAGGGGAAGATGATTCATCAGTTTGAGCATCAATTTGCTGAGGCGCGTTATTGGGTGGATGAAAAAGAGGGGCGGAAGGCGTTGTTGGGTAAGAAAGTAGAGGATGAGGGGCAAAAGTTAGATTATCAATCATATCGTTTGGGATTTCGTAGAATTGCTTCAAGCACAAATGAACGGACTATGATAGCAACAATTCTACCTCAAAAATATTTTGCTTCAGAATCATTCAATCTTTCATACGGTGGAAATTTAACTAATGGTGAATTGTTAATATTGGTAAGTATTTTAAATAGTTTTGTGCTTGATTATTTTTTGCGGCAAAAAGTGTCAGCAAATATTAACATGTTTTATGCTTACCAACTCCCAATCCCACGCTTAACCAAAAAAGACTCCACCTTCGCCCCCATCGTCATTTGCGCCGCTAAACTCATATGCACCACACCAGAATTTGATGATTTAGCCAAAGAAGTCGGCTTAGGCTCCCACAAAAACGGCGTGACTCATCCTGATGAACGTGCCCAACTCCGTGCAGAATTGGATGGCATGGTGGCACATTTGTATGGCTTGACTTTTGAGGAATTTCGGCATATTTTGGGAACTTTTCCGATTGTTAAAGATGAAGTTAAGGAACAGGCTTTGGAGGCTTTTGAAAAATATGTCTAACACATTAAAAGAATTAAAAGCATCTCTGCAAAAAGAACTGAGCAAAGAATCGTTAAATTTTGAACGAAT
>JBDLJY010000215.1:0-11585 GCA_039714115.1 Pseudomonadota bacterium | reverse complement strand
GTTTTGAAAGTTTGAAGACAGTGACAAGGGAGATATTTTACCAAAATTTAAACAAGCAACTTCATAAAAGGCTGGCAGAACATCAGATTCAATCAGAACAGATCATTAAAAATCAGATCGATATGATTGAATTTTTTGAAAAGTGTCAGGCTCAATCTATTATTCTCGTCATAGATGAATTTGAAGGCATACCTGAGGTGGTTTTAAGTGAAATGATGCACGCTTTTCGGCAAATGTATCATCAAAAACAAGATCATGCTCTCCATTCTCTGATTCTTGTCGGCGTGAGTACCATCGCAGAACTCGTCACCTCCAGCGCCTCACCCTTCAATGTGGCAGAGGAGTTACAAGTCTCCTATTTCACCCAATCTGAAGTCAATCAATTGATTGAACAATATGTGAACGAATCTGGACAAAAATTTGACCCTCAAGTTATCAAGGCCATTTATGATAATACCAAGGGACAGCCGGGCTTAGTTTGTGCGTTAGCCGCACATTTGGTGAAAAAAGTCACCAATCGCACCGTGATAATGGCTGATTTTTTAGTGACACTGGATTATTTTTTAAAAGCAAAATATGATAAAAATATCCTGAATATTGTCCGAAAGGCTAAAGAGAAAAAGGCTTTTATGTACCGCTTGTTATTTGGTGAACAGTCCATTGATTTCAGTGTTGATGTTGAAGACATCGCTTATTTACATGCTAATGGTGTCATAGATAACATAGAGGGTTGTGTCGGTATTCCAGTCCCCTTATATAGCAAGCGTATTATCACAGCATTTCGTCCCGTGTCCAATGGAGAAACGAGACATTATGGATTCAAAGTCAATGAAAACTTTGAAGCGTATTTGCAAGACGGTGGCTTAAATATTCACGCCATACTCAAGAAATATCGACAGTACGTGCGGCGGCGTGGCTTCAAAGCCTTTGATACTGAAAAACTGAAAGAAGGGGCTTGGCATTATTCTCTTGATGGTTTTATTAGCTTTTTTATTGAAACCTTAGAGGGACATACTTTTATAGAAGTGCCATCTGGCGCGGGACGAACCGATATTTTGATTGTCTATCAGACGGAGCGGTATCTCATTGAAACTAAAGTCTTTAGCAATAATACCCTCTTAAAGAAGGGAAAGGGACAGTTAGCTGAATATCTAACATCTGAAGGTTTGGATGAAGGTTATTATGTCGTGTTTAGCAGTTTACATACTGATGAGGATACGCTCTATTTTGAGGATAAAATTAAGGGTAAGCAAATTTATACTTATATTATTTGTACCCACTTTCCTACACCTAGTCGGCTCAAAGTGCCAGAGGTATTGAAACAGAGAGAGAGTGAACTCATCACTCGTCGTAGTGCTCTTTTAGAAATACTCGTGTTGCGTTTTGATCCGCCTTCTTCCACTTATCGAAAAATAGAGCAAGATTTGTTAAATTTAACCGACGTAGCCCAGTTGAAAAAGTTGTTAGTAGCGGCGGTTCAGTCGGAAGACGTAACGATTTTTCAAACTGTTATGGATAAATTTATTTTGAGGTAAAAGGATACTACAGATGCGTGAATTTAATCGGTGTAATCCGGTCCTACATAGTTTTGGGGAGATTGGATCGGAATAACAAATTATCCACTTGGTCTGATGTACGGGGTTTGTCATTCCGAAGACGGAATGGCAAACCATGGACTTTGATCAAAGTCTCAGGAGTAAACTCAACAGCAACAATCGCGTAACTTAAACCAGCCACTCAATTTTTTATAGAAGAGTTATTTGCACAATGAAGTCTATCGTTGAACGTCATCAAAAATCAAATCCGGCAACAACCGGAATATTGGCAAATTCCGTTTATGGATTTTGTAGATGATTTTCGTCGTTATAAAGATATTTCCGCAATTGATACCCCATACCAACTGGATGACGAAAAAATGGATGCTTTGCTTGCCGCAACGATTGAATACCTTTGCCATGAACAAGGCATAGAGGTACCAAATTGGGTATTAAGCATTCCAGCTTGTCAACACCCATGGTTTGTTGCTGGGATAGAAAACCTTAAAGCGATTGCTTTGGTAGAAAGCCCTTTGGAATTTCGCATTAGGAAAATCTTTGTGCTAGACAATTTTCTTGATCAAGTCTAACAATCAACAGCAACAATCGCGTAACAGGTGATAAACTGGTTGTTAATGCTCAAATAAAAGCTCCAGGTAGCTTCTATGCCGGACGGGGTTTGCAAGTTCTCTCACTCCGTTCGAGACGACGTTTCAGATCACTCAGGCACACAAAATATTATGGTTCTTGTGTTATATAATAAACGTGCAAGGTACGCCTTGCACTCCTAAGGTTAACTGTATAACGGAGGAATTCTAATGGGTGCTTTGCCATCTAAACAAGGGCTCTACGATCCAAGTAATGAGCACGATGCTTGCGGTGTTGGTTTTATTGTCCATATTAAAGGTCATAAAAATCATGAAATTGTCAATCAAGGGCTCGAAATTCTGAAAAATATAAGCCATCGTGGTGCTGTCGGGGCTGATCCCCTCGCTGGTGATGGTGCTGGTATTCTTATCCAAACGCCTGATGCTTTCTTACGCGATGAGTTTGCAACGCCCCTGCCACCGTTAGGTGAATATGGTGTCGGCATGATATTTTTGCCACGCGATTCTAAAACCCGCGCTGATTGTGAAAAAATTATTACAAAGGTGATTGCTGATGAGGGACAAAGTTTATTGGGCTGGCGGGATGTGCTAACCAATAATGAGGGTTTGAGCGAAGGTGTTAAGGCGATTGAGCCGGTTATTCGGCAAGTCTTTATAGGTAATAATTGCGCTGATCAGGATGCCTTTGAGCGTAAACTCTTTGTGATCCGCAAAGTGATTGAACATGGTGTGCGTGATCAATTGAATATTGATTATGCTGATTTCTATATTCCTTCATTCTCATCGCGTACTTTACTTTATAAGGGCATGTTGCTGGCTAATCAAGTGGGCAAGTATTATCCAGATTTGCAAGATGAGCGTATGGTGACGGCTCTTGCTCTCGTCCATCAGCGTTTTTCGACCAATACTTTTCCGACTTGGGATTTGGCACAGCCTTTTCGCATGATTTGTCATAATGGTGAAATCAATACTTTGCGTGGTAATCTCAATTGGATGGCTGCGCGTCGTCATACGATGTCCTCGGAGTTGTTAGGGGATGATTTGGACAAATTGTGGCCGTTGATTGCAGAAGGGCAATCCGATTCGGCGTGTTTTGATAATGCTTTGGAGCTGCTCGTGGCGGGTGGCTATTCTTTGGGACAGGCGATGATGTTGCTCATTCCTGAGGCGTGGACTAATAATCCATTGATGGATGAAAAACGGCGGGCTTTTTATGAATATCATGCTGCCTTTATGGAGCCTTGGGATGGTCCGGCTGCGGTTGCTTTTACTGATGGTCGTCAAATTGGTGCTACTTTGGATAGAAATGGTTTGCGCCCGGCGCGTTATTTGATCACTAATGATGATATGGTGGTGATGGCTTCGGAAATGGGTGTGCTTGATTTTCCAAAGGAAAAAGTTGTTAAAAAATGGCGTTTGCAGCCGGGTAAAATGTTTTTGATTGATACCGAGCAAGGGCGCATCATTGGCGATGCTGAATTAAAGGCGCAATTGGCAAACCGTGCTCCTTATCAGGATTGGTTAGATCAGACGCAAATTGTCTTGGATAAGTTGCCCTCCGAAGTGACGGCAATGCCACCTAATCAGAAGACGCTCTTAGCTCGTCAACAGGCGTTTGGTTATACGCAAGAAGATTTGAAATTCTTTTTGATACCCATGGTTGTCGGTGGACAAGATCCGATTGGCTCAATGGGAACTGATGCGTCGCTGGCGGTATTGTCAAATCGTTCCAGATTGTTGTATGACTATTTTAAGCAAAATTTTGCTCAGGTGACGAATCCTGCGATTGATCCCATTCGTGAAGAGTTAGTCATGTCGTTGGTTTCGCTTATTGGGCCGCGTCCTAATTTGTTGGGATTAGATAAGGAAGATTTACAAAAGCGGCTAGAAGTCCATCAACCGATTTTGACCAATACTGATTTGGAAAAGGTACGAGGTATTGAGTATCGTACTGGCGGCGCATTTCGTACCAAAACCTTGAATATGTGCTATGCGGCTGATTTGGGTGCTGCTGGCATGGAAGCCGCGCTGGCTGAATTATGTCATCATGCTGAAGAGGCGGTGTTGGCTGGCAATAATATTTTAATTTTGTCGGATCGTGCGCTGGATGCTGATAATATTGCTATTCCTGCCCTGTTAGCGACTTCGGCTGTTCATCATTATCTGATTCGCAAAGGTTTACGCACTAAATCAGGTTTAGTTGTGGAAACCGGCGAAGCCCGCGAAGTTCAACATTTTTGCTTGCTGGCTGGTTATGGGGCAGAGGCGATTAATCCCTATCTTGCCTTTGATACGCTTTCTACCGTTCAGCTACCAGAAAAAATATCTCATGAAGAAGTCGAAAAACGCTATATTAAGGCTGTAAATAAGGGCTTTTTGAAGGTGATGTCAAAAATGGGCATTTCCACTTATCAGTCTTATTGTGGGGCACAGATTTTTGATGCGCTCGGGCTTTCGGATGAGCTTCTTGAGGCGTATTTTACTGGTACGAAGTGTCAAACATCGGGCGTTGGCTTAGCAGAAATTGCTGAAGAAACGATGCGGAGACATTGTATCGCGTTTGGCAATGCCCCGTTGTATCGCAATGCCTTAGATGTGGGTGGAGAATTTGCCTATCGTTTGCGCGGAGAAAATCATATTTGGACAGCGGAAACGATTTCTAAGCTTCAACATGCCACCCGCAGCAATAATCGCGCTTTGTATGATGAATTTGCGCGTGAAATTAATGAACAAAATGAGCGTTTATTAACGTTGCGTGGTTTGTTTGATTTTAAATTCGCTGAACAGTCGATACCGTTGGAGGAGGTGGAGCCTGCTTCTGAGATTGTTAAACGCTTTGCAACAGGGGCTATGTCGTTTGGTTCGATTTCTTATGAAGCGCATACGACTTTAGCGATTGCTATGAATCGCCTCGGTGGTAAATCTAACACGGGTGAAGGTGGTGAAGAGTCGGAACGTTTTAAGCCGTTGCCTAATGGTGATTCTAAGCGTTCTGCTATTAAACAGGTGGCGTCTGGGCGTTTTGGTGTGACGACTGAGTATTTGGTTAATGCGGATGATATTCAAATCAAAATCGCGCAAGGGGCAAAGCCGGGGGAGGGGGGGCAATTGCCCGGTCATAAGGTGGATAAAACGATTGCGCGTGTGCGTCATTCAACGCCGGGCGTGGGGCTGATTTCGCCGCCTCCGCACCATGACATTTATTCGATTGAAGATTTGGCGCAATTGATTCACGATTTGAAAAATGTGAATCCTGAGGCTCGTATTAGTGTTAAGCTGGTTTCTGAACTAGGTGTCGGTACGGTAGCGGCTGGGGTTTCTAAAGCACATGCTGATCATATTACTATTGCTGGTTATGATGGTGGCACGGGTGCTAGTCCTATTACTTCAATTAAACATGCTGGTTCTCCGTGGGAAGTGGGTTTGGCTGAGACGCATCAAACTTTGGTGCTTAATAAGTTACGTGGACGTACTGCGGTGCAGACGGATGGTGGTTTGCGGACTGGGCGCGATGTTGTGATAGCTGCGTTGCTGGGTGCGGATGAGTTTGGTTTTGCTACGGGGGCACTGATTGTGGCAGGCTGCATTATGATGCGTAAGTGCCATTTGAATACTTGTCCGGTGGGCGTTGCGACGCAAGATCCGGAATTACGCAAACTTTTTAGCGGGCAACCAGCACATATCGTCAATTATTTCATGTTCATCGCTGAAGAAGCGCGAGAATGGATGGCAAAATTGGGTTTTCGCACTGTCAATGAGATGATTGGTCGTTCGGATAAGTTGGATATGCGTCGCGCTATTTGGCATTGGAAGGCTAAAGGGCTTGATTTTTCACGTATTTTGTATAAGCCAGAGCTTGAGTCTGATGTGGCTGTCTATAATTGTGAAAAACAGGATCATGGGCTAGAAAAAGCTCTTGATCATGTTTTGATTAAGCAGGCTTTGCCGGCTCTTGAGCAGGGTGAAGCGGTGCGGATGAGTATGCAGATTCATAATTATAATCGTTCTTTCGGTGCGATGCTTTCTGGGGAGGTGGCAAAACGTTATGGACATGCGGGGCTGCCAGAGGATACGATTTATATTAAAGTCAGTGGTTGTGCTGGGCAAAGTTTTGGTGCATTTGTAGCGCATGGTGTCACTATTGAACTGGAAGGCGAGGCTAATGATTACGTGGGTAAGGGTTTAAGCGGTGGACGTTTGGTCATTTATCCGCCCTGTCCCATTGTTGCAGAAGAGAATATCATCGTGGGTAACACGGTTTTGTATGGCGCAATCAGTGGAGAGTGCTTTTTCCTCGGTGTTGGTGGAGAGCGCTTTGCGGTGCGTAATTCTGGGGCGGTTGCGGTGATTGAGGGAGTTGGCGATCATGGCTGCGAGTATATGACGGGTGGCGTTGTGGTCGTTCTTGGTTCTACGGGGCGTAATTTTGCGGCTGGTATGAGCGGTGGTATTGCTTATGTGCTTGATGAAAATGGAGATTTTGAACAGCGTTGTAATTTGTCGATGGTGGAGTTGGAGCCTGTTGTTGAGGAAAATGATGCTTTGCGTCTGAAAACGCTGATTGGGAAACATTGGCGTTATACGAATAGTCGCCGCGCTGGAGAAATTCTTGATAATTGGGGTGATTATTTGCCGCGCTTTGTGAAAATCATGCCGGTTGATTATCGACGTGCTTTACAGGAAATGCAGCAAACTAATTAAACGGTTACTGGAGTCCAAACTTTAGTTTGGGCTGTTCCAAGATAAATCTTGGACTCCTATTTACGAGGGCAAAACACAAAATGGGCAAAACGACAGGATTCATGGAAATAACCCGCCAAGATCGCACTTATGCGCCTACGGCTGATCGCATTCAGCATTATCAAGAATTTATGATATCGCTGGCGGAGTTAGAGCTGAGTCAACAAGGCGCACGCTGCATGGATTGCGGCATTCCTTATTGTCACACGGGTTGTCCGATTAATAATATTATTCCAGATTGGAATGATCTGGTTTATCAGGGTAAATGGCGCGAAGCTATCGCTGTTTTACATTCAACGAATAATTTTCCTGAATTTACTGGGCGGATATGTCCCGCTCCTTGCGAGGCGGCTTGTACTCTCAATATCAACGAGGCGCCGGTGACGATTAAAACGATTGAATGTGCGATTATTGATAAGGCGTGGAAAGAAGGCTGGATTGATCCGCAAATTCCGGCTCATCGCACCGGTAAACGTGTTGCTATTGTCGGATCAGGACCGTCTGGATTGGCTTGCGCTCAACAATTAGCACGGGCGGGACATGAGGTGGTGGTTTATGAAAAAGCGGATCGCATTGGTGGTTTGTTAAGGTATGGCATTCCGAATTTTAAGATGGAAAAACGTATCATTGATCGGCGCATGGCACAGATGCAAGCGGAGGGTGTTACATTCCGTCCTAATAGCCATATCGGTGTCGATATGCCAGCCAAACAATTGCTGGATAAATTCGATGCAATTGTGTTAACGGGTGGCTCAGAAAAGTCCCGCGATTTGGCGGTACCGGGACGGGATTTAAAGGGTGTGCATTTTGCGATGGAATTTTTGCCCCAACAAACGCGGGTTGTTCTTGGGGACGAGGTGCCGGATCAGATAAGTGCTAAAGATAAGCATGTGGTGGTTGTCGGCGGCGGTGATACGGGTTCTGATTGTATTGGGACTTCTATTCGTCAGGGTGCTATTTCGGTGACGCAATTGGAAATTTTACCAAAGCCTCCGGAAAAGGAAAATAAGGAGATGACTTGGCCTAATTGGCCCAATAAATTCAGGACTTCTTCGTCTCAAGAGGAAGGTTGCGAACGTGATTGGAGTGTTTCGACTCAATCTATTGAGGGTGAAAATGGGCAAGTCACGAAAATGCACTTGGTACGAGTCGATTGGCAAAAGGATGAAAAGGGTGGCTGGCAGATGTCGGAAATCCCGGACAGCGAATTTGAGTTAAAAGCGGATTTGGTGTTGTTGGCGATGGGATTTGTGCATCCTGTGCATGAGGGTATGCTTGAGGAATTGGGTGTTGCGCTGGATGGGCGGGGGAATGTGGAGGCGGCGAATTATCAGACTTCTATGGATAAGGTGTTTGCGGCGGGCGATATGCGTCGGGGGCAGTCTTTGGTCGTTTGGGCTATTCGTGAAGGGCGACAGGCGGCTAGGGCGGTGGATGAGTATTTGATGGGCTTTTCGGAGTTGCCGAAATAGTACAGTATACGCTTTGCACTCCAGAGAGCGTTTTCCGGAGTGTAAGGCGTACATTGCACAGGAGCATCATGTTCGCACATTTTGAGGTTCATTTTTATCGTTCCCATGCTCTGCGTCAATGCCAGTATGATAAACCCGCTTTATACCATAAGGGATTCAGTTGTTTCGGGAAATCCGCTCCGCTCCATTCCCGAAACAACGAAAAAAACCCGTCCGGCAATCAATGTTTTTTTTATTTAAAAATCAATCATTTATCCTTAACTTAATGGCATTGACGCTCCGCGTCCTGCAACCAAGAAAATTTTTTTGACTTTAACAATTTTTTAGGCTATATTCCAACACATTGGTAATACTACTTAAGGACAATGATATGAAAACAAGTTTAATCTTATGCACAGTATTTCTGATTAACATTTCGTTTGCAGAAACCATTATCTATGAAGAGCCCATCGTTAATGGTCATGCCGGCTACGTAATGGCATCAGAGGTCAATTTTCCAATAGATAAAGTTTTAATACTTGTCAGAGGTTTTGACACTGAAAATGATGATCGCCCGGTTGATAAATTGTATGGCGAGTACCAATCAGTGGTGGATTATCTTTCTCCAATGGGTTGGGATATAGTCGTTTTTGATTATGTTGATGGTGCGATTGATCTTAAACACAATGCGGATAACTTGGCGAGTTTTATTGATTTGGTCGATATCTATGCAGAGCCAAATTATCATTTGGCTATTGTGGGTGGCTCTATGGGGGCTATTGTGGCTAGGACTATGTTTGCACAGGAAGGCAGTAATATGGGAGTAGATAGCTATGTTTCTATCGATGCGCCACATTGGGGGATTTATCTAAGCGAGTGTTGTAATGAGCAGGCGGCTGTTTTGTTTGATTCTTATGCGGGGCATCAGATGCTGAACGGAGATGATTTGTATGAGGAGCATTACGGTTGGTTGAGAAGTATTGAAAGTCATCCTGATTTTATGGCTGAGGTGATTGAGCCTATGAATACTTGTGCGATTGCTTTGAGCGATGGTGAACAGGGATACTGGGAGGTGAGTTGGGAGGATAGATTGAGCCATACTGAGTTCTATCCGGTGAGTTCATATCTGTATAAGGATGGATTTACGTCCAATTTTATTCCTTACCATTCTGCCATTTATATGGACGATTATTCGACGATGAAAAAGAAGAAGTTTGGGTATAATAAATATGTCTATAATGATACATATTCATCTTACTTTGATGAAACCCTTGCAAATCCAAGTCACGCTGCGCCTGACTCTACTGTGGAGCAGGCGTTACAGTTTGTTTTAGATTATTATAGGTGATAAATCGCCTACACCTCGGCGGCACGATTGACGATCATCGTAGGGTGCAAAAAAAAATCCTATTTTTCGGAAAAGAAAAATAGGATTTTTATGTGTCAGTGCAAAAAAAAATATGATATGAAAATAAGTTTAATCTTGTGTACAGTATTTCTGATTAAGGTTTCGTTTGCGGAAACCATTATCTATGACCAGCCTATTGTTAATGGTCATGCGGGTTACTTAATGGCTTCAGAGGTCAATTTTCCAATAGATAAGGTTTTAATACTTGTTAGAGGTTTTGATACTGAAAATGATGATCGCCCGGTTGATAAATTGTATGGCGAGCACCAGCAGGTGGTGGATTATCTTTCTCCAATGGGTTGGGATATAGTCGTTTTTGATTATGTTGATGGTACGATTGATCTCAAACATAATGCGGATAATTTGGCGAGTTTTATTGATTTGGTCGATATCTATGCCGATCCGAATTATCATTTGGCTATTGTGGGTGGCTCTATGGGGGCTATTGTGGCTAGGACTATGTTTGCACAGGAAGGTAGTAATATGGGAGTAGATACTTATGTTTCTGTCGATGCGCCACATTGGGGTGTTTATCTAAGCCAGTGTTGTAACGATCTGGCGGCTATTTTGTTTGATTCTTATGCGGGTCATCAGATGTTGAACGGAGATGATTTGTATGAGGAGCATTATAGTTGGTTGAGAAGTATTGAAAGTCATCCTGATTTTATGGCTGAGGTGATTGGGCCTATGAATACTTGTGCCATTGCTTTGAGCGATGGTGAACAAGGATATTGGGAGGTGAGTTGGGGGGATAGATTGATCCATACGAAGTTCTATCCGGTGAGTTCGTATGTGTATAGTAATGGACTTGTGTCCAATTTTATTCCTTACCATTCTGCCATTTATATGGAGGATTATTCGACGATAAAAAAGAGGAGGTTTGGGTATAATAGGTATGCTTATAATAATACATACTCTTCTTATTTTGATAAAACTATTGCAAATCCAAGAGATCGTCATTATGCGCCTGATTATGCTGTGGAGCAGGCGTTACAGTTTGTTTTAGATTATTATAGGCGATAAATCGTCTACACCTCGGCGGCACTACGCGAATTTCGGCTTTTTTTGTAGGATGGGTAACGTGTTTTTGTTGCCCATCAGCCCCGAAACGGTTGTTCATTTATAGACTAGCAAGCGTAGGGTGCTTCCTACGCATCATATTTAATCTTCACTCTCCACAATTAACCTATCAAACCCCACCGCTACAACGCTATAAGTCCGTAAGATACAGCGTTTTCGCTACCGATGCAAGGTTTGCTCTCCTATTTTGTCTCAATGCCATTAAGTATCCATTTTCTAGCCATAGCAATGGCAATGCTGTTGTCCCGTCCCAATCTATGACGAGGTGACAGGTGATGTAACAATACCGTGTGTTATGAGAGAGGGCGTGCAATTCAGTCTTGAGCTTGAGCCTGCCACGCCAAAAGGTGCCCTTGAGGGGGAATTTTACTGGAAATTAGCGGATTTTGGTGTCAATCCTTGTCAATGGGCACCCGGTTCGTGTGCGACATTGGGGGACATGTTTGATCTCACCCTACCTCTCACAATCGGTGAACAGGGCATCAAATTGTTTGCCGGGCTGCATTTTTATCCGGGTGACATGGATGGGTTTTATTGGCAATATGATTTCCATGATGTCGTGGATACGGAAAATGTGGTTTTCCTTAAAAAGGGAACGCCCAATCCTAATGGCGGCTTTAATTCACTTTATACCTTTGAGGGAGATTTCGCTCATTTCGATCTTGACAAATTTTATGATTTTCAGATGGGTGAAGGTGTCATACCGCCTCAAGCAAAGCTTGATGTGGGTGAGGAAATCGTTCTGCGAATTTTCCATTTTAAT
>JBDLJY010000214.1:0-11627 GCA_039714115.1 Pseudomonadota bacterium | reverse complement strand
ATAAGATTTTTTGAAAAAATCGGATTTTTTTTGACATAGACGCTCCGCTAAAAATCCGATTTTTTCAAAAAATCGGATTTTTTTGACATAGATGCTCAGTTAAAAATAAGATTTTTTGAAAAAATCGGATTTTTTTTGACATAGACGCTCCGCTAAAAATCCGATTTTTTCAAAAAATCGGATTTTTTTGACATAGATGCTCAGCTAAAAATAAGATTTTTTGAAAAAATCGCGTAAAATAGGGGACAGACCACATTTTATGCTATTCTGATATTTATGGTTAATCCTTATCCTATTTGTGCATAAGTATCGTCGAGCCCGTTTTAAACTTGATTGTATTCCAGTACGTAGGCAGCCAACGTGGTAGGAAAATAGGGACATACCATGTTTTTCTATCGAACGAACTTGACTCCTCTGGCGCCTATACGATCCCACCCAAGGGCGCATCACCATCGACGGTATAGACATCCGCGATTTCAAAACCACCGCCTTACGCCGCCAAATCAGCGTCGTGTTTCAAGACTACGCCCAATACCAACTCACCGCCCGGCAAAATATCTGGCGAGGCAACATTGAGCACTCACCCGTGAGCAAAAAAATTAGCCTGCCCCAAGGCTACGACACAATCGATGGCAAATGGTTTGAAGAAGGCGAAGAACTCAGTATCGGACAATGGAAAAAAATCGCACTCGCCCGAGCCTTTTTGCGCGATGCCCAAATCCTCATCCTCGACGAGCCAACCAGTGCCAAAGCCGAATTTTAAATTTTCAAACAATTTCCGAGGCAAAAGTTTTCGCTACCGCGAAAATTTTTGCCTCGGAACCAACCCACCAAAGATTGCACCGCCATCCTCATCAGTCACCGCCTATCCACCATCAGAATGGTTGACACCATCTATGTGCTGGTGGAAAAATCACCGAAAGCGGCACCCATGATGAACTGATGCGACTCGGTGGAACGTATGCGTACTTATTTGAAACCCAAGTTACACCTAAGGATTTTTGCTATGAATCACGAAACCGCCAACGAGTTATTACTTTACTGTCTGAGTGGGAAACATGACAAATCCAGAGTCGCTAGGCTCAAACAGCTATCAAACTCTGATTGGAATGATATCATTCAACAATCGCGCAGACATAATGTCACGCCGTCGCGATCCAGCGTTTAAAGACACAGCACATCAATGTAAATATTCCCGCGAATATAATGCAGACCTTACGAACAACATATCTCGATGTTGCTGGGATGAACACCCGTCTGTACTCTTCGCTTACGAAGGTACTCAAAGTCTTACAGAATGAAGACATTCCGGTTATCGTGCTGAAGGGGGCACATATAGCGAAAGTTGTCTACGGCAACATAGCCATCAGGCCAATGAGTGATATCGATATAATGGTTAAAGAAGAAGATTTACATTCTATCTTTACTATCCAGTGCGCCTAAAGGAGGTGCTTCTTCGGCATGGTCGCAAAGCCTTGCGGCTGTTGCGCCAAGATAAAGAGAAGGTCAATCTGGTTGAGCGACAAGTTGGCCTAAGAGACTGGTTGTCACGTTGATACCCACAGCCAAGATAAAAAAATGAGATCAGAGTCAATTTATTGCACTTGACAAGAGCTAAGAAAAATGACTCTGCCCCAATCAATAGTGAACCATCGCCCACTGCGAAGTCAAACTACCAAATCACTTCGTTGATCCAATCGATGGCAAATGGTTTGAAGAAGGCGAAGAACTCAGTATCGGACAATGGCAAAAAATCGCACTCGCCCGCGCCTTTTTGCGCGATGCCCAAATCCGAAGACTCGACGAACCCACCAGTGCCCTCTCTGCATCAGCCGAATTTGAAATATTCAAACAATACCACCAACTCACCAAAGATCGCACCGCCATCCTCATCAGTCACCGCACCGTCAGAATGGTTGACACCATTTATGTGCTAGAAAATGGTATAATTATAGAGCATGGGCATCACGACGACTTGAACCGTCGGAGCGGGACGTATGCACAACTATTTGAAAAACAAGCACGGCATTACCGATAATAACCAATATTTTTAATCAACCGATTTTGAAGCAACTTAATAGAGAACTATGCCACTACTATCAAGACTGGTTTTAAAGGGTTATAAATCCATAAAAAAAATGGAGATTGATTTAAATAACTTGAATGTCTTTATTGGTGCCAATGGTGCCGGAAAGTCAAATTTCATCTCTTTTTTTACATTACTTAATGCTATTGTTAATGAACAATTAAGTGTTTTTGTTCCCAAAAATGGTTTTGCAGATTCATTTTTGCATTATGGTAGAAAGCATACCGATGCGATTTCTGCTCAATTAGAATTTGGTGCTAATGGCTATCAATTTACACTAGAGCCAACAGCAGACAATAGATTTATTTTTACGAATGAAACATTAACTTTTCTTGGAGAGGGATATACAAGACCTTATGAATTGAGTTTAGGTGTTGGGCATTCCGAATCGAATCTTGAAAAGTTCTATAATAGCAATAATGAAATTGCCAAACATGTTATGCCGATAATCAAAAGTTGGCAAGTTTATCACTTTCACGATACCAGTCGAACGGCAAAAATCAAACAAATCGGCTCGATTCATGATCATGCGTATTTAAGAGAGGATGCCAGTAACTTAGCGGCTTTTCTATATAAGCTTAAACTGAAGCATCAAATGCAATATAGAGCTATTTGTATGACGATACAAAAGGTAGCCCCCTTTTTTGGTGATTTTGTCCTAGAGCCGACATTAGAAGACAGTTCATCTATTGAATTAAAATGGCGCGAAAAAGGTGGTGACTTTCCATTTACAGCGCATCATCTATCCGATGGAACTCTTCGGCTGATCTGTCTGGCGACCGTTTTACTTCAACCTGAACCGCCGGCAAGCATTATTATTGATGAACCTGAGTTAGGATTACATCCTTTTGCCATAAATATATTGGGCGGCTTAATACGCAGTATATCTAAGTCAAACCAAATCATTTTATCCACACAGTCTGTTAGTTTGCTGGATCAATTTCAAGCTAATGATGTGATTGTGACGGAAAAAATCAATGAAGTATCAATATTTAACCGATTAAAAGAGGAAGATTTGGAAAAATGGCTTGAGGATTATTCACTAAGTGAACTGTGGGAAAAAAATTATCTAAAAGGGAGACCTTCATAATGACAGATTGGACTAGGTTAAATTTTATAGTTGAAGGTCAAACCGAGGAAACTTTTGTTAATAGAATCATAAAACCTCATCTGGCCAGTTATTGCATCAATGTCAGTGTCATATGCGTTACAACCGGTAGGAAAAGAGGTCGTGTATTTCGTGGAGGTATGCCTAATTATAGTAAAATAAAAAATGATGTCATTGGTTGGCTAAATGAAGATCGTGAGGCCTATTTAACGACATTTTTTGATTTTTATGGGCTGACTAATGACTTTCCGGGTTATAAAGAGGCTCTTTCAAAAATAACGATAGCTCAGAAACTAAATTGTTTAGAGAAGTCGTTTTCTGAAGATATTGATAATATTAGGTTGATTCCTTATGTTCAAATGTATGAATTTGAAGCACTTTTGTATAGCGAGGTATCAACACTTGATGAGACAATGCAAATATATTCTTTTAAATCAAGGCTCAATGAACTTAATGACATTATAAATTCATTTATCAACCCTGAAGAAATTAATGACAACCCAAATACAGCACCTTCAAAAAGGTTGTTAAATTTATATGAAGGATATGAGAAAATCAATCACGGATGTGATGCAGCGGAATTAATAGGCTTAGCTTTGATGAGAGAAAAGTGTTATTTGTTTAATAGATGGCTGAATGCTTTAGAAGCCTTGTCACCGGGGCAAGATTAATCCTCGAACATGTAATTCAAGGCGAACACTTAGAAGTACTTTCAAATTCAAATATTGGCTGAAAAGTTAAAGGTTTGTTTGGATGAGGCGCAGCAAGACGTTCTCCGTCCCTAAATCGCATCTCTATGCCCACACACGAAACGATAAAGCTTGCCATACAACGTCTGCGAGAGAGTTGGCCGCTCAGCGTCGTCAAGACTACGCCCAATACCAACTCACCCTACGTTCGCTCCGGAACATACTATATAATACAGGAGAGTGTAGTACAACGGATTGGTGCGACTCGTTAGACGAGAAGGAAATAGAGAACCTAAAAGTCGGCAGGACTTAGGTTAATATTTCATAAACGTCAATATATGTCCTCTATAGGACTATAGAACTTTTATGATGGTGTGGGGACGACTATCTATCGTAAACCCACCTATCGTGTCGGTCGGATAGAAAGCATGGCCCGGTTGGATAGGACGGCTCCTATCTAATCAGTGCAAGGTTTCGAGGCAAAAGTTTTTGCTTTGCGAGGGCAATCCCGTAAGGGGATTGCCCCTACATTGCCTCGAAAAAAAGCCATATACGGAAGAAAGGCAAGCTTAACCTGCATGGTGACGACTTAGAAAGAGCATAAGCTCCGTAATGTACAAGGACACACCGGAATAGAGGGATTGAGGGCTTAATCCAACTCAATTCGACCGCCATAATAATAACAATAACCACAAGCTATCCCGGAGTACGTGCTCCACCTAAGCAGGTCTTAGACATCATAAAGGAACGAGGAAAAACAATGGTTATGGCCCTATCAGGAAAGATAGAGGTTTGAAAAATCAATAACAAAAGCCAACGCGCCGCTTATAAGTAGGATTGGACAGAAAGCTAATGCCATAAGGTAATATTGTGGATACGCTGATTGGTCCACCAGATAGCTCTTTAAGTTAGATAAGTAAGGGGTATTCCCCTCGGGAATCACGTTATATGATGCGACAAAAACAAAAAAAAAAACAAAGCGCACTTCACTCGCCCGCCGTAGTCCGCAAGGACTTGAGTGTGGGCTTAGAGCCTCTAAACACTAACCTGAATGAAAACATAAATGGGGCTATGGAGGCATTTGCCTTCTGGGCGTGTGGACAAAACGCCTACTGGAGGAGCCGTGTGACTTGGAAACTATCATTTCGAGGCAAAAGTTTTCCTGTAGGAAAACTTTTGCCTCGAAAACTGTTTTGAAGACCAGTCCCTTATGGCGACATAAGGGGCTGAGTTTAACACGGAAATCCGCTGTACTACGCTTTGGACAAGCAAGCGTAGGATCAATGCCATATCGTGCCGGATGAAACCATACATACTTGCCCGCGCTGCGCGATGCCCAAATCCTCATCCTCGACGAACCCACCAGTGCCCTCTCTGCATCAGCCGAATTTTAAATTTTCAAACAATACCACCAAAGATCGCACCGCCATCCTCATCAGTCACCGCCTATCCACCGTCAGAATGGTTGACACCATTTATGTACTAGAAAATGGTAGAATTGTAGAACATGAGCATCACGACAACTTGATCCGTCGGGGCGGGACGTATGCTCAACTATTTGAAAAGCAAGCACGGCATTACCGATAATAACCTATATGTTAGTACATGATTTTAAAAACTCTGTTTTAGAAGTTGAGACGGTGACTATATTTGTTCCTTTGGTGCTAAAAGGTACAACAAAACGACAGACTATTGATAATGCAGTAGCGGATGATGCGGCTCTTAAAAAAAATGCACTACCTGATGATGCTTATGTCTGTCGTGGTGGTACTTGTACCGCCACAAGATTTGCAAAGGGGTCTGGTGTACAACTTGATTCGCAAGGAAAATTATCAGGGGTTTCAGTTAATAGTGCCTTAGGTAAATCTGTGAAAGAATTAACTAAAAATATTCCAAATAAACAAGTTGGCGTAACGACTGTTGGTGAAGTACGCAAAACGGGTGGTGAGATTCTTCCCTCTGGAACACTAAACAATCCATATCACTGCATTTTATGTGGTATTACGCCACAGCAAGCCAAGCCGAAGAACTTTTCACCCCGACTATTACCTCAAGTAATACCAATTCGCGTTCATCGAGGACTTACTTGAGACAAAACCTGAAGACACTTATGATGGGAGAGATAGCTATGACTAAAGATGATGAGAGTCAAATTCTAACACCAAAAGAACTTAAACAAATTAGAGCAAGATGTGAAACAGCTACCCCGGGTCCGTGGATATCATACATTGAAGGACGAGATCACACGAGTGGCTCTAGCTTTATCAGGACAGGAATTGGGGAATCTCGTGGTGAAGATATTGAGTTATCTGGTGCCACAGCCGACGATCAAGATTTTATTGCCCAAGCCAGACAGGATATCCCTAGATTGCTGAAAGAAATTGAACGCCTCTATGGAATAATTTATAGGCTAACACAAGCCAGCATAGCAGGCCATGACACCGTTAGCCGTTGGTAAGTCTCAGCGAATGGCAAAAAATCGCGCTGGTTCGAGCCGGATCGATGCTCTGTCCAAATCCTCATACTCGACGACTCCACCAGTGCGCTCGGCGCTAAAGCCAAGAAATCTTCAAACAATATCACCAAAGATCGCACCGCCATTCTCATCAGTCACCGCCTATCAACCGTTAGAATGGTTGACACGCCTACATCCGTCGATAAGACAACTAAAATTGTTGAAAAAAAATACAAAGCATTGTTTTTATTATAAAACATATAACACAGCCGGCGAATTCATCCAAGAAGCGTTTGCTGGCTTAAAAGACAAATTGCCGCTGAGCGGCGAACGCAAAGTTGCCGTCACGCAAGCCCTAGAAGCAGTGATCCAAAAAATCGGCGAACTGCCACTCGCCCGCACCGAAGCCTTCTTTTATGAACAAGAACACTATCAGCACGAAACCGGCGAACTCCTATCACTGGTGATCAATCCCGATGCCTGTAAAGCTTGCGGCTTGTG
Organism: Pseudomonadota bacterium; assembly: GCA_039714115.1. GTDB lineage: Bacteria > Pseudomonadota > Gammaproteobacteria > Beggiatoales > Beggiatoaceae > Thiomargarita. The sequence continues at coordinate 4,788 of JBDLJY010000214.1, read as the reverse complement.
CATTGCCGCCTGCGAACCGGGAGCCCTATCAGCCGTTCCTCAAACAATGCCGCGAATCGAACAGACACGCCGCCTCTGGCGGCTCTGGGAACAATTGCCCGATACCCCGGGTAAGAGCATAGAACGCGCCAGCGGTAAAACCCCCTTGTCCGCCCTCACCGAGCAAGCAGAAGAAGGACTCATTGATGCAGCCCGCTTGCACCTGGCGGCTATCTGAAGCAATGCCAGTATGATAAACCCCTCAAAATCAGACCTGCCAGGTATCCAAAACCTGGCAGGTAGTTTTCTACTCCGATTGACCTGACAGGTTTTTGACACCTGTCAGGTTTGTCTTAACTTAATGGCATTGGCTATCTGAAGGCGGGCATGGTTTGGGACGCGCTCGCCTGAGTTTAGCGATTGCGCCCGGCACTCTGACCAGTTGGCCAGATAATCCCTTTCAAGTGCCGGTTGCCGCTGGCGGATGACGATCCTACCCCCTTGCCAGTTGCCGACTACCTCAAACTGGATGCCAAGGAGCGGCGTGGAAAAACGGCGTTTGTCACGGATGCAGAACAAGTCCGTTTACGGGTGGAACCGACATTGCTAGCCGTTTGTGAAGAACGCCTAGAAGCGTGGCGCACTTTGCAAGAATTGGCGGGCATAGTCACGCCGTTCACAGCGGAAGTTGAGGCCAAATTAAAAGAACAATTGCGAGAGGGGCACCAAGCAGAATTGGCAGCGCTTAAACAGGACTCTTCGGGCGCGTCTCGAAAAGCAGCGGGCGGAAATGGAAGCGGACATGGCGGCGCGTATTAAGGGGCAGTTGATGGGATTGGCGGGTTATAATTAATGCCAGTATAATTTCTGCCGCCTAATGTTGGAGTCCAAAATTTATTTTGGACGACAGCGGCCCCTATCAGCCAAGCCATTGATGTTGTTGACTGCGGGGCAGTATAATTTATGCCGTCGCCTTGTCGCCACGATATGGCATTGGGTTTAAATGTACATAATCCGGGTGTAGGCTCAATGCCATTAAGCCTGTCCCGGTCCCGACGTTAGGAGGGATCTGAGGGATCTTAAGCAAAATCCCATACATGTAGGGTGGATTAAGCAGTGCGTATCCACCTGATTAATATAGAAGTTTTGGTGGATACGCTACCTTCGCGGCACGATATGGCATTGGGGTGTAGGCTTGGGCCGATTGTTTCGGGCAAAATGTAGAAGCTCGAAGAAATAGTCAGTTTACTCCGTCATTCCTCAGTACCTACCATTCTTGTAGAAGGCTCAGAAGATGTAATGGTTTATAGGTGGCTGAAAATGAAACTTACATTAGTATTCACTATGATAACAGTTATGTTAAAACGAATTTAATACTCCGAAAGGATTTTAATCTACCCGATCATAATTTGTTATCAGAAATGAAAAAGGATTTCAAGTTAAAATTGAGAGGTAAAATACTGTTTAAAGTGTTATCCGTGTATCTGAATGCTCGTAAAAGAGCCGTTAAGTATAAAATTCATTTTATGCATCGTAGTGACGGTGCAGAAAGGCGATTAATGGATAGTTCAAATCACTTACTCTACTACTACTATATAATAAGAGACGAAATTAAGCCCTATTTGATGATCAAGAAATCCGCTCCCTCAATGCTTCGGGACAAGCTTTTTTAAAAAAAAATCTGATTTATAGCCTTATTCGATGATCAAGAAATCCGACATGTTATGTAGGGGCGGGCAACCAATCTTGGACTCTTTAATCGCTAATCTAAAAACAAAACGGACAATCTCAACATAATCAACGCTCGAAATCCCGCCCTTCGGGTAAATCCCTGTACTTAGGTTTTGAAAAAACCTAGTACAGGACTAATGATTTAAGGGGATTGGCTCAAGGATTGGCACGGAGATAATGATCTAAATGACAGATTTCTCCTTTCGTCGAAATGACAGATTTCTCCTTTCGTCGAAATGACAGTTTCGTAGGGTGGGCAACGTGTTTTTGTTGCCCACCATTTCGTGGTTATACGGTGAGTTTGTTGTTATTTAAACAACTGAATAATCGGTTTAAATAGCCGACGAATTTTGAATGCGAGGGGGGAAATTTTTAAAAAATTTACCTTTATATATGTAAGTCCCTATGCTGATCTGAAAATCAAATATAGGGATTTATCTTGCAGGACGCGGAGCTAGGCAGCCAACCTTTCTAGAGACTTAAGCAAAACCACTAAACCTTAAATTGGCATAAACATCAAAATAAACAACGGGTTGGCTGTCCATCGCTTGAGCAACTTGTTAGGGCAATAGCCAGTCACGGTCTGGACGCGCAAGTTGGCGTGCGTTGTTGTACGCCATATCAAGAGTTAAACAAGTAGACAATCTATAAAAACTGCCATGATCTTCAGCGACAATAGCTAGGTCAGCCGTACTTGGGTTACTAATACACAAAGGAAGTAAGAGTTGTACTCTACCACGGTAAAAATGTGGAATGGCTGTTTTATAGTTTCGTTTAACCCTTTCTAACGTGTTATCAAAAGCACCCTTTAAGTATGTTAGAAGACGATAATCATCCATCGATTTATACGGTTCTGGGAAACGTTCTTTGTTTTCCGTTATGATATGTTCAATATTTTCTCTAAGCTCCTTTCTTGGATCAAATACTAAAGCCGATGGGTCATCAAAGTAATGTGCCATTTCGGGTAAATGGGAGAATTTTATCATCTCGTGTTCCCCGCGTCTTCTCCACCTTTGAAAATACCACGGTGCATTTGAGTCTTGATTTCTGTTTGCATCAGCAAATGCATAAATTGGTTCTTGCTTGTCAGTAACAAGCCCTGTATTAAACGTAATACATTGCCCGTTATCAGATATTGCAATTTGGTTTTCTTGAGCTAGACGAGCATAAGTGTATTGGAGATAGTTAAACAAAATCGGAAGATGATGACTATCTTGAGTATTTTGATACTCCCAGTTTTCATTCTCAGCAAGATCCGCTAACTCATTTAATTTTTCGTCCATTTTGGGGATATAGATGAGATCAAAAAGTTTTTCTGGCCAGTTATTCATGTACTTTCCTTTAGTATGTATGTTTTCAGCCCTAATGGCAATGTTACAATTCATTAACAACGCACACAAGACTTGCGTCGGGGGTATCTCCCAAAGCTTGCAAACATCACAAGCACTTTGCTTTCAATAAAAATAACAGGACTACTCGATTTACCTTGGTTCTCGGTTGATTTATTTTCCTGAGATGCTAATTTTTCACAATCCAATTAATAAGTCAAGCGTTTTTTATCTGGTAACTAAAAGGTGCGAGGGGCTTGTTGTACCAATTTCTACGCTTATGTTGCAATTGCAATTTACCACGCTCATGCTTGAGTGTCAACTCAACAAGCACAGATGGACAACCTCCCAAAATTAAAATGCCTCTATCAAAGGTGGAGTTTTTAGGAATAACGATAAAGTTCATGATATTGAAATAAATTCTTTATACTGAAAATTTTACCAGCACTTTCTTGAATGAGTGTGATCTCAATTTTATGTCACGTTGGAAAATGAAGGTCACACTCAGTGCAAACTTTTGAGGTAGATGTTGAAAATGGGGTGAGCGACAGATTACCTGACAAACGACGAGTGAAAAATATGCTAAAGTGCCGTCTGTTTATTGAGAAAGTGAAAGAGGCTGATTGGAAAATCAGAAAAACAGTCTCAGATCGTTGAAGCCCCGCCATGAGCTAAAGCACATGGCTAAAAGCTAAAGTCGGCTCAAGCCGACTAAACATACTGGTTTGAGTCCCCTTTAGGGGACTTTCGCTTTTAGCCATGCGCTTTAGCTCATGGCTTATTTTGAGGAATCTAACAATATGTTACCAATTGCTCTTTTATTTACCGGTTCTGCGGTTGGGGCGTATGCGGGTATAAAGGCATACAAAAAAAACATAGTGAAAAAAAGTAAGGCTTTTTTCTCCAAAGCTAACAAACAAGCGCTTGAACCGCAGACAAAAAAAACGATTACGGTTACCGCTGAAAACGAAGATGAAATCAGTCAACTGGAACAAGAAACTAATCATTACTTGTCTGTATCATCAGTTGCACTAGGTTTTGCCAGTGTGGGAACCTTATTTTTTCCGCCACTGACACTCGTTAGTGTACCGATTAGTATTTATACTGCCTTACCCATTTTCAAAGCCGCTTATAAAGGCATTAGCGAAGAACATAAGTTAAAAGTAGCAGTACTTGATTCCGTCGCTATCACGGGTGGACTTGTGACTGGCTACTATTTTATTATGGCTTTTGGTAGCTTTATTTATTTCTTAGCAGCCAAGCTTTTGGACAAAACGAGGGATATGACTCGAAAAAACTTGGTTAATATTTTCAGCGAACAACCCCGTTTTGTTTGGGTGGTCAAAAATGGGGTTGAGATTGAAACCTCATTTGATGATTTGCAAGTGGGTGATATTGTAGTGGTTAATGCGGGGGAAATGATACCAGTAGATGGTATTATTACCAAGGGCATGGCTACTATAGATCAACAAGCCTTAACGGGAGAGGCACAACCTTATGAAAAAGTAGTCGGAGATCAAGTGCTTGCCGCCAGCATTGTCTTAAGTGGACAAATTTATATTCAAGTTGAAAAAGCCGGGGTAGAAACGATTGCAGCTCAAATCGGAGAAGTACTTAATAGCACTGCTGAATTTGAAATGTCTCTCCAAACACGTAATGAGGAAATGTCTGAAAAAACGGTAGCACCAACCTTGGCGACGGGTGCCGTTGCTCTTTCTACTTTAGGAGCTTATAGTGCTGTGGCAGTGTT
>JBDLJY010000213.1:0-11721 GCA_039714115.1 Pseudomonadota bacterium | reverse complement strand
TTTTGGCCTGTTCTTATGTGAATTTTCAAACATTGATCGTACAGCCTATACATGTAGTATTAACATGTAAATAGTTATCAATATTTTTGTGTACTATACACAGTTCGCAAAAAAAAAACAAACTTTTTTTTGAGGGGGCGCACAAAACTTTGAATTCACTCTATGTTTGCCCCTACCCCGTTTTTTTGATGTGGAAGGCTAACCACCTCAAGTGTGCTCATTAAACCAAATTATAAAAATAATGTCAAGTTTTTTTTAGATGCTTGCTAGATTTTATGGGGACTAATTCCGCTCAATTTCTATAACCTTTTTTATGGACATGTTTACATAAAAGATATTTTTAAAACCATGATTGTAGCTACCCGATGGCGGCTTGGTCTTATTTGGCCCTGTTTTACCAATCTACTTATGTGTCGTGTAATCCATAATTTTTTTTTAAAACGTTTTTTTGCTTTCAGGGGAAAAATCTACACTTATGTTGTTAACATGTCAATAGTTATCAATATTTTTGTGTACTATAATAAAAAATGAAAAGTCAAATTAAATTGTTATTAACTATTTTTATTGAACAGTTAAAAAATATTAATAGTTTGCTCGACTATGGCGAGGCATAGTATATTGACATTTTTTAACTTGTCAACACTTATTACGACTTGTCCCTAAATAATTTTCTCACCACCGTCGAAAGGAGTGCAAGGCGTACCTTGCACGTCTTTTTTGACTCTATTGATAACTGATAAAATGATGTCTGCAAAAACACTATATGACAAATTATGGGACGCCCATGTTGTGCGGGCTGACAAAGACGGCGCGGCGTTACTTTACATTGATTTACAACTCATTCACGAAGTAACCTCACCTCAAGCCTTTGAAGGGCTGCGTTTAGCCAATCGTCAGCCGTGGCGCGTTCCTGCGAATTTGGCCGTCCCTGACCATAATGTACCGACAACTGCCCGTGACGGGGGGGTAGCAGATATTGTCGATCCCGTGTCACGCTTACAGGTTGAAACCTTAAATAAAAATTGTCAGGACTATGGTATCACTGAATTTAGTATGAATGATCCCCGCCAAGGCATTGTGCATGTGATAGGGCCTGAGCAAGGCGCCACTTTGCCGGGTATGACTATCGTGTGTGGGGATTCGCATACTTCGACACATGGCGCTTTTGGTGCCTTAGCATTTGGGATTGGCACTTCTGAAGTGGAGCATGTTTTAGCCACCCAATGTTTGGTGCAGAAAAAATCTAAAAATATGCTGGTCAGTGTCGATGGTGAAATCGGAGCGGGTGTCACGGCTAAAGATGTTGTTCTTTATATTATTGGAGAGATAGGCACAGCGGGTGGTACGGGCTATGCGATTGAATTTGGGGGAACTGCGATTGCCGCTTTATCAATGGAAGGTCGCATGACGGTCTGCAATATGGCTATTGAAGCCGGCGCACGGGCGGGGATGATTGCGGTGGATGATAAAACCATTGATTATGTGCGTGGGCGACCAAAGGCGCCGCGTGATGATTTGTGGGGGCAAGCTGAAGCCGCTTGGCGCGATTTGCATAGTGATGCTGATGCTAAGTTTGATCGTGTGGTGCATATTGACGCGACTGCGATTAAACCACAAGTGACTTATGGCACGTCGCCAGAAATGGTTGTGCCAATTGATGCGGTTGTGCCTAATCCAGATGATTTATTTGATGACACTAAAGCGAAAGGTATGCGCCGAGCGTTATCTTATATGAATTTAGAGGCGGGTACGCCGATTACTGAGATTAGCCTTGATAAAATTTTTATCGGTTCGTGTACTAATTCGCGTATTGAGGATTTACGCGCTGCGGCACAAGTCGTTAAAGGTCATCAAGTCGCGCCCAATATTAAACAGGCTTTAGTGGTGCCGGGTTCAGGCTTGCTTAAAGCACAAGCGGAGCAAGAGGGTTTAGATAAAATTTTCACCGAGGCGGGATTTGAATGGCGAGTGGCTGGCTGTTCTATGTGTCTGGCTATGAATGCTGATCGCTTAGAGCCGGGTGAACGTTGCGCGTCTACTTCTAATCGCAATTTTGAAGGTCGTCAAGGACAAGGGGGACGTACTCATTTAGTCAGTCCTGCGATGGCTGCGGCGGCGGCGATTGCGGGGCATTTTGTTGATGTGCGTGATTTTTATTAAGTTTTTAATAAGTTACCACTTTTTAAGACCTGCGGGGTTGCCACAGGTCTTAAACATCGCAATTAAGGAGGGTATAATGACAGTCCAACATCTTGCTATCAGTGATTTAAAAACGGATATATATAAATCACTTGAACAGTTAACGCCTGATAGATTGGCTGATCTATCACTGTTTTTAGAACAACTACTCAAAATCATCAATGCTTATATAGTTAATGACTCTGAGTTCACTCAGTCCTATCAATTGTTGCAAGCTGAACAACCATGGCTAAAATATACAGCGATATTAAAGGAGTCCCCCAATTGGGACGAGTTTTTGGAAATCCTCGCCGAGGCGCGTCGTGAAGAGGATGAAGAAATATGACTGCTCTACACATCCTTGATACAGATCATGTTTCAAATTGATTAAACGCGCCGCCTCGTCAGGACGAAAACTTATTCAGGCTTATACAGATTTACAAGCTAATCTTGCTTTTTTTAAGACCATCCAAGTGCTACCCTTTGATGAAGCTGCACTCGCTCACTACGAAACCTTACGCCAACAAAAAATACGCATTGGCACACAATACTTACGCATTGCCGCGATTGTATTGTCCGTCAAAGGCACACTTGTTACTCGTAATTGGCGTGATTTTTCTAAAATTCCCAACTTGGTTTTGGAAGATTGGTCATAAGTTGGCAAGGAGTCCAAGATTTTTGAAGACGTCCAAGATAAATCTTGGACTCCTACAAAGGATAAATCCACTAGTCTCATGAGTGCACCTTGCACTGAGAAAACTCACACCAATGACCATTTATAACACTTCATCTTACACTCACGACAGCCTACCAACAACTGGTATTTTATTAATCAACTTAGGCACGCCCGATGCGCCGACACCCGCCGCCTTACGCCGCTATTTGGGAGAATTTTTGGCTGATCCAAGAGTGACCGAAATGCCACGCTGGTTATGGTGGTTGATTTTGCACGGCATCATTTTGCGTGTTCGTCCACGCCGCTCGGCACTCAAGTATCAAAAAATTTGGACGCAGACGGGTTCGCCTTTATTAAATATTAGCCAAGCACAGTCGCAAGCACTTCAAAAAGCGGTGGACGCGCATTTTGCCGGCCCCATGAGAGTTGCTTTAGGTATGCGCTACGGTAATCCTTCTATTGCTGCCGGCTTAGAGCAATTACGCCAAGCGAATGCGCGACGGATTTTGATATTGCCCTTGTATCCGCAGTATTCCGCCTCTGCAACGGGTTCGAGTTTTGATGCCGTTGCAGATGTGTTGAAACGCTGGCGTTGGCTGCCCGATGTGCGTTTTATCTCACATTACCATGATCAGCCTGCTTATATTCGTGCCTTAGCGGTGCAAATTAAAAATTATTGGGCCAAACACGGGACACCCGATAAGTTATTATTTTCATTTCATGGTATTCCCAAACGCTTTTTTATGGCCGGTGATCCCTACCATTGTGAGTGTCACAAAACGGCGCGACTTGTGGCGGAACAGTTTGATTTTAATGATTGGGAAGTGGTGTTTCAATCACGATTTGGGCGAGAGGAATGGCTCAAACCTTATACCGATCATACCTTAGCGGCGTTGGGCAAGGCTGGGCTAAAACGTGTCGATCTCATAAGCCCTGGTTTCGCTGCGGATTGTTTAGAAACCTTAGAGGAAATTAATCAAGAAAACCGTCAAATATTTTTACAGGCGGGTGGCAAAGATTTTCATTATATTCCCGCGCTGAATGATAATGTTGATCATATCCAAGCTTTGTTGGAGTTGGTGATACAACATGTAGAAGGTTGGCTAGAATGCACTCAAAGCATTAAAGTGTTAGAACGTGAAGCACCCAATTCCTAAAAAACATCGTACTCATCCGGCCTAAAAAATCCTATAGTATTTCATAAAAAAGGAGTCCAAGATAAATCTTGGACTCCTTGCCAACATATTTATCTAACATATTTTTATAGACTATAACGAACGATTTCCCAAAACAACTTTTTATGTAATGAATATGACCAACTTAACGAGTTTGATAATAGCTTTTTCAATTACCGCGATTCTTTTGCATGAATTAAAACCCTTGGCATTGCGTATTAACCTCGTGGATCACCCTGATGACGACCGTAAACATCATGAGGGAAAAATCCCTCTGATTGGTGGTATTGCCATGTTCTGCGGTTTTATGTTAGCTCTATTGTTTTTAGAGCAATCGCTGTCAGGACTACGGAGCTTAATTGCCGGAGCGGCCATTTTAATGATCGTAGGCATTCTGGATGATTTTCATGATTTACCCCCTGGCACACGGATTATGGCACAAATGTTAGTCGCACTCATGATAATCGTAGAAGATGGCGCGGTACTTTACAACTTGGGCACGATTGGCTGGACTTCAGGTGATCTTGAAATAGGCATTTTCGGATGGCCCCTAACGATTTTGGCGGTTATTATGGCAATTAATGCCATCAATATGGTCGATGGTATAGACGGTTTAGCGGGTGGATTAACACTGGTTACGTTCTCCAGCTTAGCCTTTATCTCTTGGAAGGGGGGGTTAGAGGAATTCTTGATTGTCTTATTGTTATTAATTGCCACCCTGCTGGCTTTTCTGAGATTTAATTTGCGCCATCCTGGACAGCCAAAGGCGAAAGTCTTTATGGGAGATGCCGGCAGCATGTTTCTAGGTTTTATCGTCGTGTGGTTTTTGATTAACTTCTCTCAAGGCGAACAACGTTCCATGACACCCGTGACGGCACTCTGGATTTTTGCTTTGCCCCTCATTGATACCGGTAGTACAAGTATACGCAGAATCCTCAAAGGTCGATCCCCCTTCGCGGCGGATCGGGCGCATCTTCACCATTTACTCTTAGATGCTGGCTTGACGGTCACTCAGGTTATCTTAATCTTGGTTGGCTCAGCCATTTGCTTAGCATTAATTGGCCTGATGGGGTTATATTTAGCTCTTCCAGAAACCATGATGTTTTGGACGTTTATAGCTATCTTTGCGCTCGTATTCTTTCTTTGCCGGCACCTTCAAGCCCTAAGAACCGCGCAACAGCCATAATCCTTTTTGGAGTCCAAGATTTATCTTGGACGTCCAAGATAAATCTTGGACTCCAAAATACCCGAAAACTGGGTACTTAAGAGAGATAATTAATAATGAGCCGTTTAACAAATATTTTTTTAGTTGGCCCCATGGGCGTGGGCAAAACCACTATCGCTCACCAATTAGCTGAGAGATTGAATTTGACCTTTATAGACAGTGACCATGAGATTGAAAAACATACCGGCGTGACAATCCCTTGGATTTTTGAATATGAAGGCGAAGCCGGATTTCGCAAGCGTGAGCGAGCCATGATTGCTGAATTGACGGCACTTGATAATATCATCCTGTCCACCGGGGGCGGAGTCGTCTTGAGTGCCAGCAATCGTAAGCACCTACAAAGTCGTGGCTATGTGATTTACTTGCATGCCTCAGTAGATAATTTACTGGAGCGCACGGCTCATAGCTATAATCGTCCCTTGTTGCAAACATCAGATCGCCGTGAAAAGTTGGAATCGCTGTTCAATGAACGGCATCCCTTGTACACTCAAACGGCAGATGTGACAATTGAAACGGGACAGCGTAGCATACGCCAAGTGGTCAAAGCCGTTCTCAAACATCTACAAAAATTAGACCGACATGAAAACATTACAAGTTGATTTAGGTGCGCGTAGTTATCCTATTTATATAGGCCAAAACCTATTGGGGCAAACGGCATTAACCACCCCATACGTGAAAGGGCAGCAAGTGCTGATCGTGACTAATGAAACGGTAGCCCGCTTGTATTTAAAAAAAACATTGACCGCCTTTGCGAATTTTAAAACGAGCGAAGTCATTTTACCCGATGGAGAAGAATACAAAAAGCTAGATGTGTTGGACAATATTTTTGATACGCTACTCAGCCAGCGTTTTGACCGTCAAACCACTTTAGTTGCCTTAGGCGGCGGCGTGGTAGGAGATATGACCGGATTTGCTGCCGCTTGTTATCAGCGGGGCGTGCCATTTATCCAAATTCCGACGACTTTACTTGCCCAAGTTGATTCCTCCGTCGGTGGCAAAACGGGGGTCAATCATCGGTTGGGTAAAAATATGATCGGGGCCTTTCATCAGCCCCTTTGTGTCGTGATAGACATCAACACTTTGCAAACCTTAGACGATAGACAATTGAGTGCCGGACTGGCTGAGGTTATTAAATACGGATTAATCAATGATTTAGAATTTTTTGAGTGGCTGGAAAGTCATGCAGAGGCATTGTTAGCACGCGATTTTTCAGCCTTAAGTTTTGCGATAGCCCGTTCCTGTCAAGATAAGGCGAATATTGTAGCAAAAGATGAGCGTGAAAGCGGACAACGCGCTCTACTCAATTTAGGTCATACTTTTGGACATGCCATTGAAACGGGATTAGGCTACGGGGAGTATTTACACGGGGAAGGGGTAGCCATTGGTATGTGTTTAGCGGCACAATTCTCGGCGCGACTGGGTTGGATGAGCGAAACGGACGTAACACGTATCAGAACAGTCATAGAAAAAATGGCTTTGCCAACCCGTATTCCTAAAGGTTTTACGGTTGAGCGGATGTTGGAATTGATGCAAGTCGATAAAAAAGTCCAGGCAGGTAAACTCCGTTTAGTGTTATTACAAGGAATAGGAAAAGCGATCATCACTGATCAATATGATCCACAATTACTAAGGCAGTCGCTAAAGCAATCCTAAGTTCAGGAGTGCAAGGGGTGATTAGCAAACAAGCTGACGACATATACACTTCAACCATTTGTTTTTCCATAATATTATCAACATCAATTTATCATGGTTATTTGGGTGCCGGGTGGAGATAATCGCCCTTATCAAGCCCCTAATCGGCGGCGCAATAAACAACGCGATTAAGGTTCTCGACTTTATCACTTTTTGCATGAGGTTGGAAGTGATAATGATGCTGGAGGTATTTTAAAGGCCCATTATTGGCTAAAATCAAAAATGTACTGGACATGCAGAAGCAGAACGAACGGTAGCGATACCTTATGAAGCCATGAAAGAGGCTATCGTCAATGCCGTTTATCACCGAGGTTATGAGCCAGAGTTTGGAGAAGTCACGCTGCCGATTCATCCGCGCTTTTTGGTACGACATGCCCTACAAGAGGCTAGTTATCTTTGGGCCATCGGCGAGAAAGAGCAAGGATTTAATCACTTAAAACGAGCCTTTGACAAAAACCCCTCCTCCGGTGCCTTAGCGAGTCAATTAATTGAATATGCCTTTGTTATCCATCACGAGGCTATCGCTAAACAAGTCATCGCGACGTTTGAACAAACGCCTAACCCAAATGAAGCCATTGAACCTTATTTAACCATGGTGCGATTACTAATAGATAAAGGTAAAATGAATGAAGTTAATGATATATTAAAGCGTCTGCCCCCTCAAATGAGTGCGGATGATTTTGTCCAACTCGCTGCTATAAGCGAGCGTTAAGCGATGACTGATGACTGATAAAAAATGAAGTGTTCTTAAATTTTACCCTTATTTTCCAGTGAGGCTTCATTCTGACTGTTATATATTAAACTATTTTGAGATCAGTTCCAGGCAGGCTCTTATATAGTTAACTAAATTCTGACTCGCCTAGTGATTTAGGAGTCCAAAATTTATTTTGGACGAACAGACTCCTAAATCCTCACCTATTTAAATCCCCTCCGACACGGAGTTTAATATTAATATATATAAGAGTAAAAATGAAGATGATCTGAAAAATGAGGGTAAAATTATTTAAAACTGCGTAGTTTTCGTCCCCTTGCCGGATTAGCTTTGGAAAAATGTAAAGAAGCGTGTACTCAATTTTACAATTCTCGACATGCGGAGCAATGTACGCGGTAAGGAAAGTTACCACCGATAACACGGGCAAACGTACAGCGGGAATAGATTTTAAGAAAGCCAAAACGCCAAAAAATAAATTAAAATTGGTCGAAAACGTTCTGGATACTATTCATAAGGAGTGGCGAAAGTATAAACATAAATAAATTATGCAAAGTTTTGTTTTTATTATAGTTTAAAATTTTACCCTCAATTCTCAAATAGCCCTTAAAATGCTTAAGTCCCGTTTTTATTGGCTTCAGTTTTAAAGGGCTTGTGATTCGCGGAGCGAGCCTTACACGAAAACCTTAAATAACTACAGGGATTATATTTAAAAAAGGATAAGTCAAAACCAAATATAAAATGATGCAAAGTTTTGTTTTTATTAGAGTATAAAATTTTACCCTCAATTCTAAAATAGCCCCTAAAATGCTTAAATCCAGTTTTTATTGGCTCAAAGGGCATCTCTTATAATCAAAATAGACTAAAGAAATCCGATTTTTCAATAAAGATTCTCGGATTTATAGTGGTGACAGCAATGCCATATCGTGCCGATTCAGAGCGTAATCAATTCGTCACTGCGTGACGTTCAATCCCATCGACGGAGTGTGAAATACTTGTCACTCTTTATAATAATACTAATGGCAACCTAACGCTTGGAAATGCGACAGGTGGTGCCATCATCGGCGATCCGGGTACAGCAGTAGTGACTATTACTGATAACGATCCAACTGAAAAACACGGTATTCTTCAATTTTCAAAAAGGATGAGACTCAAACGAATTGTCTTTATTAGTATAGGAGTCCAAAATTTATTTTGGACTACTAAAAATTATTCCGCATTAAGTTAAGCCGTTAAAACCCCCGCAGGTTTGTCGGCAATCCCTGTTGGCATTGACTCCTAACTACATCATCGTTTGCTCGGCAGACAGACAACAATGACGACAAAATGACAGTAATATTAAAGTATTGTTTTTATTAAATTATAATGTTACGACAAAATGACAATCACACAAAGCATTGTTTTTATTAGATTCTATAATTTTACCCCCATTTTCCAGTGAGGCTTCATTTTGACTCTTATATATATATAACACTTTTAGATCTGCGTTTTTTTATTAACGGGCTCAACTCACCTAAAGGTGACTAACCAACCGTGTTTAGTCACCTTTTTTTTCAGTTCAAGTTCCCTCAACCGGCAGGGTTGCAAACCCCGTCCGGCACAAGGAAAATCCCATTTTATCAATTTGAGTCAGTTCTAAATGTGCGAAATGACTCAAATTCAGATTCATGGACGAATCTCTCTTCAGGACTTGTTCTCAAAACAAGGGGGAGATGAAATAGTAGTACAGGAATTGACGGATTGCACTGTTATTGATATCTCTATAATAATCATTTTTTAAGGCTATTGTGAGATCAGTTCCAGGCATGCTCTTATATAGTTAACTAAATTCTGACTCGCCTAGTGATTTAGGAGTCCAAAATTTATTTTGGACGCGAAAAAATCCTCACCTATTTAAATCCCCTCCGACACGGAGTCGCACATATTAATATATATAAAAGTAAAAATGAAGCCTCACTGAAAAATGAGGGTAATTTTTGTTAATATAATAAAAACAAAGCTTTACGTAAATAACTATTTTAATTAAAACCAGATTGACGAAAATATGACATACAAAATTTTTCAGTTCTGGTGGCTCATTGAAAATACTAAAAATAAAATGCTAAAGCAAGCGATATACTGACTAATATACTATACTCTATGAAAACCTCTCTATGGCATTAAACAAAACACTATCATCCGGTAAAGTATATATTGGCTGTTGGCCAGTTTGTGGAGAAATTGGACTACAAACTTGGGTCGCACGGTATCGAACTGATGGTGACAGACGAGAGTTATACAAGCAAAGCTAGTTTTGTCGATGGTGACAAGATGCCTAGTGCGACTCGTTTTGCCTAGAGAGGTCTAATCACCAGACGCGGTAGCTACTGTCTGAAAACAATGGCCGGCTCTCAAAACTAACAAGGTGCCAGTGCAAGGCCATAAAGCCTTCGGGCAAAGTGTAGCACATACGAGATTAAACTGTCTTTAAGGTCGGTAATTGTCGCCGCAAGGCAAAATACATTAGGGTGTATAGGTGCATGCAGACTTATGTCGACAAATTGACGGTGACAGTGCCGGTGCAGGATTTTTCTGCCGAAACGCATCCGCATGAAGTGGCAATGGCGTGGATGCAACAGCGATTTATCGAAACCTTTGAGCTTACGGGGCAGCCACTGTTTCGTTATGATTTAGTGAAAATCAGTGAAGATGATTACTATTGGCTAATACAGTACCATCACCTTATCGTAGATGGTTATGCCATCGCACTGCTCAACCGCTCAATGGCGGAAATCTATACTCAATTAGCCAATGGGCAAGTCCCCAATCTGGATAGCCTTTCTTATGTCACTTTTGTTGACAATGACCGTGCGTATGTCGAATCGGCAGTTTTTGACAAACAACGCCAATATTGGCTGGATAAATACCCGACACCGTCCGAACCTTTGTTGAGTCCACGCTATCGTTCTAATTATACGGATAAGTTAATTGGCAGTGGCTGTGAAGTCCTTTATTTGCCGATATAATTTTATAACCGTTTGAATGAATTGGCAAAACAGCATAAAGCCACCCTATTCCATTTGCTGCTGGGCGCATTTTATGTCTATTTCACCCGCACCGCTGGACGCGATGACTTTGCCATCGGACTGCCAGTGCTGAACCGTGCCAATGCCAATTTCAAAAAAACCGCAGGATTGTTTACGGGTGTGAGTCCAACGCTGTTTCACTTTGGCAAAGATTTAAGTTTTGCTCAATTGTTGCAACAGATTAATAAAAGCCTCAAAGCGAATTATCGCCATCAGCGATTCCCAGTGAGTGAAATCAATCGGGCGGTGGGTTTAGGACCGGAACGTTCACAACTGTTTGATATTAATCTGTCGTATGAAAATCAAGATAATGATGCTTGTTTTGCCGGTATTGATGGGCAAGCCATTCCATTACTACATAATTATGAACAAACGCCATTGATGGTTTTTGTACGGGACTTCCATATTCAGTCAGATGTCAAACTTGATTTTGTTTTTAACCTTGCCTACTTCAATACAGAAGACATCAAAGCCTTGCAAGTGCGTTTGGTCACTATTTTAAAAGCGGTTCTGAAAGACAGCGTGTCGCCCATCCATACCTTGTCCGTCATGACTGAGCAAGAAGTCCAACAATTGCAAACTTGGAATGACACGACCACGGATTATCCAAAAGACCAAACCATTGTTGATTTATTTGAACAACAGGTGGAAAAAACGCCTGATAATATCGCCGTCGTTTTTGAACAACAACAATTAAGCTATAGCGAACTCAACCGCAAAGCCAATCAGTTAGCCCATTATCTGCTCAAGCTCAAAAACGGCACTGATAACGGCCTGATTGCTATTGCCGTTCCACGTTCTTTAGAAATGATCATCGGCTTATTAGCTATTCTCAAAGCGGGTGGTGCTTATGTACCGATTGATCCTAGCTATCCAGCGGCTCGTATTCGTTATATGTTGGATGACAGTGTGACACCGTTGTTGCTAACTCAAAGCAGTTTGAAAGCACACTTGCCGCTAGATGAATTGGAACATGATTGTGTAGTGGTGTGTTTGGATGA
>JBDLJY010000212.1:0-11725 GCA_039714115.1 Pseudomonadota bacterium | reverse complement strand
AATGTCCAAACAGGCGCTCAAATTCATCCGCTTTTGCCACATCATAATAATTTTCTAGCATGGACAATAATAGGGTTTTTCCAAAACGACGTGGGCGTAGGAAAAGTAATTGTTTTCCCGCCTTTTCAATTAAGCGAATGTGATTTGTGCGATCCACATAAAAATAGTCTTCAGTGATAAGCGTATAAAAATCACAAATACTATAAGGAAATTCAAGCATGTTTTTCTCCTGTTAATTTGTCCAAGAAACGGACAGACTTAATATAATCAATACCCTAATTCCTTTATGCAGAATTTTTAAAACTCTCTAAACTAATATTGAACTAATCCCCCAATCATTAGTCCTGTACTTATGTTTTGAGGACTAATATTAACACTTCAAAACCTAGTACAGGAATTTACGGAATGAAGGAATTGGCTCAATATCGTTAATAATCTAATCTTCACTCTCCACAACTCAAGCCGCTGGCAATCGCCGCCAAAATGCCACAGCTACAGGGACACACAATCATCGCCTTGGGTACAGCACTGCCACTGGCTATCGACGCTGCCCCAGAGGCGCCCGTCATGGCTAAAGTAATCATGTCAACGCCGTCAATAAACGATTATGGATATTCTCAAAGCTACCATTACTCATAATCAAAATATGCTCGCCGCTACCAGCCGTAGCCACCAAATGTTCAATTAAAGCTTCTACTTGATTAAATATCCGCACATTAGGCAGAGCTTTGGCAACCTGAACCAGTGACCAATTGAGATTCTCCGGTTGATACAACGCCACCGCATCTGCACCCTTTAAAGCGGAGGCAAGCTTGTTTTTATGGACACCCATACGCATGGTATTAGAACGCGGCTCAAGAACAGCAATAATCCTTTGTTGACCTACCTTTTGTCGTAATGCCTCAATCGTGGCAGCAATGGCGGTGGGATGATGGGCAAAATCATCATAAACACTGACACCATTAACCACGCCCCGTAATTCCAAGCGTCGCTTGACGTTGCGAAACGTCCCCAAGGCTTCACACGCCTTAGCTAAGGACACTCCGGCATGATGGGCACCAGCAATCGCCGCCAAAGCATTGTGGACATTATGTTGCCCTATTAAATCCCACCTCACTTCTCCCACAACTTTATTTTCATACCAGATTTCAAAATGACTATGATCGGAGCTTTTGGATTTTGCGTACCAATCGCTATTGCCATCGCCAACTGTCTCTCGTGGTGTCCAACAGCCTTGTTTGAGAACCTCATCAATGGCAATCTCTTGATTTTTATGTATAATCAGCCCATTACTCGGCACGGTGCGTATCAAATGATGAAATTGCCGCTGGATGGCAGCGAGATCGGGAAAAATATCGGCATGGTCAAATTCCAGATTATTCAAAATTAGGGTGCGGGGGCGATAATGCACAAACTTAGAACGCTTATCAAAAAAAGCCGTGTCATATTCATCGGCTTCTACGACAAAAAATGGACTCTCCCCCAAACGGGCTGACACGCCAAAATTGTCTGGCACTCCACCGATTAAAAAGCCCACGGATAAGCCTGTCTTTTCTAAAATCCAGGCCAGCATACTACTGGTTGTAGTTTTACCATGCGTTCCCGCGACTGCCAGTACCCAACGTTTAGCTAACACCTGTTCAGCCAACCATTGGGGGCCAGAAATATAGGGCAAGCCTCGATTAAACAGGGCCTCAACTTCGGGATTACCGCGTGATAAGACATTACCTATCACGATACAATCCGGGGTTGGCTTTAAATTTTCCGGAGAATAGCCAGAAGATAATTCAATCCCCAAAGCTTCTAATTGTGTACTCATGGGCGGATAAGTTGCCGCGTCAGAGCCCGTGACTGTATGACCTTGTTGCTTGGCAAGCACGGCAATACCTGCCATGAAGGTACCACAAATTCCTAAAATATGTATGTGCATGGCTATTACTTTGTAAATGGAACTAGTTGATTTATAATTGAAAAGGTTAATAACTGTATAATTAGAGTTAAATTGAATCCCATAAAAAAGGAGACTGCTAAGGCGTGGCGTAAGATATGGGCATGGATAACAAAATTCCACGCTATCAAGCCCAAAAGGAGCAATACTGGAAGGCTCACATCGCCATTATAGAAGTTGATCCACAATAGCGGTGGGAAAGTGAATATGCCCAATAGAGAATTGGTACCGGCTAATGCTGTGATGGTTTGAGTTATCCGTGTGGCATAATGGGTGATATAAAGCAAACTGCTCGTCAATACGACGAGCAAACCTGTTTCTATGAGAGTCAATAACATGGCCTCTTTCACAGGAAATTGCATCAGCGACAATATCCCAGTGACGACAAGATAAAGTAATAGGGTTAAGCCTAACAAGACTGATGAGGCTGGTAAATTTTGTGGCCTCAAGCGCAAGCGGCAAATATCAAAAAAAGCTGATGAGAGGATCTGTAATGAGTGCATGGTTTGTTCCCAAGAGTGGCGGCGATAAATCGCCTACTACGAACCGCCGAGGTGTAGGCGATTTATCGCCTATTTTAGAAGGTAATTACACTTGATGTGTCCATTCATAACGCACTCCTTCGCTCTTCTATTAGGCTCTCACTAAACGAACCTTTGACATCTTTGATAATTTTCCTTGACTTAGCAAAAGAAAAACGTGCAATATCTATCCTATCTTTTTGGGAGTCTGTTTTTTAGGTTCAAACGTGACTGTAACCTTTTCAGTAAAAGGAACTTTTTCGTGAAGAAACAATTTGCCATTTTGATAGGTGGCCATGCTCAATGCTCCCGCGTCGCAAAAAACCGAATTTCCGCCCACCGCTCCTCCATCAATGACAAATTGACTTTTGTAGGCGCAATATAGGTCAGATTATTAGCCCCGTCTAAGGCAAGGTTATTAAAAGCCTTGCGCTTGAACTCCTCTAATTTTTTCTCATCATCACAACTCACCCAACGAGCGGTGGCAACCTGCACCGCCTCAAAATGACATTCCACCCCATACTCATTTTTTAAGCGCCAATTCACCACATCAAACTGCAATATGCCCACCGCCCCCAAAATTAAATCATTATTGCACAACGGGCGGAATAATTGCGTTGCGCCTTCTTCACTGAGCTGTTGCAAGCCCTTTAACAGCGCTTTCATCCGCAAAGGATCACGCAAACGGGCGCGGCGGAAAATTTCGGGCGCAAAATGGGGAATGCCAGTAAATTTCAAATCTTCACCTTGGGTAAAAGTATCACCAATTTGAATCGTGCCATGATTATGCAGCCCGATAATATCACCAGGATAAGCCGCCTCCGTATGCTCGCGCTCCCCCGCCATAAAAGTCAAAGCGTTAGCGACTTGCACATCCCGATTTAAACGCACATGGCGCATTTTCATGCCCTTGCTATATTGCCCAGAACAGACGCGCAAAAAAGCAATACGATCACGATGAGCGGGATCCATATTAGCCTGAATTTTAAAAACAAAGCCAGAAAATTTCACCTCATCGGGCGCGATGCTGCGGCTAATGGTTGGGCGCGGTAGTGGGGGCGGTGCAGACTTGATAAAACTATCCAGCAAAGCTTTAACCCCAAAATTATTCAGGGCGGATCCAAAAAACACTGGCGTTAACAGACCAGATAAAAATGCTTCTAAATCAAAGGGATGACTGGCCCCCTCCACCAATTCAATCTCATCTTTTAACTCATCAAGAGTGGTTTGTCCCAAATCAGCGACAAGTTGGGGATCATCAAGCGTGGCATAAATTTTTCCCTCACTGGCTATCGCGTTTTTGCCCGGCTCAAATAAAGTCACACTGTCTTCTAAAAAATGATAAATGCCCTTAAAATGCTTGCCCATACCGATAGGCCAAGTGATTGGCGCACAGCGGATTTTGAGGACATTTTCAATTTCATCCAATAAATCAATCGGATCCATGCCATCCCGATCTAATTTATTGATAAAAGTCAAAATGGGCGTATCGCGTAAACGGCACACATCCATTAATTTAATAGTGCGCTCCTCAACACCCTTTGCCGAATCAATCACCATCAAGGCAGAATCGACGGCTGTCAGGGTACGATAAGTGTCTTCTGAAAAATCCTCGTGCCCCGGCGTATCTAACAGATTAATGATGATGCCTTGATAAGGGAACTGCATCACCGATGACGTGACCGAAATGCCGCGTTGCTTTTCCAACTCCATCCAATCTGAGGTGGCATGACGGGCCGCTTTCCGCCCTTTGACGGTGCCGGCTAATTGGATAGCGCCGCCAAATAGCAACAGTTTTTCAGTCACAGTGGTTTTACCCGCGTCGGGGTGAGAGATAATGGCAAAAGTACGGCGTCTTGCGGTTTCTTCGGATAATGTGGACATATTTTGACGACTACAAAAAAAGTAAAGTGTGGGCCCTAAGGGAGCGACATTTTACCATTAAATAAAGACCTGCGTTTATGTGCCAAAACCCAGCATTGCGTTTATAACCGTATTCATTATACTTATGTTCCCAAATAACTCAGACCTGCGGGGTGTGGGCACATGGTCTGGCGCTGTGTAAACAACTCTAGGCTTTGGATAATTTTTTTGGTAATATTACACTTTATTTGTGTCTTATAATTTTTGGTAGGAGCTAACATGAAAGAAGATCGCAGAAATGCCCGCAGATGGAACTTGCTGTTATTTTTGCCAGTATCGGATGTAGAAAGTAACGAAGTTTTAGGTTATATCGCCGACATGAGCGAGGAAGGCATTCTGGTTTTCAGCCCCACTCCCATCGAATTGGACCAAACTTTTTCTTTGGTAATCCGCTTGCCGGATTTAAAGGAGGCCTCTCTTGATGAAAATATAAGCGACGAGCGCATTTTATTTCAGGCCACCAGTCGTTGGGTTGATACCGATGCCAAACCTTTTTTTAATCGAACCGGATTAGTGTTTGTGGATCTCTCACCAGAGGTGCGTGATGTTCTTGATAAGATAATACGCAATATCGCCGACAATCTTGCTTGGAACAAGGTGCCATCCTTATGAGCTTAAACTACGGGGTTGGTAAACTCCGTAGACAATTAGGCTTGACTTGTCCTAACTTGTCCTATATATTAAAATTTACATTTAGGTCGTCTCGAACGGAGCAAAAATTTTTCAGCACTGCCTGCGAGGTTTCGCAGAAATTCAATGATACTTTTATCGCTTAGGAGTTATTACTAATAATGCAAATTACAGGCATGTTGTGGGGTTCAAAACTCCTCAACTACGTCGGTTTTCCGACTTCAGAGGTACTCGGCCCTGAGGCAAAAACTGACCAAATAAAAGACATGATAGACCGCTGGGGAAATATTTTCATCAAACCTATTTTCAAAGGCGGTGTCGGTAAAAAAGGCAAGGCGGGACTTATTGGCAAAGCCAGCGACTTAGCGACTGCCATGAAAGAAAAAGAACGCCTTTATTTTGTCGAACATTGGCATGGCAATACCTTTGCCAAAGCAGAAGGCGTGACTTTTGAAAGTGCCATTCCAGCTAAGTATGAGATCTACGTCTCTATCAGTGACAACACACGTTTTAGAGCGCCAGCATTGACCATTACCCATCATGGCGGCATGGACATCGAAGAATTACCCCAAGATAAAATTGCCGCCATTCCTTTCGATGCCCTTACCGGCTTTAAAGGTTTTGTCGTCACCAACGCGCTCAATAAAATCAATGCGCCAAACGAAATTATCAGCCCCTTGGTGCAAAACCTACCTAAATTGTGGGATTTATTCCACAATTATGGTATGGCCACTTTAGAATTAAATCCAATTCGCATGATGGTTAATGAGCGGGGGCGTTTGGTACCGGTGGCTTGTGACTTTAAGTGTATGTTTGACACTGATGATCCTAACTGGAAGCGTTTAGATTTACCGGATGACTTAGATACTTCCAGTTATTCTGATTTTGAATTGGAAGTGAATCAATTGCGTACCTATCAAGGGCAATCCGATGTGTTTGTCATCAACGAGATGGGTAGCATTACCGCGATGACCTTTGGTGGCGGTGCTAATGCATTGGTTACCGAATTGCTAGGAGACAAAGGTACCATATCTTCTGATTTTGGTGGTAATCCCCCTTATCAAAAGATGTTCGACATCAGCCGCATTGTTTACAAACACTGGCTAGAGCAAACTAACGTTTTATTTATTATCGGTGGTAAAGCTAATAATACCGATATTTATGAAACCTTCCGGGGCATGGCTAATGCCTTGCGTGAATACTTTAATACTCACGGACCGCAGCCATTATATGTCGTCGTCGGACGTGGCGGGCCTAACTTGGTGCGCGGCCTAGCTTACATGAAAGACACCTTGGATGCCTTAGGTATTCCCTATCGCATGTTTGGACACGATTCTGCCATGAGTGGCGTAGTGAATTATGCGATAGATATCGATAACTGGATGTCTCAAGGCGGCAAAGAAATCATTGCCAAACAGATGGGAATTAACAACTAATTCATTCAATCAACAGTCTTTAACGGATAAAGAACAGACTATGACTGAAAACAGATCATACTCAAAGGGTGTTGAAGCCTTTCCCCACTTTTATGTGGGCATCAACTCCTTAGCAGAACTCGCCACCAAAGAAGACCGAGTTTGCGTGTTAAATATTCTCGGTAGCGAAAGCCGTGGAGTCACGCCCACCAGCCATGTTTACTCGGGTGGTAATATCGTTTGCGGTACCATGCCCGGACGCTCTGGCTCAGTATTAAAAACTAAAATTGGTGACATTCCCGTTTACAACAGCGTTGCTGAAGCTTTAGAAGCCGGGCATCAATTCAATATTGCAGTCGTTTATGTACCACCGAGTGGCGTTAAAGACTCCGTGATTGAAGCGGTACGTGTTAACCCGGCAATCAACAAAATAATCATTCTGACCGAAAAAGTTGCACTCAGTGATGCCCGTATCATCAGGCAATATTGTCAACGCCATAATGTTGACGTTTTTGGTGCGAATTGCTTAGGTATTGCTGACGCTCACCAACATGTGCGTATCGGCGGAGCTTTAGGGGGGAGTTCGCCGGAAGAGTCCTTAGTGCCCGGTTCTATCGCAGTTTATTCTAACTCAGGCAACTTTACCACGACGATGGCGACTTACATCCTAACCGCTGGTTGGGGCACCACCGTTTCTTACTCCTCTGGTAAAGATGTCTACATCTACTATGCGGCGGCAGAATTCACTCATGCCTTTCACAACGATGATCGGACTAAAGCGGCTCTAATGTACATTGAGCCGGGCGGTTACTATGAGCATGACTTAGAATTCAAAAAACCAGTTGTTGCTTGTGTGGTAGGCCGTTGGAAAGACAAACTCACGAGAGCTTGTGGACATGCGGGTGCTATGGCCGGTTCGGGCGACAATGCTGGCGAAAAAGAAAGATGGTTTATGAACAAATTGGGGGTTAATGACATCTATAGCCCTGAAAATCCTGTTCATTCGGCAAAAGGCGCGGTCGTCACTAACATTGCTCATCTTCCCGAAGCTTTGACAGCCGTCATGAAAGCCAATGGTGTCGAGCCTGATTTTGAACCCAAAGGCAATCTCTCTCTAAAACCATGGCTAGGCAATAATCAAGATATAGAATTGCCCAGCGACTTAGATCTCAAGCTCGTTGATGCCATTTCTCCCTATAAAGAACAACTTGATCTGTTGACCAACCAATTAGGCATCATCTTACCGCGTCAGACAATGAAAGATGCTTCCGGTGCCTCGTTGATGGATCCCAAGACTCAGGTGAGCAAATTGTATGGAGTCAGTGTGTTAGATGCGGCACTGCACTCTTATGAAGACAATTTGGTCATGTCCTTAGTACAAAAATATCCAGATGAAAACGGACGTGCCCTAGCCAATGTTGCCTTAAATGCCTTTGTCAATCAACATAATACTCCGGCTTTAATGGCGGCAGAAGCGAGTCGTGAAGCGGGTAACAGTCCCAATACGGTGTTATCCTCATCCATGGCGATTTTAGGGCCAAAGACAGTAGATACGGCCCGCAAAGCCGTAAGAATACTCCTAAATCTCTTTAAAGGCTCCGAACTCGTTAATCCTAGCGAGACTTCCTTTGATTTTAGCAAGCAACTGAGTGCCGTTTTGGCTGATGATGAAGCTAAAGCAGTTTTAGTCTCAAGTGAAGGTGATCAGTGTGGGCAAATGATCTTCGATGCCGCTAGAAACGGTGGTGCAAAATCAGTTTTCCTCGACTTTATCGAAGAATTGGCTAAACAAAGTGGAGCGAAACTCGAAGGACAAATCGTCCTAGCCGCGATTACTTGTCATCTCGGCTGGAGAGAACTGGTTCACAAGCGTTTATCCATGACGACGATGATAAACATGCCTTGGCACTTCCGTGTTTTCAGCAGCATTATTGGTACTTCTGTTGCGGTAAATCGCCAAGATAAGGAAAGCTTTTGTGGTGTCAGTAACCTTGAATTGATGAGTAGCTGGAGTTTTACTGAAACCGCTTATTTAGCACTATTAGGCAAACGCCCGGATAAAGAAGCCTTATTTGCCTTTTCCGTATTATTAGGTTTGATTGTCACCAACGGTCCGGGCACCATCTCTGCCCAAGGCGCAAAAGGTGCTGTCAGTGCCGATGGCCCTGAAGTGCCTGAGCGCGTACAACTCAATAAAGCTTATGTAGGCTTTTTAACGCATACCGGTTATGCTCATGGGGGTAATGGTTTTGAAGCGATAGAATTCCTCATTACTTGCTTTAAGGAGAGCAATTTAACCGAACCGGGTAGTGACAAACACGGTTTAGATTTACCCGCCATGGCAATGGATACTGCTAAGGAATATAAGGCTTATAAGACTAAAGCTAAAGCCGAAGGCAATCTGTCTTATGCCAAGATTCCTTGTGTCAATCACCCAGTATTTAAGGATAAAGATGTCAACTATGATCCACGCGAAGTCTTTGTAAACGACTTATTCAAGCAACGTGGCTCGGTCAACGTATTCCTTGATTACTATCACGAACTAGTTCAAGCACTGTTTAAAACGGGTGTTAGCAACAAAGTTTACTGTGTCAATGTTGACGCGGTTATCGCAGTCATTTTACTGAAAATGCTGTGGAAACCTTATGCCGACGGTGAAATCAGTAAACAAGCTTTAGAGACGGCGGCATTCACGACTTTCCTCTATGGACGCACGATTGGTGAAACAGCGGAAATCGAGGATCATTTGAATCGTGGTCGCAATATGGATACTCGGACAGCGGCTAGCAAGTGTAGTTCTGTGAATTAATTTACTTCGTTTCAGACCTGCGGGGAGACCAATACCCCGCAGGTCGTTGTAAATTAACATAAAATAAATCAGCTCCCTCAATACTTCGGGCCAATGATAAACCGAAAAAATCTGATTTATCACCGTGATGAGATTAGATTAAAGAAATCCGATTCCTACGCGCCCGGAACGCTCTAGGAGTCCAAACTTTAGTTTGGAAGGTCCAAGATAAATCTTGGACTCCTACCACAATATTTATCTGAAAAATTTATAACAACAATTGCACTACATTGGGCAGGATAACTGATCTGGCCCTGACACCAAAGAGGAGATGTATGATGATAAGTCCAAGTGTAGAAGCTGTTTTTGAACAGGGGGTTTTTCGTCCCCTCACACCAATTCAGTTTTTAATTCAGGAAGGGCAACCGTTAAAAATTAATATAGAAACAAAAAGTGATTGCAATGATGTTCTTAAATTAGCCACGAGTGTTTATGACGGGTTATCTGAACCAGAAATTGATAATATTGAACAGATTGCACTTGACAGAACTCACTTTTTAAATGAAGGAAAGCACACAGAATGATACCCCAACCGGTTTTATTAGACACAGACACTCTCTCAGCCATCATGCGCCAACATCCACTTGCAACAAAACGAGCGCAAGTTTATTTGGACATCCATCAACAATTCACGTTTTCAAGCATAACGCGATACGAAATTTTACGGGGATTGAAAGCGAAAAAAGCTACCGCTCAGTTAGCAGCATTCGACGATTTTTGTAGCAAAAGTAAAATTCTGCCATTGACTGATGAAATGATTGTAAAAGCTGCCGATATTTATGCTGATTTACATCAAAGGGGTTTGTTAATTAGTGATGCTGATATTTTAATTGCGGCAACGGCGCTAATTCACAACTTGACAATCATCACTAACAACGAAAATCACTTTAAGCGAATTAATAGCCTACGTGTTGAAAATTGGCTAAAAAAATAAAAATTGAAAGCGTGTGGTTGCCACCGGCAAGGGCATTATAATTGTGTGCTGGACGGGGTTTTTAATGCAACCCCGTCCGTAACGTTTTGCTCGTTCCCAGCTTGCAGGACGCTCCGCGTCCGAGCCTGCATTCCCACGCTCCGCGCACTCTCTTATACACAAGTTTTTTTTAAGGTTGAAAAAAATCCGATCCCTCAAGACTTCGGGACAAGCTTTTTGAAAAAATCTGATTTTTCAGCTGATGTCGCTCTCAAAAAAATCGAAGGCTCAAGTCGGAAAGACACTTGTGTATAACGATGAGCGCTCCGCGTGGGAACGAGAATATAACGTTCTCGTTCCCACGCGGAGCGTGGGAATGCCTGCTGCGACGCGGAGCGTCGAGCAAGCGTAGGATGCGTCTTGTGCTGGACGGGGTTTTCTCGTTCCCACGCTCAGCGTGGGAATGCAGGCTGCGACGCGGAGCGTCGATTAGGCTTTGATGTAAAGCACGATAGTTGTCTGGGTGGGAAACTACAAAGGCTGAAGCCAGCGCGTCAGCCACAAAAACCAGCAAGCGTAGGGTGCGTCCTACGCACCTACACTCGCTTTACCAACAAAAATGGACAAAATGCTTATTTATCTTGTTAAAAGATCGTTCCGGGTGCGCCTGTTAACCCGGAACGCTCTAGGAGTCCAAACTTGAGTTTGGAAGGTCCAAGATAAATCTTGGACTCCTACCAGGAGATGTATGTAGCCACGAGTGTCTCTGACGGGTTATCTGAACCATAAATTGCAGGCGCGGCAGAGCCGTTATTTGGAAGAACGTGCCCGCATTCTCATTGCGGTTTCCCATGATTTGAAGACACCCAAGTAACAAAAATAGGAACTTTATTATGCGCTATTACTTTAAGATCATTTCTGTTTTTTTCATTTTAACTCTCCAAGGTTGCGTAGAGTTTTTTGTAGTGCCTGTAGTCTCTCCAGAAAAAGCGACATTAGATGTTAGCCTTAATGGTGTCTGGGATACTGTATCAGGAGATGAAAAAGGATGTAAATATATGTCTTTTATTCCTTTTGATAGAAAAGCACACCTTCTTAAATGTTTTGATGGGAAAAAACGAAACGATTTGATGTTTAAGGTATCATGTACTCTTATTAATGAACAAAAATATTGTAGTTTCCGTTTGCTTCACGAAGAATTATTAATGGAATATGTTGATAAAAACGAGAATGCTCCTAAAAACGAAAAAGACTCTTTGTTTTTGAAGAAACTAAAACAAGAAGGAACCGCTCCTTTTTATTTGATCTTTAAGATAACTAAAATTAAAGATACTTTATTGCTTCAACCGTTGGAAGCTAATAATAACGAAATACAAAAAATCACAACAATACAGGCACTACATAAATTTATCATATCAAACCAAGAGAGATTTTCAAAACAGATGGTTTACAAAAAGCTTGATAAGTTGCCTAAAATTATGTCATTAGACAACTGAAATAAATTTATCGTATCGTTCCCACGCTCAG
>JBDLJY010000211.1:0-11758 GCA_039714115.1 Pseudomonadota bacterium | reverse complement strand
TTGCCGATTTACAAAAGCCTTTGACATCCTCATAATCACCCTCTGGATTGCGCCATTGGTGATAGGTGGTGCAGATTTTTTGAATATCCTCATCAGACAATTCACGGCAGCGGCGATTAATCAAATGCCCCAGATTGCGGGCATCAATAAACAAAATTTCATCAGTGCGGTTAGTTGCCTTATTACGGCTTAAAAACCACAGTGAAGCCGGTATCTGAGTATTGAGAAACAGTTTGGCGGGCAAATTGACAATGCAATCCACCAGTCTTGCTTTTACTAAGGCTTTACGAATTTCACCTTCGCCGCTGGTTTTAGTCGTGAGCGCACCCTTTGCCAACACAAACCCTGCTTGTCCATTCGGGGATAGATGATAAAGAAAGTGTTGTATCCACGCATAATTAGCATTACCTGTGGGCGGTTCACCGTATTTCCAACGACCATCACCGCGTAATAGTTCGCCGCTCCAGTCACTATCATTAAAGGGCGGATTGGCGATGACATAATCGGCTTTTAAGTCTTTATGGGCATCATTCAAAAAGGAGCCTTCGTTGTTCCATTTCACTTGTGAACTATCAATGCCACGAATAGCGAGGTTCATTTTCGCCAGTCGCCATGTCGTTTGATTGCTTTCTTGCCCATAAATGGAAATGTCATTAATATTGCCCTGATGCGCTTCAATAAACTTTTCTGATTGTACAAATAGGCCGCCCGAGCCACAGCAAGGATCAAACACTCGTCCTTTGTAGGGTTCTAGCATTTGCACCAATAGTTGCACAATCGACTTAGGCGTGTAGAATTGCCCACCCTGTTTACCTTCAGCAAGAGCAAATTCGCCTAAAAAATATTCATACACATGCCCCAAGACATCTGCACTCCGAGCTTTGGCATCTCCAAGAGCAATATTACTGACCAAATCAATTAGGCTACCCAAATTACTTGGATCAAGATTGGCACGGGCAAAGACTTTTGGTAATACACCTTTAAGCGATCAATGCCAGTATGATAAACCCCTAAAATTCAGACCTGCCAGGTATCCAAAACCTGGCAGGTCGTTGTAAATTCCGATTGACCTGACAGGTTTTTGACACCTGTCAGGTTTGTCTTAACTTAATGGCATTGCTTTAAGCGATGGATTATCCTTTTCAATAGCATCCATTGCCTTATCTATATATTTGCCAATTTATTGATTGCAATTTTGCGTGCAATTCTTCAAAGGCATCAGAAATATATTTGATGAAAATCAAACCGAGAACAATATGCTTATATTCTGCTGCGTCGATGTTTTTTCTCAGTTTATCGGCAGCCAACCAGAGTTGCTTTTCGATTGGCTCAGTTTTTTTAGTCTTATTCTTTGCCATATTTCCACTCATCACTTTATTAGCAACAATATTTTGTTTATTCAATATTATCAAATATCCTCAAGTAAGGTTCAAATGCAAACAAGCGATTGCGGCTTTGTCCAGTCACTTCACGTAATATATTGTGCTCACACATTAAGGCAATCAATGAATTAGCCGGACGGTAGCTCACCTCACAGACCACTGTGGCTTCTTCAACATTGATAATTGGACGCTTAAACAAATGCTGTAATAAAATGACGGCACTTGATGAACGACGACCGAATTTACTTTGAATCTGTTGCTCAATATCCTCTTTTAGTTTCAGGATTTTTGAGAGTCTCTCTACCGCTTGGGAAGCGGTTTGTTCCACACCTACCAGAAAATATTTCAACCACTGTAACATATCGTTGTGGGTACGAACCCGCATTAAGTTGTCGTAATACAGCCCTTTATTCTTCTCAAAATAACTAGAAAGATAGAGCAGTGGCTGATCTAATATATGCTCACTCACTAAAAACAGGGTAATCATTAAACGACCAATACGACCATTGCCATCCAGAAAGGGGTGAATGGTTTCAAATTGATAGTGAGCAATCGCAATACGAATTAATGCCGGAAGCTGAATTTCGTCATTGTGCCAAAAATTTTCCATATCCCCCATCAAGCTTTCAACATACTGAGCAGCTGGAGGAATAAAAATGGCATCAGCTAGACTATTCCCCCCGATCCAGTTTTGGCTGGCACGAAATTCGCCTGGCAGTTTATGTTCACCCCGTACATCACTGAGTAGCGTTTTATGGGTTTGTTTCAACAAGCGTGAGCAGATCGGTAAAGTATTTAAGGTTTCAATCGCATCGTTCAGTGCTCGAATATAGTTATTAACCTCACGCCAGTCGTTTCGACGCTCAGGGTTAATTTCTTCCTCTGGCAACAATGCCTCATTGATATTTGTTCTAGTACCTTCTATCCGGCTTGATACGACCGCTTCTTTGGTTACATGAAGCTGGATAAACAAGTCTATATTTGGAACTAGGCGTGCGAATGAATTTAATTCTCCTAATTTTACGGCTGCTTTTTCTATTAATTGGTTGAGTTGAGGGTTGTTCCAAACCCACTGCTCATTAATAAATGAAGGATTAAAATAGTGATACTGATAACCTTTCTCATACTTCCCGGCTTGATATTTTTCTAACTTGATGCTCATAATCTACATTGATATTTTGTCTTTAAAAACAGACACAATTTGGTTTTATTATACTTTAATTATTTAAAGTATAATAACGTTTTTCTTATTGTACTTTGAGATCAATAGTTGCAAACGCATCTTGAATCCGTTGATTTAACTCACTTTCTTCTTTCAACTGAGACTTTGCCATAAACTCTCCGCCTAAAAGCACGTTGTAGTATTTTGACGGGATCATCAGTCGTCGCGCAGGCTAATAGTCTGTGTCGATTGAGCAATTTTTGCAAATGGGCTTGATGCTGTTCAAAGCGATTGTGATATTTTATGACTTTTTTTTGATCAGCCGTATTCACTGTGACATATGATTGTCCATCGTTCAGGCGATAGCGCCCCGAAGGGGGCAATTGGCTTTCTAAAGGGTCATAAATAAATAACATGACTACATCATTGTGTTTTGCGATTTGTCTCAAGTGTGATTCTGCTTGAGCATTGAGGTATCGAAAGTCGCTGATCAAAAAAATTAGACTGCCGGGGCGTACTACACGACGCAAACGTGCTAGGGCTTGTTATTAAGC
Organism: Pseudomonadota bacterium; assembly: GCA_039714115.1. Taxonomy (GTDB): domain Bacteria; phylum Pseudomonadota; class Gammaproteobacteria; order Beggiatoales; family Beggiatoaceae; genus Thiomargarita. The sequence goes on along the minus strand of JBDLJY010000211.1, from coordinate 8,660 downwards.
CGCCGATGCGATCATTGTGGTGATTAGCGCTCCAAGCTAATAAGGTAGCGCAGCGGGCGGCAAAGACGGATTTGAAAACGCCTTGGGTGGCAAAAAATATGGGGGCACGATAGTCAACCCATAAAAAAACGGCCCGTTTTCGCTCTTCGTGGAATAATTTGGTATGCGCCTTTCCTCGCCGAGCGGTGACGCGCCAGTCTATATGACGCATGTCATCGCCCCTTAAAAGGGGATAAATATTGTCCACTTTGTTGGGTGGCATTGAGTGGCAAAAGGGATTGGGCATTCTGGCTCAAGCGAATGAGTGCTGGTACTGTGACATGTATTCGTTCTTTGCCAGTTTTTAGTCTATTGTGCATAATGGATTATGGGACAGCAATACGTGTAATAAGGGCATTAATAAATTTATCTGTCATAAGCGATTGCTTGTATATTTTCTGGACTGACATAGTCTTGTCCTTGCAGCCAAGCGTGGGCACGGGCGCAACGATTGTAATGAATAGTCTTCGACTTTATCCGCCATGTAAGGTTCAAGAATTTCCCGACGGGCTTGAAATAAGGTTTCTTGACTGGGTTGCTCGGTTGGATTCGCTACTAAAGCTTAGGCTATCAACACAATATGATGACGCTCAATTTCGCGATGAAAACTCTCAGGCAATAGCGCCCAGTCACGCGCTTCTACCAAAAATGGAATAGTCGATTCTTGTAAGGCTTCTTTAAAGGCATAAAGTTTTCTGTTATCAATAGCGGTTAAGTCTGGGCTCCGCAATACTAAGTCCAGATCGCTACCCTCATGGCTACGATCATTAATGCGACTGCCGTACACCCAAACTTCAATGCCCGGTAAATACTGCTGCAATAGTACCTCAAGTTGCTGCCGATGTTTGGAACGCAAATTCAGTCGGTTAGTCATGGTTATTCGTCTCAATGATTTTAGTAAGTGCTTTGGCATCAGCAGCTGGGGAATAATTTTAGTGTGCTTTCTGCAAAATGTTCACCATAGTCGTGGGCAGTATTATTGCGGTTATCGCGGTATTCAAACCAACGTTCACAAGTATCTATGTCAATGAGGGTATGTTTAGCAGCATGGCGAAAAATATCCTTAAAAGTGAGTTTGTCTAGCAGCCTGTCGGATTAATCAAAGTCAAAACCAGACCTGCCAGGTTAAAAAGCAAACCTGGCAGGTCAAAAGCGTAAGCAGGTATGTTTTTGACTTTGGTTTTGACCTGGCAGGTTTGGTTTTTAACCTGCCAGGTCTGGTCAAAAGCGTAAGCAGGTATGTTTTTGACTTTGGTTTTGACCTGGCAGGTTTGGTTTTTAACCTGCCAGGTCTGGTTTTGACTTTGACTTTTGGCTCGATGTGATTAATCCGACAGGCTGCTAGGGCTTTATTACTCGCAAAATATACGCTTAATCGCTTTTTCAATAATTTTCCGCTTTGTTCAAGAATAATTTCAAACTCTTTTATACAAGCAAAACGTTCATTAAAATTAAAATCATCCTCAACCTCTGCCAGCCCCACATACCGCCCCGGGGTTAGCTCCTTATCTAGCTGTTCTGAAGAAATGGTACCTGTATTAAAGGCTTCCTGACGCGCATCATTGGCATCGGCACGATCAATGCATTCTTCAAGTTCTTCAATCAGGTAAACATCTTCTATCGGCACAACGGCTAAAAAAACTTTATTTTGGTATGTCACGACAAAATGTGCGTTCTCGGCAGTGTTAAGAAAGTCTCCTAAAGCGTCATCCACTCGGAACGTTTCCAACGGACTATAGTCATCAAGACAATGTTCAAGTTGTTTTATTACCTCAACATCTTCTATTGGCACGACGGCTAAAAAGAGTTTTTTTCGGTATGTCAAAGTCATACGTTCTTTTTCAGCAGCAACATTTTCAAGCAATTCTCTTAAAGTGGGTTGCACTTCTGTCTTTTGAATCACCTCATTGGTTTCTGTCAGAATGACAATGACATTGGCACGTAAACCAGATTGGAGTTCTGGGGAATGAACTGTAATAATACCACCGGGTTGGATCGTCACTTCTTGTTGAATGGCTTTTAGCATAGATTTTTCCTTTTGTGTTTTAATGCGAATTTGAAAAATACAATAATTCCCCTAGTTTGAGGGCTGCACTTGATGCTCATAAGCGTTATTGTAGTTTAATCGTCTAAACTACAATAACGGTTTTCTTATTGTCGTTTTAGCTCAATAGTTTAAACTCTCCGCCTAAAACCACGCTGTAATATTTTAACAGGATCATCAGTCGTCGCGCAGGCTAAGATTCTGTGTCGATTGAGCAATTTTTGCAAATGCGCTTGATGCTGTTCAAAGCGATTATGATATTTTATGACTTTTTCTTGATTAGCCGTATTCAGTGTGATATTTGATTGTCCATCGCTCAGGCGATAACGCCCCGAAGGGGGCAATTGGCTTTCTAAAGGGTCATAAATAAATAACATGACCATATCATTGTGTTTAGCGATTTGTTTCAAGTGTGATTCTGCCTGCTCATTGAGGTATCGAAAGTCACTGATCAAAAAAATTAGGCTGCCGGGGCGTACTATACGACGCAATCGTGCGAGGGCTTGTTGTCCAGCCTCTTGATTTATCGCGGTTCGGCTAGTCTGCATGTTAACTAATTGTTTAATCAAGTGGAGAGTTTGAGCCTTGCCACGTTGGGGCTTTAATTCGTGATGATTTGAGTCGGAAAAGATCAATCCGCCGACGCGATCATTGTGATGATGAGCACTCCAAGCTAATAGGCATGCACAGCGGGCGGCAAGGACGGATTTAAATACGCCTTGGGTGGCAAAAAACATGGGGGCACGATAGTCAACCCATAAAAATACTGCCCGTTCTCGCTCTTCATGAAATAATTTTGTATGCACTTTTCCTCGCCGAGCGGTGACTCGCCAATCTATATGACGCATGTCATCGCCCGGTTGATAAAGGCGCGTTTCGTCAAATTCCATGCCTCGCCCCTTAAATGGGGATAAATATTGTCCACTTTGTTGAGTGGCATTGGGTGGCAAAAGGGTTAGGGCATTCTGGCTCAAGCGAATGAGTGCTGGTACGGTGACACGTATTCGTTCTTCTTTGGCGTGAGCTTTGTTGGTTTTTAGTAGCATAATGGATTATGGGACAGCAATACGTGTAATAAGGGCATTAAGAAATTTATCTGGCGTAATGCCATCCGCTTCGGCTTCATAATTGAGTATGATGCGGTGGCGTAAGACGTCATAAGCGATTGCTTGTATATTTTCTGGACCAACATAGTCTTGTCCATGCAACCAAGCGTGGGCACGGGCGCAACGATCTAAGCCTATCGTGGCACGAGGGCTGGCTCCGTATTGTATCCATTTGGCCAATTCTTCATCATAAGGACGCCGTGTTGCTAATACCAATTGCAATAAATATTCTTCGACGTTATCCCCCATATAAAGTTCAAGAATTTCCCGACGGGCTTGAAATAGGGTTTCTTGAGTGAGTAGCTCGCTCGCCGCTAAGGGCTGTTCACGGGCTTCTCGACGCACTAGGTGCAAAATCTCTTTTTCATGCTCTGGCTCAGGATAGTCAATATTGACGTGCATTAAAAAACGATCAAGTTGTGCTTCGGGGAGCGGATATGTCCCTTCCTGTTCAATCGGATTTTGTGTTGCCATGACTAAAAATAATTTTGGCAATTGGTAAGTTTTGCTGCCGACGGTAATTTGTCGCTCTGCCATGGCTTCTAATAAGGCGGCTTGTACTTTTGCGGGTGAGCGGTTAATTTCATCGGCCAATATCAGGTTATGAAATAGTGGTCCTTGTTGAAATTTGAATGTACCTTCTTGTGGTCTGTATATTTCTGTCCCGGTTAAGTCGGCGGGCAATAAGTCGGGCGTAAACTGTATCCGGTGAAAATCTCCTTCAACGCCCTCGCTGAGCACTTTAATGGCACGAGTCTTTGCTAGTCCGGGTGCGCCTTCTACGAGCAAATGTCCATCCGCGAGTAGGGCTATTAGTAGTCGTTCTACTAGGGTATTTTGTCCAATGATTTCTTCATTGATATAGGTTTTCAGTTGTTGTACAGCAATTTGAGTCGATATTTTGTCGGACATAATGAGATATATTTAAGTATTTTAATTGAGAGCAGCCTCAGAATAAATTCTGAGGCTCAAAGCTAAAGTCACCTAAAGGTGACTAAACCCAGCCTGTTAGTCGGCTTTAGCCGCCTCGGCATTCGCCATCACGATAAGAATAAGGGGTCTAATTCTGATTGCAAGCGTTCAGTGGCGGGGTGCTTTAAGGGCCAATGCCATTAAGTTAAGACAAACCTGACAGGTGTCAAAAACCTGTCAGGTTAATTTTTTATTTAGTTTACAACGACCTGCCAGGTTTTGGATACTTGTCAGCCTGATTATGGAGCTTAACTTAATGGCATTGGCTTTAAGGGCACACTAATAATGCTACCATCATTCATCAGTTTTAACCTAACAAAGGTTCATTATTTTTTGGCAAATTAATAATGGCTTTTAGCCCACCGCACGGGTTATATTTCTCGCTATGCTTAATCCTAAGCCGGTGCCGCCCGCTGGACTTCGGTCGGGCCGTTTTCGTGCAGCGATGGATGTCTCGCCCTAAATGTTCAGCGGCTTCGGCCAAAATCGCTAAAGGGCGCGTCAGCCAGCGCACGGCTAATAGGGATAAACTGAGTACTGTCATTAGTAATACGGCTAAGGTGATCAGTAGTCGCGATGTCTTGTTGAGCAGGGTGGACGTGTTCAAAGCTGATCCAATTGCCATCCTTTAATTGTACTTCAGCGACAAAAGGGGGGTGCAATGAGGTTTGCAAGCCTATGTTGACCATGAAAGAGGAGGGTGGTAGCTGCATTTTTTTTGTGATTTGTGAATTAAAAATTTCAATATTTTTTTGTACTTCTACGAGATCAATTTGTTTGTCATCAAGCGTCCGCCATAACCGAGGTCCACCAAAATGCGCCAAGATATGGTCAATCTCATCAATGGCTCCTTTTGTTGAAGTGCGTAAATTTTTCAAAATTTATTGGCGCTGAAACCGAGACGTTCTTTGAGAAGATTGTTGTATTGGTAAGCGTAACAAGATAATAGCCCCCACCTTGTCATCGGCTGTGAGGTGGGCACGAAACTGGGGGCTAATTTTGGTAGTATCAATAGCCATTGTGTTTATCCTTTCAAAGCTTTTAGTGCTTCCAAAGGCTGAATTAAACCATGTCCCCAACGGTTATCGGGGCGGCGTTCTTTCCCTCGCGGATGATAGGCTGTTTCCTTCAATCCTAAAACGTTACGGACGGGGTTGCAAACCCCGTCGGGCACAAAAACCCCGTCCGGCACAAAATTGAGCCGTAACACACCACCTTAAGTCTCTGCTTTGGAGATATGATACCAAAAAAGGCTTAGGATAGGAGAATAATCATGTCTACTGCATATCTTTCCCACCCTTTATGTCTGCTTCACGATCCAGGCACGTCTGAAGTCTGCGACAGAATTACCGCTGTAGAGACTCGGTTGCATAAAAGTGGTTTGATGGACTTTCTTCGTAGATATCAGGCACCCAAAGCCACCATAGAACAATTGAGTAGAGTACATAAGTCCTCACTTATTAAATGGATCACTATTCAGAGAAGTCATACCAAAATCCTCTCTAAAGAGGATCAGAATCGCGCTATTTATACCGCGAAGGCTGCTATCGTCGCGGCAGGTGCTTTAGTTTATGCCACTGATCTCGTTATGTCTGGCAAACATAAAACCGCTTTTTGTAACGTCCGTCCACCAGGACACCACGCTACCAGTACGCAAGCCCAAGGATTTTGCTATTTCAATAATGTCGCTGTGGGCGCGGCTCACGCTCTTGATGCCCACTCTCTTGATAAAGTCGCCATCGTTGATTTTGATGTTCATCATGGGAATGGCACAGAGGAAATTTTCGAGAATGATCCAAGAGTTCTGTTCTGCTCTACTTTCCAGCATCCTTATTATCCCGGTTGCGGACATGACACGGTTAGTGATCATATCGTCAATGTGCCTATGCCATCTGGCACCACTGGTCAACAATTTCGTGATGCTGTCATGTCAAAATGGATACCTGCTATACATGATTTCCAACCAAAGTTCATCTTTATCTCTGCGGGGTTCGATTCTCATAAGAAAGATAGTATGGGTGGCTTTCTACTTGAAGAAAGTGACTACGAGTGGGTAACATCCGAAATTTGTACTCTGGCAAATCTCTATTGTGAGGGGAGAGTCGTTTCCACCCTTGAAGGCGGGTACAATTTGGACTCTCTTGCTGCTAGCGTCGAGGCACATGTCCGTATGTTAATGGGAGAGGAGCCACGAATTTTTACTCCCATCTGATATTCGGCTAGGTATTCAATACTTTTGTATTCGTATTCAGTCGGTTGAGACTCATTGAGATCAATCAACTCTTGGGGAAAGTCGTTTTTAAGCTGTTGACTATTTTCCGTTGCAATTAATACTATGCCGGGTGTCTCTAAGGAAACAAGGATCAGTAGAAGGAGTCCGCGAAAACATTACGGAGCAGGTTGCAAACCGGCTCCGGCAGAAAACTACCCTCATTCAATTAACTGAATAAACCACTGATATGTCGCGGTGGTTGTAACAGCACCCTCAATATCTTTCACATCAACTTGAATTGATATTAAAGCACGCCCTTTGTTATTCAATTGAGATTTGAATGTTTCTATGGCATCTGGTGCGACGCTGGGAAATGCCTGTATTTGACAACGGGCTGGCTTTTGAAATTTGACTTCTGCGTGTCGAATAACGGGAACAACCTTGCCAATCAGTTCTGGCAATAATTTTTGCAAATATTCACCACTGCTGCACGCCGCCAATGTAAATTGTGCCCCGGCATGGACTGTCCCCAAATGATTTTTGATTTGTTCACGAAAAGGTAACTCTAAACTTTCCTCTTCTTCGCTCCTTGTTATTCCGATATGTTTTGTAAATGGTATTTTTAGTGTATCCATGTTTACGTAAATCATATTTTTCCAAGATAAATCTTGGACTCCTAGTTTAAGGCCTTTTATAAAAAATCACATAGACTCTTTGAACTGTGATTTATTTATTTGATTAACATGATAAAGTCATTTATTTAGGAGCCCAAGATAAGATCCCTCCTGTCGTCGGGACAAGCCTTGGACTCCAAAATACTACTTTAGAAAAAGTGTCTGTCTATCTCCATTAGGATAAATCAGCATAATATCTTCTTTTCCATCTCCATTGATGTCAGTGATAGGCTGAATTTGCAGTTTGCCGTCAACGGGTGGTGTGCCTTTCGTCACTAGGTAATCCACTATTCCATAAGGGGCTTGTTCGCCTACATTATTTATTAAGCCGTAAGGCTCTAATGTCACTTCAATTCCGGTGCTCTGAAAATAGGTGTATATTTCTTCTGGCTGTGCCGGTGCGGAGTATAGGTTTTGCTGACGGAGCGTTCCGTCAGTAAATGTCATATAGAAGGTGGGTATGCCACTGATGTATGGAGAATCGGTCGCAAATATGCCGTCTTCGCTTTCCTCATTTTGTTCAAGAGAGGTCCAATCTGGTCGTGCGCTGATCCATTTGTCTGCTCCCATTGGTATCCGCAAATTGCCGTTTTCTTGCTGGGTGACTTCGGGCAAATCAAATTCTGCTAAGCGGTTTTGTAATGTTTCGGGGGCTTGCACCGCTGGATGAGTTTGTATCATAAGTCCTGTGTCGGTGATAAAACGCAGGCGTTGTTGGTCATGTATTTCTATGGCGGGTGCTTGTTTGGTGCTGGTGACGGTGTGCGCTTGTACGGCAAAGCGTATTACGTCAACGGTGAGTTGCAAGGCTCCGCAGTTGGTTTGGGTAATTATCCAGGCGTTGTCTTTGAGGATTGGTAGGGCGTTTATCGCTGCTAATATACCGTCACCCGCTTCAAAAACTTCTTTGGATAAATCAATAGGTTTTTTTAGTAAGTTTGCACAATCTGTTGTTTGTGGTAAAGCCGGTAACAGTGCGGTTAATTCGACATTTTCTCCAAGCGTTACGGTGTCTGTCAGGATTACGCCTGATAGGTGACTGTTGTCTTTGATTTCTACGTTTTCTAAGGTAGCCGGCGCATCCACATCACCCGTGATCGTGCCTTCTAATACCGCATCAGTCAGGGTGATTCCGGGTGCTAGTGTGACATCTGTTAGGGTTTTTCCTTGTCCATCGCAGGTGGCATTTATCGTGCCTGTGGTGGGACAGATTTGTTGTTTATCTGTGATGGTGGTTTTCGCTTCTGCAAGGGGCTGCTTTTGTTCTTGATGCCCGACATTATCTGTCGCCATGCTGTAGAATTGATAGGTTTGCCCCTTTTCTCCGGTAAATTTTGCGTGGGTTTCTGTTGTTTTTTCTATCCAGTGTTGCCATTCTCCATTTTGTCCATCGCGCATGTATATGTTGTAATAGGCAATCCCTGAGCCGCTATCTTCTCCATTCCATCTCAGGGTGAGTGTCTCTGGGCTTTCTGCTGGCAAAGTTTGCACTGTGCTGTGGGGTACTCAGTAATGCAATGCCAGTATGATAACCCCCCCAAAAGAAGACCTGCCAGGTTTCCAAAACATGGCAGGTCGTTGTAAGTTAAGGTAAAAATTAACCTGACAGGTTT
>JBDLJY010000210.1:0-11764 GCA_039714115.1 Pseudomonadota bacterium | reverse complement strand
AATCAGAAAAAAAGCAATAAGTCAATTGAGGATTTTTTAAAGCGCAAGCCTACTGTCCTAAAAAGGATTAAAGCACAATCCCAAAAATCCTTAAAGGACGCTGCGGCTGTTAATGCTACACGCTACGCTATCGGTAATGCTTTAAAATCGTTTGGTTTACCTGTGACATTTTGGAGCGGCGGGCGTACAAAGTTTAACCGTACTCAACAGAAATATCCAAAAGACCATTGGATAGATGCTGCGTGTGTAGGCGAAACGGGGGCAAACGTTCTTATCCCAAAAACCTTAAAACCATTAACCATTACAGCCGTTGGCCATGGCTCACGACAAATGTGCAGTGTTGATCAATACGGATTTCCAAGAACAACAGCTAAAAAGAACAGGGATTTCTTACAAAAAGTTGTCAAAGGTTTTCAAACGGGAGATATAGTCAAAGCCGTTGTTACTAAAGGCAAAAAGATAGGGACTTACATCGGACGAGTCGCTGTTAGAGCCAGTGGTTCTTTCAATATCTCTACGAAAAATGGGACAACACAAGGGATTAGTTGGAAATATTGCCAACGAATCCAAGCGGTTGATGGTTACAATTATTCAACTTAAGGAGGATCGGCAATTCCTCCCCTGAGCTAAAGACTCAGGGGTTTCCTTGCCGATATTTTTATGAAACCATTTTCTCGCGGTGCTTATTGCACACTACTGATTATCAGCTTAGCGAGTTGTTATAACCTATTTGCTAAGGAAACCACCTTGCAAAAAGGCTTGCTATGGCAAATTGACAAACCGGGACTCACCCCAAGTTATCTCCTTGGCACCATACACTCTGAAGATCCTCGCGTCACCCAACTACCGCCCATCGTGCGCTCCCGCTTAGAACAAGCCGACAGTGTATCGCTTGAATTGCAGATGGACATGTCCAACATGATGAAATTGGCCACGGAGATGTTTTTTATTGGGGAGCAGTCTTTAGATCAACTCATCGACAAAGAACTTTTTGCTCAAATTGTCAAGGCGATGCACCAATATTATATACCACCGATGCTGGTAAAGAGACTCAAACCGTGGGCGGTGATAGCCACGCTCAGTACACCTCCCACTAAAACTGGACAATTTTTGGACTTGCTGTTGTACAAAAAGGCACAAAAACTTCAAATACCAACCTATGGTTTGGAAACGATAAAAGAACAGTTGGCCGTTTTTGAAGATTTTTCCTTAGAAGAACAAGTGACCATGCTGAAAGAGACTTTGAAACAGCTCGATCAAATGCCGGAGACGTTTGACAAACTGCATGAGTTATATCTTCAACGCGATTTGACGGCACTGATGACGTTCAGTGTCAAATATATGCGGGGCAGCAGCGACAACAAAGCCTTGGTCGATGTTTTTTACAAACGAATAGTGGATGACCGTAATATAAGAATGCTTGATCGCATGGAAAAGCGTTTACAGGAAGGTAATGCTTTTATTGCCGTTGGTGCCTTGCATTTACCCGGAGACAAAGGCTTGCTTAAATTATTGCAAGCGCGTGGCTATCGGGTGTCGGCACTGTACTGAAAACATCTTGGATGTCCAAGATAAATCTTGGACTCCTATTTCTTTATCGGACTTTTTTCGACTGATTAATTAATTGCAATAGATAAGGACCTATTTGTTTTATAGGCAAAATTTTATCAACTTTTGTAGCGGCAATAGCCGCATTGGGCATAGCATCGGCTTCAGCCGTTGCAGGTGCTTGTACAATCACATATCCGCCCATTTGTTTAATTTTTTTAACGCCTTGGCTACCGTCATTATTAGCACCCGTTAAAATAATACCAATGAGCTTGTCTCGATAAGCATAGATGGCAGTCTCAAATAACACCTCCACCGAGGGACGCGCAAAATTAACATGCCCTTCACAAGTGAGCGAAAAACTTCGATCCTCTTCTATTAGTAAATGATAATTGGGCGGAGCAATATAGACGACTCCGCCGGCAACGCTCTCTTTTTCATCTGCCTGTTTAACCTTTAATTGACATTTAGCATCCAAAATCTGTGCCAAATAGCTATCCGAATGAGGATGTAAATGTTGCACGATGATGATGGGCAGTGGAAATTCGCTTGGCAGCGCAGCTAGGATGGTACTCAACGCTTTCAAACCCCCAGCAGAGGTGCCGATGACAATAGCTTCAAACATCATAGTAAAAACTTTAATCCGTTGCACTGCCTAAGCGACGATAAATTTTGTCATTTTTGACAACATCTTCAAAAGCATCAGAATATTCTGAAAAGCGGACACTCTCTTTGGAGCCGATACAGAGAAAACCATCAGTGCCCAGGCTCTCAAAAAACAGCCTAAAAACGCGATTTTGCAATTCACGGTCAAAATAAATTAACACATTTCTGCACATAATCAAATTCATTTCACCAAACACCCCATCTGTGGCAAGGTTATGATCAGAAAATAAAATATTTTTCTTCAATGATTTGTCCATAATGACATGTTCATCATCCGCCGCATAATAATCCGAAAAAGATTCTAGTCCTCCCGCCTTTTGGTAGTTTGCCGTGTATTGCTTTAGCCGGCTGATATCGAAAATGCCATTTTTAGCCTGCTTTAACGCCAATTCATTCATATCAGTCGCATAAATCTGAGTGTTATCAGATAAGCCTTCTTCTTTTAGAAGAATAGCCATAGAATACACCTCTTCCCCTGTGGAACAGCCCGCATGCCAGATTTTAAGAAACGGATATTTTTTTAGTTCTGGCACCACAAATTTTCTCAGTGCCAAATAAAAATTCGGATCACGGAACATTTCCGTGACATTGATGGACATATCCAACAATAACCTTTCAAAAAAAGACACGTCATAGAGTAGTTTATGCTGCATGGCGGAAATGCTCGAAAACCTTTCTTTGACGAGCATATGTAGAACCCGTCGTTTTATTGAAGCTTTGGCATAATTTCTAAAGTCATAACCGTATCGGAGGTAAATGGCTTGCAACAGCAATTGCAATTCTATATTTTGAGTTTCAAGCTGATCCATCTTAATTTCCGCTATGTTGTAAAGTGAATAAAAGTGTTAACATTAAGAGACTAGGAAAAAAATTTTTGGTAGTGGGTGATGAGCAGGAGTGCAAGGTACGCCTTGCACTCCTGATGAACTACCAATAGTTAACTGACAAAGGCTTAAAATGATCTCACTAGAAAAAATCATTGTTCTCAGTCAAGTGCCCTTGTTTTCAATGCTGAAAACTGAGGAACTCAACACAATATCGACGATTGCTACTGAGACAAGCTATGAAGATGGACATACCTTGGATGATATTGCTGATAAATTATTTATTGTCGTCTCCGGTGAAGTAATGATCCATAAAAAGGATAAAGAAAAGCCTATCGCAACCGTGAAAGAAAATGATTTTGTGGGCGAATTGTCCTTGTTCAATGCCGGCACCCATATCACCTCCGCCCGCTGCTCTGGAAAATGCACTTTTTTGACTATTAAACATAAAGATATGGAACGCTTAATCCACGAATATCCGGCGATTGCCCTTGGCTTTATCAAAGCGTTGATAAGCCGTATGCGTGATATGATTGAAAGCCAAGAGTAAATCTATTCACCCGTAACAATCATGGTTGGTTATGATAGCACGTTTTCTTCGTAAGTTGTTGTCCATCAAACCCAGTGAGCAGCAAGAAATATTTTACTTGTTTATGACTTTACTGGTATTTTCCGTCGGAGCCAGCTTTGCGCGTAGCATTGGCATGACCTTGCTGGTTGAAAATTTAGGCGGAGAAAAGTTGCCTCTGATGTTCATCTTCATAGATTTATCCGTGATGATGGGTTCTATGCTCTATGCCCGCTATACCAAGAAATTCAGTGGGTTGAAGATTTTAGGCTTTTTCCTGCTCTCAACCGCCCTCTTTTCAGTTATTGCACAACTCTTGTGTACTTTAACGACATACTGGTGGCCCCAACAAAACTGGGTATATGGATTTTTCTTCGTCGGCTTTTACTTTTTTTACATTTTAATTTCCATACACACGGGCAGCGTAGTCGCCTCTTATTTCACAGCGGTAGAAGCCAGGCGCGTAACACCCATTATCAATGCCGGTATTCCGATTGGCGGTGCCTTGGGCGGGGGGCTCTTAATTGTCCTATTAAATGTATTTCAATTTCATCCGCAACAATTGATTTTAATATTAGCCTTGGCTTGTCTTGGCGCATTTTGGCTGGCGCGTATCATCAATGCAAAGCCCATACGTGCTGGCAATAATGCCCAGTCGGTGGCGCATAAAAATCCGCTGCGCGATTTGATAGCCGACATCATCACTTCTAAATTGATGATTTATATGTCTTTGGGCTTAATGTTGTTTGTGATTGGCAACAAACTGTTGGAATATCACTATCAAACGATTATTTATTATCAGGTTTTTCCAGATCCCACTCGACGCGCCACATTTTTTGCCACCTATGAAGTCTTTGCCAATCTAGCTTGGCTGTTTATCCAATTATTTTTTACCTCACGTATCCTGGTGAAATGGAGTGTCGGCGCCAGTAATGTGCTTTATCCAGTGCTATCAGCGACAGCCGCTTTGGCATTATTTATCTATTTTTACGGCAAGATGCAAGGTATATTGCCAAGTAGTGTTGTAGTGATGTTGGGCTTAGGGATTTTTACTCAATTTATTAATCAGGAAATGCGCGGCGCTTTGCGTACCCCCGCCAATAATTTGTTATTCAATGCGATTGAGCCCAATCAGTGGGGAAACAATAAGGCTTTTCTCCATGGCATAGTGTTTCCGCTGGCAACGCTCATTGCCGGGACATTCTTAATAACGATAACGGGGGCTGAATCCTCAATAGCAAAAATTAACTGGGGCTTTTCACTAGAACAGCACTTGCCCGTAATTGCCCTGATAGTTTCAATATTAGCGATTTTCATTGCCTTGCCGCAATGGTCACAGTATGAAAAGGATATGCAAAAGAGACTTGAGGATGAATTCATTAAAAAAATCCTTGGTCATCAGGTGAATGTTAAAGGCGGTATTAAAGAAATAAGGCGGGTGATACGTCAAAAATTGAACAGTACCAATACTTATGATGTTATTGCAGCTTTGGATATGATCCGTATCATGAGAGCTGATCTTTTTCTCAATCAAGTCGGCAATTTGCTAATCAACGAAAAAACTCAAGATTTTAAAGTTAAAAGGCATTGTCTCAAAACCTTAGCCACCCTGCCGCGCTCTAATGCCAATCTGAACTATTTACTAGAGGCACTCGGAACGGAACAAGATGCTCAAGTTTTGCCGTTAATTGTGAAAAATCTGACCAAATTTAAATCGGTCAACTTCAATCATCTGATAGAAAAACTCTTAACACACCCAGCAGATGAGGTGTTTGTTGAAGCCTGCTTGTATTTGCATCGTCATCCTAAATATATGCGTAACCATTGGATTGAAAACAAAATTATGGCACGTTTCGACAAGGCACAATTACCGCGGCATTATTTATATGCCTTGGGCGAGTTACGCCTGTCGCGCTATAGTGATAAGGTTTTGCCTTTCCTTGACAGTGACAATCCCTCGCTGCGCTTAACGGCATTGACAGCCCTTATTCGTTTGCATGAACCTCAACTTGAGTTTCACAAAGAGTGCCTGATCAAAGCACTGGATTCGCCTGATAATGAGATGAAAATTGTCGCCTTGCGAGCCTTGAAAAATTGTCGGCCCTTGAAATATTGGGCACCTGTTATTCAATTGCTGGGGGCAAGAGATCGTCGCTTGGTAAAAGAAAGCCAAGAATTATTGCAACTCAATATAGGCGTGTGCAAATCCGCTCTGATTGAAGCTTTGTCTTCTGATAAAATTTCAGTACAACAACGGTTTGAGATTATGTTGCTGATTTATCAGATGCTCAGTAATAAACAACAGCAAGACTTGCAGAAAGGGGCTGATGAGACGTTAAGAAAATTCGTTCAAGTGAATGGTTTGTTAAAATTCTACGAGTCGCTAGAACACACCAGTCAAGCAGATGATTTGATAAATAAAATATTGCAAGAAATTGCTGAATACCATTTGGATCATATCCTGATTATTATCACTTTTGCGGCTAAGCAGGATAGAGAGTTTTTTCAGAAAGTGAGTAATGGTCTCAAGTCTTCAAGTCACGAAAATAAAGGCAATACTTCGGAGGTGCTATCGACTACGGGGGTACCTCTGGCTAATCGGCTGCGTAAGTTCTTTGATGAACGTTTTATCACGCCTCAATCGATCCGTCGCATCTACTTTGCGCTGTATGGCAAGCCTGTGAGAATAGATAAAAAACATTACGAAACGCAATTACGGGCATTGAACAATGATATGATCGAGGCTTGTTTAAATAGGCGATAAATCGCCTACTACGAACTTGGTAGTTAAGCCGTTCGTTCGTAGTAGGCGATTTGAGGTTTCAGTTGTTTCGGGAATGGAGCTACGCGGATTTCCCGAAACAACGAAAATTCAGATCGAGGCGATGGGGTGCCAAACAGGATTAATCCTGATGTTCACGACGATACTCATCTATGAAGTTTTTAACCCTATAGGGATTAGGTAAACCATCAATGGCAATTTCAGCTTCGGAAGTCGCAGCACTTGATATTTCTATTCTCCCGGTATAAAAAATCCGTTGCATAAAACGCTGGTTTATCTCCACACTCCGAATGTCTGACAAAAAGATTTCACGTATCTTCTTAGAGAAGATACCAGTCCTAAATCTAACTCGCTCATTCGTGACAGCGAGTCTGGTATTGATGACACGCACCCACCAAATTGCTAAAATAACGAAACCCATAATACCAAGGATCAGCAACATGACAGACAAGATGGACCACTTGTTTTCTTCGGATGAAGAAAACAATCCAAGATCAAATGTAACATCAATCAAGTCAATACCACCTACTGCCACCGCAATGACATACAAAATGAAAAAAAAGGGTTTGTTGCGAAACATAGATGGCGTTGAGTCGTATAACTCTTTTTCTTTTTCTATTTCTTTATTCACGTTTTTTATCCTTTGGGTTGGGGAAATTTTGTGTGCTGTATTCTATCAAATATTGTATGACAATCAATCGAAATGAACGATCTTTTTTTATTAGCCATTAACCTCACCCGTCGCTGCAATCTCGCCTGTACACATTGCTACCTAGACGCTAAAACCCTACAACACGGCTGCCCTAAGGAATTAACCACCCACGAAGTTTGTCATTTATTGGATGACATCGCACAGCGCAGCACCGAAACAATGGTGGTACTGACAGGCGGAGAGCCCCTAGTGCGCCCTGACTTGGAAAAATTGATAGCTCACGGGGCATTACTTGGCTTATCTATGGTTGTCGGCACCAACGGCGTATTGCTCACTGAGCAGCGCGTCAAATCACTCAAAAAGGCTGGCGTTTTAGGCATAGGCATTAGCTTAGATTCTCTTGATCCCGCCTATCACGATGCCTTCCGCTCAGCGCCCGGCGTTTGGGCTAAAACCATGACGGGTATTGAAAATTGCCGCCGTCATAGTCTATCATTTCAAATTCACTTTTCGGTGACAGAAAATAATGCGGATGAATTGCCCGCGATAATTGATTTTGCTCGCAGTAGCGGCGCACGGGTACTTAATATATTCTTTTTAGTTTGCACCGGGCGCGGGCAATTCAGGTCCGATATTAGCGCAGCGCGATATGAACAGGTACTTAAAGACTTGATTGAAGCACAAGCACAGAATCCTGAGATGATTATTCGGCCACGCTGTGCGCCCCATTATAAACGTATCGCCTATCAGTGTCATCCAGAATCGCCCTTAAATCGGATTAGCGGCAATGAAGGTGATGGATGTATCGCCGGTACGCATTATTGTCGCATCACACCAGAGGGCGGCGTAACGGCGTGTCCCTATATTCCTAATGAAGTGGGCAATATCCGCGAGCATAATTTTTGGAAAATTTGGGATCAGTCTCCCGAATTTAAAGCCTTGCGAGCGCCGACGCTTAAAGGGAAATGTGGTGCCTGTGAATATCAGAAACTCTGTGGCGGCTGTCGCGCCCGCCCTCTGGCAGCGGGCGGAGATTTGATGGATGCTGACGAATTATGTGCCTATCAGCCTCAAGGAGCACCCATCATCCAAGCGTTGCCAGATTTGCAAATTCAATGGCAGCCAGAAGCCGAGCAGCGGATGGCGCGAGTGCCCGCATTTTTGCGTAAAATGGTCAGAAAACGCGCCGAAGCTTATGTGGCAGAACGGGGGGAACATATTGTGACTCCTGAACATTTAGCGGTGCTTTCAGCTAGACGATTTGGTGGCAAGCCGCCTGAAAACCCTTAAATTTTACCTTGGATTTGCAATCCCGTGGGCAACGTTTTAGGACTGAAACGTTACGGACGGGGTTGCTCGCCCAAGATAAATCTTGGATTCCGAATACCACGTTCATGTTAGCCTAGAAATTGGAAATGACAAAAGAAAAAAGCACTTTTAAGCCTTGGCGGATTATCATTTTTGTAGCCCTTGCGCTGTTAGCAATATCCCTACTGAGCCGCTGGTACGCGCAACAAGTTACTCTACCGCGTTATTGCGAAAATCCTGAGCAGACTTTGCATTTGCTGCAACAAATTATCACCGAGGCGCGTCCCGCCGGTGATGAGACGCGGCGGCCCTATATTATCGCTGCTAAGCTTTTGTTTTTAGTACCTCGTCAGGCTGATGAAGCGATTCCTGCCTATCTCGTTCGTGTCAGAGTTCATCTACGAGAACAGTGTCGTTAAGTTAGGGGATAAATCCCCTACAGATTTATTTATAAAACCTGAAGTTTTGTTTCGGGAATGGAGCGGAGCGGATTTCCCGAAACAACGAAAAACCCCCTATTGCAGTATAATTTTTGACTTTTTTCTCTTCTTGGCTTTAAACATGCGGGAATCAGCCCTCTTTATTAATTCATCTAGTGAGAGACTCGCCCCCGCATTAAATTCAGAAAACCCGAAACTAAAATCAATGGGCAGGCCACAAATTGTTTGCTTATTCAAACTTTCCCTAATCCTTTCAATCAGTTTCTCAGACTCATCCAGTTTTGCTTTTGGAAAGATGATCAAAAATTCATCACCTCCCATACGAAATAGATAATCTGAGCCCCTGATAACTCCCTTGAGGGAATATACCACGGTTTTAATTAACCTATCGCCCGCAGCATGACCATGATTATCATTAATGGTTTTCAAATTATCTATATCGACATAACAGACAATAAAACTGGATTGCTCCCTATTAGCCATCTCAATTTGTTTGGCTAAAATATCATAAGCAAATCTGCGATTACCGATACCTGTCATTGGATCCGTTCTCGACATTTCTTCTAATTTTTCCAGTGCCTTTTTTAATTTTAGGTGGACGTTTACCCTAGCAAGAATCTCTTCCTGTATAAACGGTTTGACTATATAATCAACACCGCCAACCTTAAAGGCTTCTACTTTATGTTGAATATCAGATAAAGCAGTAAGAAATATAACTGGAATATTGTGAGCGCTCTCCTGCTCCTTTAATTGCTCGCAGACCGATATTCCGTCCATAATGGGCATTATCATATCCAGCAAAATGAGATCAGGGGTGTTCGATTGTATGAATTCCAAGGCTTCGACACCCGTTTGGGCGGCAACAATTCTGTACCCATTATTCCTCAGGAAATGATCCAGCAGTTCAAGGTCCAACTGCGAGTCGTCCACTATTAAGATTTGTGATGGTTTGTCATTGTTTATCATGTTATGCTCTCCAAAAACTTAACTTTTTTAAGCGGCAACAAATAATAATAGCACAAAAATAAAGTAGGGGATTTGGACTCCTATTTTTTTTGCGGGATTTGGAAAATGATACCTAAATTAAACCTATTACGCTATAACGAATTTATATGGTTGATACTCATCGCAATCACCAGCCTTTTTTTGATAACCTTGGCTATGAATCACAGCGAAGCCGAAGACTCGGTGAGGTATATTTACGAAGTGACTAAAGTGCCCTCAACTTTGAGCCTTTACGATCCCAATCATATTCTGTTCAACAGTTTCAATCGCGTTGTTTATGATTTGTGGTTATTTTTAGGCTACAAAGGTAATGCTGAGCTACCCATGCAGATTAATAATGTCATTGCTGGTATTGTGACATTGTTTCTCGTCTATCTCATTGCAAGGCGACTAGAAATGACGGTCTATTTTTCTTTGCTCTGTTTGGGTATGGTTAGCATGTCTTATGGTTTTTGGAGGTACAGCGTTGAGGCGGAAACTTATATATTACCATTGCCATTCATTTTGTTGTCTGCCCATCGCTTAATGATTATTGCTGAGAGTCGCTTTGAATATCGCCATTTTTTTTTATTAGGGCTCTTTATGGCAATGGCTACTTTGTTTCACCAGCAACATGTCTTGCTTATTTTTATTGCACCGCTTGCCATGTGTTGCCATCCCACCAATACCGGCAGACTGATCCGTTGTCTCATTCTATTTTTTGGCGTATCAGGAGCGATAATTGCAGCCGTCTATTTTCCGGTGGCCATTTTTCTGGCTGAGCAATCTGAACTTGGGGAAATCATTAAATGGTCTCAGGGAAAAGCGGTAGAAGGTTTGTGGACTCCTTGGGCTTGGACTAATCCTCTCAAGTCGATATTTGGCTTATTGCGAAGTATCTGGGGTACTCTTTTTTTATTTGGCTTTCCATGGTTTGAGGCTTTAATGGTAAAACTCTTTCCTCTCAAGCCCTTAATGGAAGAACGTTTGGTCGCTCAAAGCTTTTCTACGTGGCAGCTTTGGCTATGCCTTATCATGGTTGCTATCAGTTCCATTTGTGCGGTGATACTGAGCGTTTTAGCGGTTATCGGTTACAGGCGGCGTACTGAGTTGAATCCGAGGGCGATTGGATTTATTATTTTTTCTGTGCCGATGCTCTTGATTTATGCAATTTTTAATACGCTATGGGAGCCGTTAAATATAGAATTCTGGATTGCGCTATTACCTTTTATCTATTTAGTGCTAATGTTATTTATAAGAGTCACTCCGTTTGCGACAATTATGAGTTCAATATTTGTCGTGGCACTTTTGATTGGAAATCTGCTGGGGAGTATTTTGCCACAAACTGACAGGAATACCGATTATTGTTACATCAGTAACCAATATTTCATGCGCCATGCTCAAGCGAATGATTATATAATAACGGGAAGTGGTTATATGTGTAGTAATTATCTGTACCTATATACAGATGCGACGCTTTTTGATGTGACCCAAATTGAGGGTATCAGGCGCGATTCTTCAGTCAGAATTTGGATCAATCGTATTTTAAATCACCAGCCCGGCAGAGTTTTAATCTCATCAACGGTTTTTGATCCGCCAAACATGAGTGAGATTAATAGACGTTCTTACCAAAAAGTGATTGATGCATTGAAACAGCTGCGGAAATCTCAAGTGTATGCGGATGATTTTCAGATTGTTTGGGAATTGTAAGCTTGACGCCCAAACTAAAGTTTGGACTCCTAATTTTCTCGCTCCCACGCCGAGCGTGGGAACGAGGTAAATCTCGGTTTTGACTTATCCCTGCTAATAATAAACATGATTATTATATAAAACAATGAGCCACTTAAAATTTGTCTGGGATGAAAATAAAAACCTCTTAAATCAGAAAAAGCATAAAGTTTCTTTTGAAGAAGCAAAAACCGTTTTTTTTGACGAAAATGCGAGGTTAATTCATGATCCAGACCATTCAGAAACTGAAGAACGGTTTATTTT
>JBDLJY010000209.1:0-11810 GCA_039714115.1 Pseudomonadota bacterium | reverse complement strand
TAAGCTTTAATAGCACTCAGTAATTGTTCTTTCGTAAAAGGCTTAGTCATATAATGCTCGGCTCCAACCAATCGACCACGGGCACGTTCAAACACGCCATCTTTACCCGATAACATGATAATGGGGATTTTTTTTAATGTCTGATTATTCTTGAGTAATACGCAGGTTTGGTAGCCGTCAAGACGGGGCATCATAACATCAACCAAAATAAGATTTGGTTTGGTTTCTATCACTTTTGATAAAGATTCAAACCCATCTGTTGCCGTGGCGACTTCGCAGCCTGCTTTTTTCAAAATGCTCTCGGCTGTGCGACGAATGGTTTTACTATCATCAATAACGAGGATTTTAATGCCTTCAAAATGGGTTTCAGTACTCATGGTTTGGCCTTTTGTCTGAATGTCATCGTGTTATGGTAAAATGCCCGTCTTGCAAATCAATCCGTAGGTCTGAATTTAAGGCGGCACGATTTATTATAACCGATATACTATCAATTCTTGTGCCAATTATCATACAACGTCCAAGATAAATCTTGGACTCCTCTAAACTGAAATACTATAGACTTTGCTAAAAAAGGCACTCATATGGGCTCCCAACTCTATGCCACTCCACATCTTACCACAGTATTGCATGGGCCATTAGATCATCTACAAGCACATCTGCTTGCACACCAAGCTGACATTGAACGATGGTTACGTCTTCAATGGCAAGATACGCCGGCACCATTTTATGCCTCTGTGGATTTGCGTAACGCTGGTTTTAAACTCGCCCCGGTTGATACTAATTTATTCCCCGCCGGTTTTAACAACCTCAGTCCGGACACCATGCCGCTTGCTGTGCAAGCCGTGCAATCAGTGATTGAGCGCTTAAATATGGGCGCCCGCGGCGTGTTGTTGATACCGGAAAATCATACACGAAATTTATACTATTTAGAAAGTGTAGCAAGTCTGCGTGATATTTTACAAAAAGCCGGCTATGAAGTGCGTATCGGCTCGTTGTTGCCCGATTTGCAGGCGCCGCGAGAGTTCACTCTCCCGTCAAAGCAAAGTCTGTTACTTGAACCCTTGATTCGAGAGGGTGATTGCGTACTCGTCAAAGGCTTTGCCTCTTGTCTTGTGCTACTTAATAATGATCTGTCTTTAGGACGACCGCCGATTCTTGAGGATATTCATCAAGAAATTGTACCACCATTACACGTCGGTTGGTCTAGCCGCTTGAAATCCAGACATTTTACAATTTATAGCCAAGTTGCTAAAGAATTTTCTGAGCAAATCGATATAGATCCTTGGTTGATTGATCCGATGTTTAGAAATTGTGGAGAAATTAACTTTATGAAAAAAGAGGGTTATGAGTGTTTAGCCGATAATGTCGATGCCTTAATCGGTGCCATACAGCGCAAATATACTGAATATGAGGTGCCTCACCAACCCTTTGTGATTGTTAAAGCCGATGCCGGCAGTTATGGTATGGGTGTGATGACGGTACACAGTGGTGACGATATACTCGCTCTTAACCGTAAACAACGCACACGTATGTCGTCCACTAAAGAAGGCCAGAAAATCAGCCGAGTCATTTTGCAAGAGGGCGTGTACACTTTTGAAACTTGGGGCACAAAAAAAGCGGTGGCTGAACCTGTGGTTTATATGATAGACCATTTTGTCGTGGGCGGCTTTTATCGTGTGCATACGACACGCGGAGTCAATGAAAACTTAAATGCGCCGGGGATGCATTTTGAGCCCTTAGCTTTTGTCAATTCTTGTATTACTCCTGAGCAAAGTATGGCGCCCGATGCTGAGCCCAATCGCTTTTATGCTTATGGCGTGATTGCCCGTCTAGCCTTACTGGCGGCGGCTCGCGAGCTTGCTTAGCTTAATTAGACGCATGGCTATTATTAATTTGTTAAAATTCAACCAGTTAAAAAAATTTATGTCTACCCCTCCCTCCCTTGAAATACTTGATAAAAAAACTTGTTATGAAGGTTTTTTTAAATTAGTCCGCTACCGGCTCAAGCACACACTTTTTGCTGGGGGCTGGAGCGGTGAATTATTGCGCGAAGTGCTAGAACGGGGCCATGCTGCCGCTGTTTTGCCTTATGATCCTATTCGTGAGCAAGTGGTGATGATTGAACAATTTCGCCCGGGTGCGATAGGACATGCTAAGGGTGCTTGGCTATGGGAAATCGTCGCGGGTATTTTGGAGCCGGGGGAAAGCCCTAGCGATGTGGTACACAGAGAGGCGCTAGAAGAAATGGGTTGTCCGGTGTCTGATATTATTCATATATGTGATTTTTTCGTCAGTCCGGGCTGTACGAGTGAAACGACGGCTCTCTTTTGTGGGCGGGTAGATGCCACCAAGTCCGGTGGCATTCATGGTTTGGCATCGGAACATGAGGATATTCAAGTGCATCCGGTATCATTATCCTCTGCTTTTTCGATGTTGCAAACCGGCCAAATCCGCTTTGCCCCCGCCATTATCGCGCTACAATGGTTGGCTTTACATCGTGATGAGGTGAGAGCGCGTTGGCACTAGGTTTGACCATCAACGGGCGCATCGCATGTAGCAGATTTTGAAAAACATCTTTATGTAAAGCTTCTTCATTGGCAAGCAAAGCTTTGACATGTGTACGCTGAGTGGGCGCGGAAAAACAAGCTGGGCAATTGTCGATAATCACGGGCAAATGAGCCGCCTTTGCAAACTCAGCCGTTTGTCTCTCACGGACATAGACGAGCGGACGTATGATCCGCACATCGCCGCTATCATTGGTATAATGTGCCTTCATGGTTTGTAAACGCCCACTATACAGTGCCGACATTAAAAAACTTTCTGCTAAATCATCGAGATGCTGCGCTAACGCTAACACATTATAAGCTTGCTCACGGGCGATGCGATACATAATACCCCTTTTCATCCTCGCACAATAGGCACAAAAAGATTTACCCTGTAGATGTTTTTGCGCTTCCTCCATGATGGGTTGTGTTTCATAAAAATAGGTAATCCCTAAGTCCGCTAGATAAGCCTTAAGCGGCGAAGGATCAAAGCCTGGTATTTCTGGATCCACAGTAAGGGCTGCCAGTTCAAAACGTATAGGC
Source organism: Pseudomonadota bacterium (assembly GCA_039714115.1). Lineage (GTDB taxonomy): Bacteria > Pseudomonadota > Gammaproteobacteria > Beggiatoales > Beggiatoaceae > Thiomargarita. The sequence continues at coordinate 8,724 of JBDLJY010000209.1, read as the reverse complement.
GCATAGCGTTGCAAATGCGCTAAAATTTGCAACAAAGATAAAGAATCTTTTCCGCCCGAAAGCCCTAATAATACACGATCGCCGGCATTAATCATCGTATAATCAGCAATAGCACGCCCGACACGGCGCAGGAGTAATTTAGGCGGTTTTATTAAAGAAGACATAGTGTTTAATTAAAAAAAAATGTACTAACTAAAATGCGTAGGCGATAAATCGCCTACTACGAACTTACCATCGATAATTCAATAATTCTATGAGTTTTCTAAACGAGTTTGCAATATTTGTTTTCATTTTTCTAGGCATGGCAGTCATATTAATCTTCTTGGGTGTCAAATCGGTCTCCCAAGGAGAGCAATGGACGGTTGAACGCTTTGGTAAATACACTAAAACGCTTGATCCGGGATTACATCTTATCGTCCCGGCTGTCGATGTGATTAGCCATAAATTGAACATGATGGAAACCGTCATGGATATCCCGGCGCAAAATGTTATCACGAAAGACAACGCAAGGGTGCATGTAGACGGCGTCGTTTTCTATCAAGTTGTCAATGCCGCGCAAGCCGCCTATCAAATCAGAAACTTTCAGCTTGGCATCGAAAACTTAGCGATAACCAATATCCGTAGTGTCATTGGCTCAATGGTTCTGGATGAGGTACTTTCTAAACGCAATGTTATCAACGCGCACTTGCTCCAAGTTATTGATAATGCTTCCTATCCTTGGGGTATCAAAGTGCTACGTGTCGAAATTAAAGACATCGCGCCACCCCAAGATTTGGTCAATGCCATGGCACGGCAAATGAAAGCCGAGCGTGATAAACGTGCTATCATTTTAGAAGCGCAGGGGTACCGACAAGGAGAAATTCTGCAAGCGGAAGGTGAAAAACAGGCGGTGATTTTGGAAGCCGAAGCGCGTAAAATAGCCGCTTTCCGTGATGCAGAAGCCAGAGAGCGTTTTGCTCAAGCCGAATCCAAAGCCATCAACACGATCTCGCTCGCGATAAGAAGTGGCAATCTGAAAGCGGTCAATTATTTGATAGCCATCAAGTATATGGGTGCTGTCAATAGGCTCGCTACCTCAGAAAATCCCAAGCTGCTGCTAATGCCTTTAGAAACCGCTGGTGTCATAGGTGCGCTTGGCGGTATTAAAGATATTATCAAAGATGCTGCTTTTGGTAAAAAACCTTAACAGTTTTGGTGCAAGGTACGCCTTGCACTCCTGATCTGGTAATAAGCTCATTAATTGACAGAAAATCTTCCCATGAGTTTCCTAAACGAGTTTGCAATATTTGTCTTCATTTTTCTATGCATGGCAGTCATATTAATCTTCTTGGGTGTCAAATCGGTCTCCCAAGGAGAGCAATGGACGGTTGAACGCTTTGGTAAATACACTAAAACCCTTGATCCGGGATTACATATTATCGTCCCGGCAGTTGATGTGATTAGCCATAAATTGAACATGATGGAAACCGTCATGGATATCCCGGCGCAAAATGTTATCACAAAAGACAACGCAAGGCTGCATGTAGACGGTGTCGTTTTCTATCAAGTTGTCAATGCCGCGCAAGCCGCCTATCAAATCAGAAACTTTCAGCTTGGCATCGAAAACTTAGCGATAACCAATATCCGTAGTGTCATTGGCTCAATGGTTCTGGATGAGGTACTTTCTAAACGCAATGTTATCAACGCGCACTTGCTCCAAGTTATTGATAATGCTTCCTATCCTTGGGGTATCAAAGTGCTACGTGTCGAAATTAAAGACATCGCGCCACCCCAAGATTTGGTCAATGCCATGGCACGGCAAATGAAAGCCGAGCGTGATAAACGTGCTATCATTTTAGAAGCGCAGGGGTACCGACAAGGAGAAATTCTGCAAGCGGAAGGTGAAAAACAGGCGGTGATTTTGGAAGCCGAAGCGCGTAAAATAGCCGCTTTCCGTGATGCAGAAGCCAGAGAGCGTTTTGCTCAAGCCGAATCCAAAGCCATCAACACGATCTCGCTCGCGATAAGAAGTGGCAATCTGAAAGCGGTCAATTATTTGATAGCCATCAAGTATATGGGTGCTGTCAATAGGCTCGCTACCTCAGAAAATCCCAAGCTGCTGCTAATGCCTTTAGAAACCGCTGGTGTCATAGGTGCGCTTGGCGGTATTAAAGATATTATCAAAGATGCTGCTTTTGGTAAAAAACCTTAACAGTTTTGGTGCAAGGTACGCCTTGCACTCCTGATATCGAAAGCTAATCCACCCGACATTTAATTTATTGGCGTGGTAATAACCTCATTAATTGACAGAAAATCTTCCCATGAGTCTCGTAAACAATTTTGCAATTTTTGTTTTTATTTTTCTCGGCATGGCAGTGATATTGTTATTCTTGGGTGTCAAATCTGTCTCCCAAGGAGAGCAATGGACGGTTGAACGCTTTGGTAAATACACTAAAACCCTTGATCCGGGCTTACACATTATCATCCCGGCTGTTGATCTGATTAGCCATAAAATGAACATGATGGAAACCATCATGGATATCCCGGCGCAAAATGTTATCACGCAAGACAACGCGATAGTGCATGTAGACGGAGTGGTTTTCTATCAAATCGTCAATGCCGCGCAAGCCGCCTATCAAATCAGAAACCTCGAAACAGGCATTGAAAACTTGGCAATAAGCAATATCCGTAATGTCATTGGATCAATGCTTTTGGATGAGGCACTTTCTAAACGCGATGTCATTAACGCACAGTTGCTCCAAATCATTGATAAAGCCAGCCAGCCTTGGGGTGTCAAAGTGCTACGTGTTGAAATTAAAGACATCGCGCCGCCCGACGATTTGGTTGATGCCATGGCTCGGCAAATGAAAGCCGAGCGTGATAAACGGGCTACTATTTTAGAAGCTGAGGCGTACAGACAGGCTGAAATTCTGCAAGCGGAAGGTGAAAAACAGGCTATGATTTTGGAGGCAGACGCACGTAGAGTAGCCGCTTTTCGTGATGCTGAAGCCAGAGAGCGATTCGCACAAGCTGAAGCTAAAGCTACAGATGTGATATCGGACGCGATAGACAGTGGCGAAATACAAGCGGTCAATTATTTGATAGCTATTAAGTATATGGAGTCTGTTAATAATCTCGCTGCTTCTGACAATACTAATCTTTTGTTAATGCCTTTAGAAACCTCTGGTATCATGGGTGCGCTTGCCAGTATTAAAGATATTATCAAAGGGGCTTCTTTTGGTAAGTAAGAAACATACAAAATTTTTAAAAACTAACTTTATTTGGAGTCCAAGATTTATCTTGGACTCCAAAAAGTCAAGTATGATGGGGTGAAAAATTATGTTTCAACTGAGTTATTGGCACTGGTGGATGTTAGCCATAGCACTGTTAATGCTAGAATTCTTAGCGATTGGCACCTTTGGCTCCTTCTTTTTATGGCCAGCTATTGCCGCAGTCGCGATTGGTTTTCTCACGCTATTATTTCCTATGCTCACCGTTGAGTATCAAATATTGATTTTGGCAATGGTTTCAGTTGTCAGTGTAGTGATTGGTCGTGCCTATCTGGGCAAGCATCCACTGAGCAGCGATGAACCTTTTCTCAACCTGCGCGGCGCTGAATTGGTAGGACGTACCTATCTTGTGAGTGAAGCTATCGTCAATGGCACCGGTAGAATCCGTGTTGATGACGGTAGCTGGCGCGTAGAAGGCCCTGATTGTCCTGTTGGTACGCCCGTTAAAGTTGTTGGTGCTGGCAGTGTTCGCCTCAAAGTCAAACCTGTGGCTTAGCGACGTAGTAGGAGTAAAATTATTTATGAATGATTGCGGAGTTATTTCCATTACCTCTCAAGAAGCATGGCAAAAGTTGCAAGACAACCCTAAAGCGGTGCTGATTGATGTGCGCTCAGAGATGGAATACTTATTTATAGGCCATCCCAAAGGCGCGATACATGTCCCTTGGATAGATGAGCCTGATTGGAATATCAACCCACGTTTTGCAACGGAAGTACGAAAACTGATGCTAGGCGGCGTTATTTCCGATCATGATAATTGCCAAATAGAGGCTGTCCCAGTCGTACTGATTTGTCGCAGTGGACGCCGTTCCCTAGAAGCGGGAAAAGTTTTAATCGAAAATGGCTTCTGCGAGGTTTACAATGTCAGTGATGGATTTGAAGGTGCCCTCGATGCGGAACATCATCGCAGCACATTGGACGGATGGCGCTTTCATGGTTTGCCGTGGGAGCAGTGTTAAGTAGGTGAGAAATCCTATTTTTTCAAAAAATAGGATTTCTTGGTTTTATTGAGAAATAGGATTTTTTGCTTTTCCATGATAACTAATAACACTCTAATTTTAATCGACGGCAACTCCTATCTCTATCGCGCATTTCATGCCGTACCCTCATTCAGCAATTCTCAAGGAATGCCAACAGGTGCCGTCTATGGCATGACTAACATGCTCAAAAGTCTGCTGCATGACTATCAACCCACATACACAGCCATCGTATTTGATGCCAAAGGCAAAACCTTTCGAGATGAATTATATCCAGAATATAAAGCCAACCGCCCCCCCATGCCGGATGATTTAGTCGCACAAATTTCGCTCACGCATGAAATGGTACAAGCTTTAGGTTTTCCATTAATAATGGAAAACGGCGTAGAAGCAGATGATGTCATTGCCACTCTAACTAAGCAAGCCGAAGCTGCTGGTATGCACACATTGATTTTTACTGGCGACAAAGATTTTGCTCAATTAGTCAATGACAGTGTCACACTTGTCGATACTCTGAAAAATACCCGCTTAGATGTGCAAGGTGTGATCGATAAATTTGGTGTCCCACCTGAATTAATCCTGGACTACCTCAATTTAATGGGCGACAGGGTGGACAATGTGCCCGGTGTCAAAAAAGTTGGTCCGAAAACGGCGGTAAAATGGCTCCAAACTTATGGCAGTTTAGAGGCAGTGGTAGAGAATGCGGCCCAATTTAAGGGTAAAATCGGTGAAAATTTACGCGAGGCTTTGCCACTTTTGCCTCTGACACGACAGTTATTAACCCTAAAATGTGATGTCCCTTTGTCACACACGCCCCGGCAATTTAAATTAAATTCTCCAGATGTCAATAAGTTACGTGAATTATATACTGAATTAGAATTTCAAAAATGGTTGACAGAAATCCCAGGGGGGAGTTTTAAAAAACCAAAACCAAAACAATATTACACCATTCTAAGCCAAGCCGATTTTGAGGGATGGCTAAACCGTCTCAACGAGGCTCCACTATTTGCCTTTGACACTGAAACCAGCAGCTTAGATTACCTAGAAGCTGAAATCGTCGGCGTATCATTTGCCGTGCCGGCAGGAGAAGCCGCTTATGTCCCTCTTGCCCATGATTATTTAGGTGTCCCTCAACAACTGTCGCGTGATAAGGTATTAGCCGCGCTCAAACCTTTATTAGAAAACCCGGATAAACTCAAAGTTGGGCAAAATCTGAAATATGATGCTCATGTTCTGGCTAATCATGGTATCAATTTGCAAGGTATTGCCTTTGATACGATGCTAGAGTCTTATGTGCTAGATAGTACTGCGACACGGCACGATTTGGATTCGCTTGCGCTGAAATATTTGAAATTACAAACGATTAAATTTGAAGATATCGCTGGCAAGGGTAAAAAACAGTTGCCATTTAATCAAATTGACATAGAACAGGCTGCTCCCTATGCCGCGGAAGATGCTGATGTCAGTTTGCAATTGCATCAAAAATTATGGCTTCAATTACAAAGCATCCCGAAACTCTGCCAAATTTTGACGGAGATGGAAATGCCGCTTATTCCTATATTAATGCGTATGGAGCGTAACGGAGTCAAAATCGATGCTGTGCAATTACAAAAGCAAAGTGCAGAATTGGGGCAAAGTTTACAAGTCATTGAACAACAAGCGTATGAATTAGCGGAGACTGAGTTTAATCTTAATTCGCCTAAGCAATTGCAAGGCATTTTGTTTGATAAACTCGGTTTGCCGGTTTTGAAAAAAACGCCGAAAAAAGAGCCTTCCACTGCTGTCGAAGTGTTAGAAGAGTTAGCGCTTGATTATCCGCTGCCTAAATTGATTTTAGAATATCGTAGCCTAAGCAAGCTGAAATCGACATACACTGATGCGCTGATCCAACAAATCAATCCAAAAACTGGACGAGTGCATACTTCTTATCAACAAGCGGTAACTGCGACGGGACGTTTGTCGTCAGTTAATCCTAATCTCCAAAATATTCCTATTCGCACCGCTCAAGGGCGGCGTATTCGTCAAGCTTTTGTGGCGCCTAAGGGTTATCGTTTCTTAGCGGCAGATTATTCCCAAATTGAACTTAGAATCATGGCGCATCTTTCTCAAGATGAAAAACTATTGGCTGCTTTCGCTGCCGGAGAGGATATTCATAAAGCCACCGCCGCTGAAGTGTTTGATGTGCCTCTCAACGATGTCACCTCTGTTCAACGCCGCAGCGCCAAAGCTGTCAATTTTGGGCTCATCTATGGAATGCAAGCCTTTGGTTTAGCAAAACAATTGGGCATTGAACGCCGCAAGGCACAAACTTACATTGATACTTACTTTGCCCGTTATCCGGGTGTCAAAGCGTACATGGATGATACGCGAGAATTGGCTAAAAAACAGGGTTATGTCGAAACTGTATTTGGGCGGCGCTTGTATATTCATGATATTAAGTCGCGTAGTCATCAACGGCGGCAATATGCTGAGCGTACTGCTATCAACGCGCCGATGCAAGGCTCTGCGGCTGATATGATTAAGATGGCAATGATAAAAATGGATAAATGGATTGTTCGTAGCGATGTAAAAATGCTGTTGCAAGTCCACGATGAGCTGGTTTTTGAAGTTGCTGAAAATGTTGTGGAAGAAACCAAGGCTGCCATTATTGAGGCGATGAGTTATGTCACAGAATTACGTGTGCCGTTATTGGTTGATGTGGGCGTGGGTGATAATTGGGACGAAGCGCATTAGTGACTCCTATATTAGACTTGTCCCTTAACGATAAGACTTACGGAACCCCGCAGGTTAATACGGAATCGGACTGCGGGGTTTGGGATACCCCGTAGCTCTTGGTTATATCATAAGAGAGGTTTCATTATGTACGCTCTATTAAAATCCACAGAAAAAAAAGAGATTGAGACACAACAGAGTTTGGGATATTTTCTTGATCGCGCTGCTGCCGATAAGGCGCGTTTTACCTTGACATACCAAAACAAAGTCTTTGTAGCTGTTGTTCCGATAGAAGACGAGGAACTGTTTGAATAAATTGAGGACGGCATTGATGGTGCCGATGCTGATGATGCGCTTAAAGAAGGCGGTAAACCAATACCTTGGGAACAAATCAAAAAAGAATTGGGGTTATAATCTGTGACTTACTCAGTTGATTTTGAACCAGCCGCTTCACATCGAACTTAGCATTCCCCTTAAGAGTCCTCACGAGGTTCGGAACGAGCCTTTTATTGAGAGACTGATAACTGTGCTAGGAGTATAACAATGGCAGTATCACTGATTAAAGGTGGCCATCTGTCCCTGTCTGGAGAAGTGCCGGGACTGAGCCAAATTTATGTTGCTCTTGGATGGGAGGAACGTATAACGGAAGGTGCTGATTTGGATTTGGATGCTTCAGCTTTTCTATTAAAAGCATCCGGCAAAGTCCGTAACGACAATGACTTCATTTTCTACAATAACCTTAATGAAGGCGGTGCGGTTGAACACATGGGCGATAACCAAACTGGTGGTGAAGAGGAAGAGGATGAGGAAATTATCAAGATTGATCTAATGCGTCTGGAAAGGGAAGAGCCGTATGTTGAGAAGATCGTAATAGCTGTAACTATTTATGAGGCAGAAAGCCGGGAAGAAAATTTTGGTGAAGTCAACAACGCCTTCATCCGTATTGTAGATGATGAGACTCACGAAGAAATCGTGCGTTTTGATCTGACTGAAGACTACCCCACAGAAACAACCATGATTTTTGGGGAGATTTATAAGAAAAAGGGGGAATGGAGATTTGCTGCGGTTGGTCAAGGATATTCTGGCGGCTTGGCTGCTGTTTGCAGCACCTATGGTGTTAACGTAGAATGACCTAGCTTGTCCGAAATACTTGATAAGACTGCACAAAATCTGCTAGATTGGCAAATTTAAAAACGAGTGGTAGGAGTCCAAGATTTATCTTGGACTCCTATTAGTATAATAATATATTCCACAAACCAATAATAATAACCAGCGCTAATACAATTCCTATAATACGTTTAAAGTTATTACCTTGTGCTGCTATGAGGTGATCATGCGCTTTCAGACCAAAATAATGCCCGATTGCTGCGAATGGTAATAGCAATAGAGTATATTCCCATTGTAAATCAACACCCGTTACCACAAAGGCTGACATTTTAAAACTGACTAGAATAAACCAGAGTACAAATAATGTATCTCGTAAACGCTTAAGTTCCACATGGCGCATGTAAACGGCTACAATTAATGGTGAGCCTATCAAGGATGTACCGCTGATATAGCCACCCAATATGAGTAAGGCAATATCTCCTAAACGGTTATGACTATGTAGTGTGATATTAAAAATATAGGTTATCGCATAAAATAAGATGATGCAATAAACTAATATGACTAAGTAACCGTCCATAAATAAGTTAGGCAACTAAGGTATTTTAAGGTTACCCGTCTAAGTTCTTCGGAACTACGTTAGGAATGAAAATATAGGCACC
>JBDLJY010000208.1:0-11958 GCA_039714115.1 Pseudomonadota bacterium | reverse complement strand
TTCATCCAGCATTGCAAGTCCTTCTTTAATATCTCGTTCGGTTGTTTCCACAAAAGCATGGCCAAGAGACGCCTTGACCCTATAAATATCACTGGTTGCCAAATATAAATGCGTTGCAAAGGATTTACGCATTGTGTGGGTGCCAATTCCATCAGTATTGCCCAAAGCCTTTTGAGATAGACTTTTGAGGATACTCCATGCGGTTTGACGTGTAATGGCCTTGCGCCCGTGATTTTTCTTTCCTCCAAAAAGCGGCAAATCCCCTGCCATATCAAGCGTTTTCGCATAATTCATTAAGACGCGCTTGGCATCAGAATTCAACCGGATTGAGCGAGCACGGCGTTTACCCTTCATTTTGTCCTTATCTACAGTTATTACATCACGCACCTGCCACCCGTTTTTTTTCTGGATAAATACGTCTGCGATATGCAATGACAATAGCTCACTAATTCTATAGCCGCTGTTAAAACCCAATACTAATAAGGCTTTATCGCGTGTCGGCTTGGGATAAAACCATCTTTATTTCATGGCGTGTTAATGGACGAGTTTCCATAAACCCCCCGTTAATTGTGTTGTTATTGACTTAATCAAACATCGGTCAAAATAACATACCTTGTGATGATTTTTCAAGGTTTGACATATGTATTTTTAACCAATATTCCCACCAACATGACTCAAAAAATAATGCTGCCTTACGAGCCCTTTATCCACGGGCAATGCGACAAAAGAAAGATAGTAAAATATAACAAATCATAGCACAGAACAGGTAACCACTTCAAAATAAACCGTTATTAACTCCTCAAAAGACACCGCCACCCGACTCCCCCTCATAAGCCCCACGAATATCCTGCAACCTGCTTTGCTTATAAGCAACAAATTGTTAGCTTGACTTATTGGAAACTATTTTGTAAAAAAAAATTTAATATATTTTAAGTATCAACAAATGTGTTATATCAAACACCTTTTACTCGATGTTCTAGTTTTTTTTTGTGGCTCAGGAGTGCGCGAAAATCCGTGCAAGGTGCGCCTTGCACTCCTGATAAAATCGCCTAAAAAATCTTGTATGTTAATGAACGCAAATCAGGAGCATTCAGCTTATCTACCTGAAGCAGTATGTACCTTGGAAAATCCTCAATCGGATATTCCTCGTCTAGCCAAAGATCATAATTTATTGAAGCAAATAGAGGCTTCAGCTCAACAGATACCCACGATACATAACCTCTTTCAAGCTGATGCACGCAAACTATCTTTTATCTCTGATGAATCGGTTCAGATGGTAGTGACTTCTCCTCCCTATTGGACGTTGAAGAAATATCGTGAGCATGAAAATCAGCTTGGGAACATTGAAGATTATGAACTGTTTCTGAAGGAACTCGATAAGGTATGGAAACACTGTTACCGGGTATTGGTGCCCGGTGGAAGGTTAGTCTGTGTGGTGGGTGATGTGTGTTTATCAAGGCGTAAGAACAAAGGAAGGCATACGGTTGTGCCCCTTCATGCGTCCATTCAAGATCATTGTAGAAAGATAGGTTATGACAATCTTTCACCTATCATCTGGTACAAGATTGCTAATGCTCAATATGAAGCTAATAGGAATGGTGCAGGTTTTCTTGGAAAACCTTATGAACCCAATGGCGTTATCAAGAATGATATTGAATTCATTTTAATGGAACGTAAGCACGGTGGTTACCGAAAACCATCGCTTGCAACCCGTGTGCTTTCCATCATATCAGAAGACAATCATAAGCAATGGTTTCAATCTATTTGGGCTGGTGTAACGGGTGCTTCTACCCATAACCATCCGGCACCATACCCGGAAGAACTCGCAGAACGTTTGATTAGAATGTTCTCTTTTGTGGGTGATACGGTTTTAGATCCGTTCATGGGTACGGGTACAACAACGGTTGCCGCTGCCAAATGGGGGAGGAATAGCATAGGGGTAGAACTTGAGCCATACTATTTTAAATTGGCAGAACAGCGTATTTACAAAGAGACAGGTTCTTGGTTTTCCCATGCGGAAGTTAATGCGACAATTAAGAAAAAATGATTATGGATTATTCAGATAACGTAGCTCAAGCATCTGTGAACGTTTGGTACGTGAACGGTTGTATGATGCAAGCAGCTTGCTGTTATCCGATAGGGATAATGGTGGATACTCAGAACCTAATGCAGAAGTGAATTTAAAAAACTTTGCTACTTCTTTAACTGCACATGCCATTGCATTTGTTAAGATGCGTGAATGATAAAACACCTCACGAGTCTCGCATGTCACCGATGCCACTGACTGGCGTGTTGAATATCCATTTGTGGTGATTTTTTTATCGTTCCCACGCGGTGCAAAGGAATGCCTGTCCTGCACAACTAAACGAATGCTCCAACAGCATCTCACCAGAATTCGCTCTCAGAAAATTAAATTGTTGCCCTGCGTGTTTGCAAGGATTATCTCGTTATCGGGATGATATTGGCGTTGAAAGTGATTATATTGTGGTGGAATTGGCTCTGGGGGAAAAGTGGCAAGGGGAATTTTTGGATAAGGTTAATAAGGGAGGGGTTGAAAGGGTTTTGCTTTAGGTGCTTTTTGTTACTTTATAACAGCTTTACTTATTGGAAACTATTTGGTAAAAACAAATAGTAAGCGATATTTTAAGTCGTTAACAACGAGGAGCTTAATTTGGGGAGTAATAATGGACTTTGAGTGGGATAAAACAAAGGCTCGATCCAACGAAAAGAAGCATGGCGTTTCATAACACTGTTACCGGGTATTGGTGCCCGGTGGAAGGTTAGTCTGTGTGGTGGGTGATGTAAGGTTACAATAAACAAGTTTTACCACAGGACGCAGGCGCGTAAATCCCTGTTGCATTCCCACGCAAAATTATTTAAAATATTTTTTAATTGCCATTTTTAGGAGCTTGTGTAAATTGTAATACCACAAAAGGTGCAAACTCATCTCCAGACGATGCTTAATAAATTTTTCTTTTACTTGTAACATGAGATCAGTTAATATGGCAAGTTTTTTTTATAATGATAGGGAAAAACTTCAGGCAGAACGGCTAGAGCATATATGCTTGAATTGGGCAATATTAATGGATATCAAGCAGATATGCCTGAGAATAAATAGTTATGTGCCAGAATTAACAAGGAATAGTTGTTGACAACGCGGTAAAGCTGTATATAATCTACCCTGCTTGAAAGTACGTCTCATATTTATGCACACCACTTTGATGTTGATGTCCGGTTTTTTTATCCTCGTCAGGTTCTTCATAAGTAATAGCAACACTTCTAGCCAAATGGCCTTTTCAAAAGGCTTCAATTACTCTTCAATTAATTAGGATATAATTATGTCGACTACTACCGGCACCGTTAAATGGTTCAACGAATCCAAAGGTTATGGCTTTATCGAGCAAGAATCTGGTCCCGACGTATTTGCCCACTTTAGCGCTATCACTGGCTCGGGTTTCAAAACCTTGGTTGAAGGCCAGAGGGTCGAGTTCACAGTTACTCAAGGCCCGAAAGGTCCCCAGGCAGAGAATATCGTAGCTGTCTAAATTGTTGGCGATCTGGCTTGCAATGAAATGCAGGCCATACTCACACTTGTGAAAGGGCGGGGCCTTGGAGGTCTTGCCCTATTTTTTTGTTGACCTACACAAATACAGCAGTCCGCGCTGGATGCCATCATTGATCACATAGCACACTTACCACCAGAGGCGGCTCGTGAGGAGATATCTTGAGGACAGCCTTAACAAAAGTCAAGGCGCTTATGTGAGGTTTGATTGCCTTGGTTCTCGGTATTTTACCTAACCAACGACTTTAGATTAGAACCACCACCCAACATGAGCTGAGCTTGCACAAAAGAGGTTATAGGGACTTGCTCCAAAAATTCAAGAGCCTTTTTTTAGTCAATGCATAAAAAGTGGGTTGACATCTAGTTTAATTGTGAGGTTTTCTGAATGTTCCGAATCGGCGGTAGTGTTCTGCAATACTAAACGGGAAACCCGGTTTCACAGATTACACGTACCGTGCTGGGTATGTCATTCCAAGATGGTTTTTGGATGCATATTTTTTCGTTTTTATTTCATGCACTCGCATTTCTGTTTCTCCCAGGCGTATTTTATCTCCCGCTTGCAGGGGTTGGGAGCCGGCTAGGGGGATGCAAAATCACAGTTAGGCGTTCTGTCAATTCTAGGCGATGTTCTGTCCCATCCGTCATCATAATCAGTTTGACTGATCTTGTTTTCCTAATCCTTGAATCCAGTTCAAGAGGGCGGCACGTACTTGGGCAAATTGGGCGGATTTTAGTTATTTTGATATGTCGATCAAGAAGATATAGGCTATTCCTTCTTCGGTTTCGGTAAATGGGGTGATTTTGTTGATGGGATGATTTGTGGGTACCAATTGTCGCTGTCAATTGTTCTGCGGTGATCGTGGGAATGGCGATTTGGTATCGCGGATGTCGAGATAAAGGATTATTTCTTCTGGCATTTGCAGGGCTTGATGCAAGCGCAAAGTGGTCGGCTCTGCGGCGAAGACGAGCTGTGGTAGGGCGTATAAGATAATTATTGGTGTCCAGTTTATTAGTTTTTTATAGCGTTTTTTTGTCATTGGTTTTTTTTTGCCTTTTGTTGTAATAATGGATAAGTCAAAAACTACAGGGATAATCAAACGGCAGGGAGAAGTCAAAAGATCGTTAAGTTCCCTACGGGACGAATTCGTCCCTCATTCCCGAAACAACTGATCTAAAGGTTTTGATTTATTGAGTTTCGGGAAATCGTACCTCATTCCCGAAACAACGAAGGGCAACCACAAGGGATTGCCCCTACAAAAAAAATCGCGGCACCGCTGCGCGATGCAAGATGTAATCCCAAATCTTCCCATCGGGCAGCCTGGTAAAAAACACAAGTGCTATGGGGACTTAAGCAGCAGGCGAAAACCGATGCTGCCGTAGCGGGCGCCCGGCGAGTCGTAGCGGCGAATCGCCGCCCGGCAGAGCGAGGCGGAGATGAACCAGCCGCCGCTGCGAAACACACGGCGCGAGCCCGTAGAGGGGCCACTCGGATCACTAGAGATGCTGCTACTGTAATAGTCACTACTATATATATCCTGCACCCACTCCCATACGTTCCCCACAGTGTCATATATACCAAAGGGGTTAGGCGCAAACGAACCTACAGGGGCTGTATATTTAAAACGGTCCCCACAAGAATCGTTATCACAATTGGCTTTATTTTTGCCAATCTCATTCCCCCACCAATATTTAGTCTCTGTCCCCGCACGAGCGACATACTCCCACTGAGCTTCAGTAGGCAAGCGGTATTGCTGACCGGTTTGCTCACTTAACCACTTGGCATAAGCAGTGGCATCGTGCCAACTCACACAAACAACGGGCTCTGTATCTGCTTGAGAAAAACCGGGACTACGCCAGTTAGCACCCTCTACATATTTCCAGCCCTGAGAATAGCTATAACAGCTATTTTTCTTTTCCGCAGTCGTTTTATACCCTGTTGCATTCACAAATCGCCTAAACTCACCCACTGTTACTTCATAACGCTCCATGGCAAAACCATTCACCGAAACCGAATGTACCGGTTTTTCATTACTCTCACCCCCGCCCTGAATATCGCCCATGCGAAAACGCCCCGCCGGTATCCATACCATTTCTGGCCCTAAACTGCCATCCTTTAAACGGTCACGAAACACTTTCCCCGGTTTCTTATCCAATTCAGCCATTCTCTCCTCAGCTTCTCGCACTTGATCGGCTAGTTCCGGTTTATTCAACAAGCCCACCGGAACACTCATAAAAATCAATAGCGCAACACCCCAGAACCACTTCATTTTTGGAGCCTGGTTCTGGGCTGGTTGAGGGATCAGCTTTGATGACGGTTTACCCCAAAGCATCTGCTGCCATTGTGCTACCGTTTGTGGACGATCTTGCGTTTTCACTGCCAGCGCGGGGACTAATGCTTTATGTAGGCGCGTTGAAAGCGTTTTGGGATATTCAATAGAATCCTTGAGCACACGCTCTTGTGCTTCTGGTGGAGCTTTGCCTACCACCATGAAATACAAAGTTGCAGCAGCACCATAAATATCAGTCCAAGGTCCTTGATTCCCCCGCGACAGATACTGTTCATAAGGCGCATAGCCGGGCGTATAAACTACCGACAAACTACGAGTACGCGCCGTCACCGCTTGCCGTGCGGCTCCAAAATCTAATAAGATGATCCGTCCATCTGTTGTCAAATAAATATTCTGTGGTTTCACATCCCGATGCAAAAAATGGTGTCGGTGAACTTCCCGCAAACCATCCAACACCAGTATCAGGATATCCACGGCCAATTTTTCCGAGAGTTTTCCGCCTTTTTGTTTAACATAAGCCCCTAGCGTCACCCCTTCGTAGTAATCCATCACCAAATAGCCAGTCCCATTTTCCTCAAAAAAGTGACGCACGCGCACAATGTTATTATGATCCATTAATGCTAATGTGCGGGCTTCTTGTATAAATTTTTTCAAACCGTCCCTAAATGGGGACTCCTCTTCCCGCGAATGCGGCACAATTTGGCTTTGTCCAGATTCTCGCCCGGCTAAGTCTCGTGGCAAATATTCTTTTATAGCTACCCGAGTCTCCAATTTTTCGTCCCAAGCTAAATAGGTGATACCAAAGCCTCCTATTTTGCCTAGCATTCGCCCGATTCTGAATTGTCCCTGTAATAAGGTTCGGGGCGGTAAGATGAGCGGACTGCGCCGTTCATTTTCATCATAAGCACAATGGGGGCAAACGCTGAGGGAGCCTTTGTGTTCAAAGCAACCCGGACAGCGGGTTTGCCAATTATTTTTTGTCATTTTGTTGGATTCCTTGTTAGACGTCCAAAATAAATTTTGGACTCAGAAAAGCAAAGTTTAGCCTCCACTATAAAGACGATTAATCAAATTATGTAAAGTATAATGACGCGTTGAGGCTCATTTGTTGCAACGCGCCAGCGTCGCCTCCCCAAAACGCACCGTATCGGTGGGCGAAACCAGTTCATGGTGAATGGGTAAAAAATGATCTTGAGTGCCACGGATAGCGGTTCCATAAGCACTGTGACAATCAATGAGTAACAATTTGCCCTCATCAAGAAAATGAAGCTGTGCATGATGACGGCTAACTGATCTATCCGCTAGCACCACATCACAATCACGGGCGAGCCCGATGGTAAATTTTTGTTTATTTTCAATTATAATTGTAACACCTCGTTGCCGTCCAGACTGGGTGATCTCCGCTCCAAGTTCTCTACGAGACGACTTCGTTTCCCACGCCGGCGCATTCTCTTATACATAATTAGTTAAGTATTTGATTCTATAGATATATAATTTTTAGTTCTGTCATTTCGGTCCCGGTTTCGACGTAAGGATAAATCTTGAGGGAGCTTGAGAAATCTTTAGCATCAATTCTGTCATTTCGACGAGAGGAGAAATCAAGATTTCTCCTAATGTCGAAACCGAAACCGAAATGACAATTTTACTTGTGTATAAGAGAGTGCGCCGGCGCGTGGGAACCCGAAAAAACTATAGTTGCCTAACACTTGACAACCACGCTGATTATAAATTAGCATATCCGCCGCACGTTGGAGCGGGTTTCCAACAGTATCGAGGAGTCAAATGATGAACAAAATGCTCACAAAAGTTATGACTATAGTGTTGCTGAGTATAACTGGCATAACTTATGCTTGTACTGTTCCCATACATAGTAGCATTGATCTACGTTGGGTGATGGGAGTAAACGTTTTTGAAGGAACACTTCAGATGAGTGGTTGTAGCGGGCAATTCGTTGTCAGGTTTTTTAACTCTAAGTCTAAGACAACCGAAACTGTAATACAAACGATGACTTCCCAAGATACCAAACTGGGACAGGTTATCATGGGCTCTGATCCTATTGACAGCCGTACCAAAAAGCCTCTTACCTCTTATCCGCCAGATAATTTTATATTTCGACGAAATATAGACGGTTCATGGGACATTATCAATTGCGACGCTAGAGAAGTCTGTGCGTCTGTAGAGATTATCGCTGTTCGAGAACATAACAACAAGTCAGCGATCAAAGATATTGAAACTGACGCTTTAGTCAAGATTATTCAAGACTATCCTTCGGAATATGTCTTAATTGATGCCAGAGATGAGAAAGATTATGACAAAGGTCATATTCAAACTGCCGTTTATGGCAAAAAGCTTCCAAAAGACAAAAGTAAGTTGCTTATCTTCTATTGTTGGAATGAAGAGTGTGGTTTAAGTGCTGCCAAAGCCGCCAAAGAGGCAGGTTACGAAAATGTTTTCACTTACTCCAGTGGCGTTGCGGGTTGGAAAAAAGCCGGGCAAAAATTGGTTGCCACCAAACCAAAAGTTTTGCTGAGCATACGTTCTAATGTCTACAATGACAAAGTCTATGTGGACGGCGAATATAAGGGTAGTACACGTTTAGATTTATGGCTTGAGTCTGGATTACACTCGGTGATAGTTGAGAAAGATGGCTATAGTACTTATGAAGAACTAATTGATTTACAGAAGAAGAGTCGTCTTGTTGCAAAATTGCAGCGACAAAAACACCAGAACAATCTCCCAGCCAATGGCATTATTGGGACTGACATCTTGCTCGAATTTATTCGAGGTAAACGTTCGGAATATGTTCTCATTGATGCCAGAGAGGAGAGCGAATATAACGAAGGGCATATCCCAACGGCTATTTCTATCCCTTTTTCTCGTTTCGATAGCAACATGCTTCGACTTCCAAAAGATAAAGTTCTTATTTTTTATTGTTGGCATGAAACATGTAGCTTAAGTACTCAATCGGCACAAGCTGCGAGGCAGGCGGGTTATAAAAATGTTGTCACCTATACGCTTGGCATTAAAGGGTGGCAAGCCGCCGGATACAGACTGACTGATAAAAACATACGCTTTTAGCTAGCAAGGAGTCCAAAATAAAGCAAGCCATGACCGTCTATCAGCTCAAAACGACCATTCGGTCTTCTAATTATTTCACTCAATGAGCCTGATCAATGATACTGATTTATATTTTCCAAGAAAGAGTGATAAAAAGATGAAAGCGAATAAACAAGCAAAATTAGCAGTGCTCATTGATGCAGATAATGCCCAAGCAATGAAGACTGAAGGAATATTTTTAGAGGTGGAAAAATATGGCATTGCCAGTGTCAAACGTGCTTATGGAGACTGGACAAGTCCAAACTTAAAAGGGTGGATAAATATTCTCCCTCAATTCGCTATCAAGCAAATCCAACAAGTTGCCTATACTGCTGGAAAAAACGCAACGGACTCAGCTATGATAATTGACGCAATGGACTTGCTTTATTTAGAGAAATTAGATGGGTTTTGTATTGTCTCCAGTGATAGCGATTTTACCCCTTTAGCGACACGGATTCGTAAATCCGGTTTAAGCGTCTATGGTTTTGGTCAGCAAAAAACACCGAAACCTTTCGTTGCTGCTTGCGACAAATTTATCTATACGGAAGATCTTCAAAATGAGCAGACAAACACGACGCAACTGAAATGCGATAGTCGATTAATCGACTTATTAAAGAGTGCTGTTGACGGTAACTGGACTCACTTAGGAGGTGTAGGGCAAAAAATCTCTATGCAATTTCCAGGGTTTAGTCCTAGAAACTATGGCTACAAAAAACTCCTTGACTTAATCACAGCCATCCAACTTTTTGAGGTGCGTCAATCAGCGCATTCCTCCGGAAAATCCATTTACGTGCGAAGAAAAACATGCACAAAGACGGCAGACTTAGTAACAGTATAGTTACTGATTTTTTTGCAAAAGCCACATAACTCAACTACTTTTATAGTCGTGTTTTGGTGGGCTACATGTCAATGCCATCTCGTGCCTTTGCTAGGAGTCCTAGATTTATCTTGGACTCCTCTAAACATGGTGTTAAATCTTGTGGTAAATTTGGCTACCTTGGGTTTTAAACTCCTTAGCTTTTTCCTTTAGCCCAGTTTCTACCGCCTTATTCACGTCGCTGATGCCTTTTTGTTCTGCATAATCCCGCACATCTTGGGTGATTTTCATCGCGCAAAAGTGGGGGCCGCACATGGAGCAAAAATGCGCAGTTTTTGCCGAATCTTTGGGTAAGGTTTCATCGTGAAACTCAATGGCGCGGAGCGGATCTAAGCCTAAATTAAACTGATCCGCCCAGCGAAATTCAAAGCGAGCTTTAGAAATCGCGTTGTCACGTATTTGTGACCCCGGATGACCTTTGGCTAAGTCAGCAGCATGGGCCGCGATTTTGTAGGCAATAATACCCTCACGCACATCATGTTTATTGGGCAAACCTAAATGCTCTTTAGGGGTGACATAGCAAAGCATGGCGCAACCATACCAACCTATCATCGCGGCGCCGATGCTGGAAGCAATGTGATCATAGCCGGGAGAAATGTCAGTGATCAATGGCCCCAAAGTATAAAAGGGCGCTTCATCACACTCTTTTAATTGTTTCTCCATGTTTTCCCGTATCATGTGCATGGGTACATGACCGGGGCCCTCTATCATCGTTTGTACGTCATGTTTCCAAGCAATTTGGGTCAATTCGCCTAAGGTTTCTAATTCGGCAAATTGTGCCTCGTCGTTAGCGTCGGCAATCGAGCCGGGGCGCAGTCCATCCCCGAGAGAGAAGGCTACATCGTAAGCCTTCATTATTTCACAGATTTCTTCAAAATGGGTGTAAAGAAAACTTTCTTGATGATGGGCTAAACACCATTTAGCCATAATAGAGCCGCCCCGTGAGACTATACCCGTCACCCGTTTGGCAGTGAGGGGGACGTAAGCCAAGCGCACGCCGGCATGAATGGTAAAATAATCTACTCCTTGCTCGGCTTGCTCAATCAAAGTGTCGCGGAATAATTCCCATGTCAACTCTTCCGCCTTGCCATCCACCTTTTCTAAGGCTTGATAAATCGGCACTGTGCCAATTGGCACGGGCGAATTCCGCAAAATCCATTCACGGGTTTCATGGATATTTTTGCCGGTGGATAAGTCCATCACCGTATCGCCGCCCCACCGAATTGACCAAACCATTTTTTCGACTTCTTCTTCAATCGAGGAGGTGGTAGCAGAATTGCCGATATTGGCGTTGATTTTCACCAAGAAATTGCGCCCGATAATCATCGGCTCTAATTCGGGATGATTAATATTGGCCGGGATAATGGCGCGTCCACGCGCCACTTCATCGCGGACAAATTCAGGCGTAATGACTTTAGGAATCGTGGCACCGAACGACTCGCCCGGATGTTGCGCCAAGCGCTCACGCAAACGTTGATTTTCGCGGATAGCTACAAATTCCATTTCAGGCGTAATAATGCCTTGACGGGCATAGTGCATTTGTGTCACGTTACGCCCTGCCTTAGCACGGCGCGGTTGGCGCTGTTGACCGTCGAGAGAAGTGACGGTGGATAAAGTTTCTGTATCGTCCCGCTCTTCTATCCACCCCCGTCGCACCTCCGGTACGCCTTGACGTACATCAATGGTTGCATTAGGGTCAGTGTACGGCCCAGATGGATCGTACACCGTCACGGGTGGATTGAATTCGTGTACTCCGTTTTCTAACACTGTCTCTGATAAGCTAATCTCTCGCATGGGTACACGGATGTCGGGACGACTGCCGCTGATATAAACTTTTTTGGAATTGGGAAAAGGCTGCGTTGAAGCCGCGTCGAGTTGGGCTACGTCTTGAGATCTTGCGCTCATGGTAATAATCACCGATTATTCTTAATTTAATTATGGAAAAAGCACTGCACTCAGCGCAAGAGAAACAAGTTGATGAGACGTGCTTTCCTACGCCGGTACCAGCCGGTTCAGGTTCAAAGGGTCTATTCTCAGCCGCTCCTAAAAATCTTATACTATCTTATGATACATTATAAAATATGGTATAAGATCACGTTTAGCCGAGCAGTACTGCTAACGATTCGTGTGCCGGG
>JBDLJY010000207.1:0-11982 GCA_039714115.1 Pseudomonadota bacterium | reverse complement strand
GCCAGGTATCCAAAACATGGCACGTTGTAAATTCAATGAAAAATTAACCTGACAGGTTTTTGACACCTGTCAGGTTTGTCTTAACTTAATGGCATTGACTCTACGCTTGCTGGTGGGCAACAAAAACACGTTGCCCACCCTACGAAACTCCGTTAAAAATCCGATTTGAGGCTGGCGTATAGGTAGTATTTCAGTCCTCATATATATTCTAAAATTCTTATAAGTGTTTTTGGGTTCTTAGCGGATCAATGTGTTTCTCGCCACGCAATTGCTCCTCACATTTTTTTTTAAGCGTCGTCTAAATAAACAAACAAGCTGGTATGTCAATCAATCCATGCGTGGCAGCCAGATAAAAATTTGACCCTCACATTTTTTTTTAAGCGTCGTCTAATCTCTTGTCAACGTTATTTTGACGGGGCAGTGCCCATAAGGGGCAAGCGTACATGAATGACCAACAAAAATAGGAGATGTTTATTGTGAAGAAATTTTCTTGTAGGCACCTAGCGATTATTGGAGCAAGTGCTTTGATTTTCCAAAGCAGCATCCTTTTCGCGGGCACCAAAATCTACACAAGCGATGCAGATTTCGGCATGGGGATCATGGATGGTGTTGAACACTCGACCACGTCTAATCAGCTCCAGTTGAGCGTCGAAGGCTCGACACTGCCGTTTATTTGGGTAGCCAATTCTGGTGAAAGCACCGTCTCAAAAATAAATACTGAGACGGGTTGTGAATTAGGGCGTTATCGTACTGGTCCCGGTACTGAAAATCCCTCCCGGACAACCGTCGATATCAATGGTGATCTGTGGGTTGGTAACCGCGACTCAGACACCGCTACTAAGATCGCTCTCACGCCTACCGATACCAATGGTGATGGCACAATTACCACGTCTCAAGATACTAATGGTAATTGCCTTATCGAATCCTCGGAAGTTTTGGCATGGGGCACTGATGAAGCGGTTTTATTACGGATTAATGTTGATGCTGGTCCCCGTGCTGTAGCTATTGATGCTAATAATAATGTCTGGATCGGTGGTTACTCTGGTCGTAACATGGGATATTACAATGGTGAAACAGGAGCACTAATAAAAAATATTCACCTTGGATATGGATGTTACGGTGCCCTTATTGACAGCCATGGAACATTATGGATAGCGGGCAGAACTCATGATGTCTTAGTCCGTATTGACAACCCAGCAGATAATCATACTATCACTGCTATTCCAGCTTCTGGTATTTATGGCATGAGTATTGACCGAAATGGATATGTTTACAGTGCTAGTTGGGAGCAGAGTTTGATCCGTAAATATGATCCTATAAACAGTCTGTGGGCATATGAAGTGTCCCTCGCGAGTAATGGACGTGGTGTGACTGTTGGACTTGATGGCGATGTTTGGATTGTCCAGTCAAATGCAAATACAATAACTCGTCATGATGGTGCTACAGGTCAGTTAAAGGCAACAGTCTCTGTAGGTTCTCATCCAACTGGTGCGGCAACAGCAGAAGATGGAAAAATTTGGGTGACCAACCGTTATTCAAACAATATAATGCGCGTCGATCCGGCTACCAATGCTGTAGATTTCACTCATGAGGGACACACTGAACCCTATAACTACAGTGACATGACCGGCATTATCAGTCGTAGTATCACCACCCGCTCCGGTACTTGGACAGTCGTCTATCAAGAAGCGCAGATTAATAAAGCAACTATCTCCTGGACAGCCGATACGCCGGGAGATTCAACAATAACTGTCATGGCGGAATCGTCCGTAGATGGAGTGACTTGGAGTACTCCCCAGCAAATTCAATCGGGTGTTGAATTCAATACGGTTGCAAATGCGACTAGGATTCGATTGCTTGTAGAATTTAACGCCAGCACTGGCGATCTACAATCACCGATCCTCTATGATTTGACCGTCGATACTTCAGTGCCGACAGGGCCCGGTACCTTGCAATTTTCAAGTGCCAATTATAGCGTCAATGAAAATGGCGGATCAGTGACTATCACCGTGAATCGTGTTGGTGGTAGTAGTGGCCCCATCTCTGTGAACTATACCTCCTCTGACGGCACCGCCACAGCCGGCAGCGACTACACCCAAACCATTGGCACATTAAACTGGAATGATGGCGATAGTAGTGAAAAAACCTTTACTGTGCCCATCATTGATGACGGTAACTCTGAAGGACCTGAAACTTTCACACTCAGCCTATCTGATCCAGTGAGTGGAGGAAATTTAGACAATGCTACCGTCACTATTCAAGATAATGACACCACTCTCGTCAGCCTACTCGACTTCACCGCGACTGCCTTAGAAACTGAAATACTCTTAGAATGGCAAACCGCTACTGAACTTGACAATGCAGGCTTCAGAATCTGGCGTGCCACCGGCGAAGGTTGGAAATATGGTGATTATTCAACCGTAATAATCCTAAATGACCAACAACTCATTCCCGCCAACGGTGGTAGTAGCGGTGCTTCCTATTCTTACATAGACGATAATGTAGAATCTGGACTCACTTATTACTATCTCTTAGAGGATATCGATAATTTGGGTGTAAGTACTTACCATTTCAACGCCATAGATTCGGCGACTCCATAGGTAATATGATTTAAAAAATCCTATTTCTTTAAGAAATAGGATTTTTTTTTACATAGGCGCTCCGTTAAAAAACAAGCAATCAGCTATCCGCCAATTTAACCTTGTATTAAATCCGTCACTGGCATAAAACAACCTTGTATTTTTTTACAAACAATCCATGCGTGGCTGCCATCTTAAAATTTGACCCTCACATTTTTTTTTAAGCGTCGTCTAAATAAATAAGCGTGACTGCTAGATTTATTTAAGCCAATTTCAATTTCATTTTATTATTGGAGGTTGATATGAAAAAGCTATTGATTGCGAGCATTTTACTACTCTCGGCACCCGCTTATGCCGAATTAACGCTTAGTTTGGATCTGATTAAAGATTCAGGAGAACGGGATTTTGAACTGAGTGGTTACTGGCGTCAAGCTAATATAGATTCTGACGCAGACAGTACGGGTTATCGTCTGCGATTGGGTTTCGGTTCGGTTGCGGAAAGTCGTGCCGAATTGTACTTTTCTCAGTACGATGTTGATGATCAAGGGCAATTCAACTCGGAGGAGGAATTGGAATTTGGTGTTAATTACATCAGGACATTCCCTCAAAAATCCGTGATTCCCTTTCTAAAGGCCGGTTTAGGTGTGGGTCTCGCCGATACCGATACTAGGTTCATAACCACTACGGGTGATACGACTGACAACATTTGGAATGTCCACTTTAACCTTGGTGCTGGCTTGAGCTACTCTTTCACAGACAATCTGGCTGTTACTGCTGATCTTGGATACGTTTATCGGGTTTGGCAAGAGATAGATTACGGCAATTCCGTCACCATGAGTATAACGGATAGCCTCTTTCGGTTTGGCGTTGGGCTTGATATGAGCTTTTAATCACCGTCAAGCTAAAAACCTCCGATGTTTGCTAAACTTCGGAGGGTTAAGATACCTTGCACGGGATAGGAGTCCAAAATTTATTTTGGATTCCTATTAACGGGCTATGAACTTAGTAAATCTAAGTTTTTGCGGACTGTGACTGTATTAATGTTTTTCGCCTAAAACATTTTCAAAAACGACCAAAGCACGGCGGTAGAGGGATATCGCTCCTTCATTATCGCCTTTCTTTTTGAGCGATAAAGCTAAACTATTCAATGATGTTGCCGTATTCGGATGCTCCGCGCCTAAGACTTTTTCACTGATTTTGAGGACTTGTCTATATAACGGTCCTGCTCGCTCATAATCGCCTTTGTTGGCAAGCAATAGCGCTAAACTATTGAGTGAACTAGCCGTTAATGGATGTTCAGAGCCCAAAATTTTTTGACGAATTTTAATGGTTTGTCGATAGAGCGTCTCCGCTGCCTTGTAATTACCCTTAGATTGAAATAATAACGCCAAATTATTCAGTGAAGTCGCCGTATCGGGATGTTCCATGCCTAAGGCTTTTTTACGGATTTCTAGGGCTTGTCGATATAAGCGTTCTGCCTTTTCATATTCGCCTTGTTTTTGAAGCGACAAAGCCAAGTGGTTCAATGATTGCACCGTATCGGGATGCTCCGCGCCTAAGGCTTGTTTAGAGATTTGTAATGCCAGATGATAGAACTGTTTTGCCTTCTCATAATCGCCTTTCTTTTTGAGCAAAAAGGCTAAATGATTTATTGATTGCACTAGATCGGGGTGGTTGGTGCCTAAGTCTTTTTGACGTATTTTGAGTGCTTGTTGAAAAAGTGGTAGGGCTGCTGTGTAAAAACCGGTGCTTTTGAAAAAAATTGCTATGCTATCTAGTGCCTCTAATAATTTATCCTCTTGGGAGATTGTCAAAGCCTTTTGATAAGCTTCTACCATCAAATCTGTCCCAAGCCAGTGCCAATAGCGCCACAATTCGTATGCTTTATCATCTTTCATCAATTGCAAAAACATGGGTATTTGACTGATACAGTCATGCAATCTCACAGACTCTTTTGCCTGCATAAGTTGATAAGGCAATTCGTCGGCTATGCGCGAGGAAAGCGGTTGTTGTTCAAAGTAATCGGCTAATTGTCGATGCACTGTTTGCTCATTGGGTAGGTAGCGCGTCTGAACTGCTTGCCGTAATGTCTCGTGACAGAAATTTAATAAGCCGGCGCGATTCACTAAAGCTGTTTGTAATAACGAAGCCCAAATCGCTTCTGGTATATCCAGCATTGCTAATATTTCAGATTCCTGTAGCCCTCTCCGTGCTGCCCATAATAAACTTAATGCTTTTCCTATTATTTCTTTCCTCGTTTCTGAGCCTGCTTCTAAACGTTCTAATACTTTTTGGTATAACGCTGAGGGTGTTTGGGCTTGCAAATAATGGTCAAGTTTCTGAACGTGCCGCCATTCTTCCAAAATAGTCTTTAAATATAATGGATTCTTCGTCTGTGGCGCATCCAGCAAGCGTTGCATTTGGAAGGGGGGTAAGGTTTGTTGAAGGTAGGAGGTGATGAAAGTTTCACGCGCTTTGTCAGTTAATAAGGGCAAGTGCCAAGAGTTTAATCCCTGTTCTTGCGACGACAAAAATAGGCGAATGTTGGCTGGGAAAAAGTCGGGCAATTCGCTTTGATTTAAACCATCTATAATCAAAATAACCCGCCCTTGAGCTAACCATTGCGGGAATTGTTCTGTCACTGTTTCTGGGGTGTTGGGTAATTCATCTGGTATTTGAAAATGGCTTTTGAAGGTGCTCATTATCTGCCGCAATAGGGCAATTGGATCGGTGCTGGGAGAACAGAAATGCCAGAATATGAATTCATCAGGATGCGCTTGTCTATATTCTAAAACCCAATTTGCTAGTAGTGCCGATTTTCCACTACCCGATTCGCCGGCAATCACTAATGGAGGATCATCGCTGAGGGCATGGGCGGTGAGTCGATCAAAATGGGCTTGTTGTTTAACGTAAAACGATTGCAGATTGGTAGCAAATGCGTCATGTTCAAAATCTTCTTGCTCTGGTTCGATGGGGATATCTTGCTCAATTTGTGTCCAGAGTTGTTCTAATACGATGTCTTTTAAATCAGTGGCTTGTTTGTATTCTGTGATGTGACACGAATAGGCGCGTAGTCGCTGTTTTAAATCTTGTTGTTTTTGAGAGCTGGTTTGATCGGGCAAGGTGTCGAGTACGTGGGGATTACTAAAACAAGATAAGGCATTTTCTTGTTTGATATAAAACGTTTCAGAAACGGTTTGGGACAAGTCACGAAAATAGAATAAGGCTTTTTTGGCGGAGGCTTGTAGTTTGTCTTGAGAGCCGAAGAGTGCGTATAAAATTTCTAGCTCTGTTAGGCTGAGATAGGCGTTTTCTATCCAAGGGTAATCGAGTTCATGTTGAATGGTTGGACCATAATGTTGACCTAATAAGGCGATAAAATAGGGCCGACATAAGTCAATTTGTTGAAAACTCATTGATAGGGATTTATGGCGTGAGTCAATTTCGAGAAAGTCGATACCTCGCGCTTGACAGCGGCGGCGAATTTCAGGGAAAACCTGTTTGGTTAAAATTTGGCGTTCTTTTTCCATGGCGGAGGAAATGAAGACGCGGATTTGGTGTTGTTTGAAGGCAGACATATTTTTAAACGTCGATAGAAATCCGATTTTTTTGAAAAATCGGATTTCTTTGGTTGCTTTAAAATAAACCCATCAAGGCTGGTGTGTTTTTCTCCGATACGGAGTTTAATATACATAAGACATACCCCAACACATATTTGCTAATACCGTTATAAATTGATTTGTAAGGGCAACCGCCACGATATGGCATTGGATCGCTGCACCCTACATACCACTCAATGCCATTAAGATAACTCTCCCCAAATCAGACCTGCTGGGAGACCCATACCCAGCAGGTCGTTGTAAGTTAAGGTAAAAATTAACCTGACAGGTTTTTGACACCTGTCAGGTTTGTCTTAACTTAATGGCAGTGACCCTACATACACGCCTGTCAGCGCTAATCCGTTGTACTAGCTATTGATGTTTATTCCTGATAGAATCCTTAATCACGTTTCAATTTATTATTAGATAACAGATATCTGAGAAAACGAAAATGCAAAACATTCAAATCCAATGGCTGTTCCTTATGATATGGGGGACAATCGCACACGCCCAACCCGCGCCTGAAGTTTTTGTACAGTTGGGACATTCCAATAATATAGAAGCCATAGCGTTCAGCCCAGATGGCAAACTCGCCTTGTCGGGCAGTCGGGATTATACGTTGAAACTGTGGGAAGTTTCAAGTGGACGCGAGATGAGGACATTCAAAGGACATTCTAGCTGGGTATTAGCCGTAGCGTTCAGCCCAGATGGCAAACTCGCCTTGTCGGGCAGTTGGGATAATACGCTCAAACTGTGGGAAGTTTCAACTGGGCGCGAGATGAGGACATTCAAAGGACATTCCAGCTGGGTATTAGCCGTAGCGTTCAGCCCAGATGGCAAACTCGCCTTGTCGGGCAGTCGGGATAATACGCTCAAACTGTGGGAAGTTTCAACTGGGCGCGAGATGAGGACATTCAAAGGACATCCCGAACCTGTTTACGCCGTAGCGTTCAGCCCAGATGGCAAACTCGCCTTGTTGGGCAGTTTGGATAATACGCTCAAACTGTGGGAGGTTTCAAGTGGGCGCGAGATGAGGACATTCAAAGGACATTCCGAACCTGTTTACGCCGTAACGTTCAGCCCAGATGGCAAACTCGCCTTGTTGGGCTGTTTGGATAAAACGCTGAGACTGTGGGAGGTTTCAAGTGGGCGCGAGATGAGGACATTCAAAGGACATTCCGATGGTGTAACCGCCGTAGCGTTCAGCCCAGACGGCAAACTCGCCTTGTCGGGCAGTCGGGATAATACGCTCAAACTGTGGGAGGTTTCAAGTGGGCGCGAGATGAGGACATTCAAAGGACATTCCGAATCTATAGAAGCCGTAGCGTTCAGCCCAGATAGCAAACTCGCCTTGTCGGGTTCTTATGATGAGACGCTGAAACTGTGGGAAGTTTCAAGTGGGCGCGAGATTCGTACATTCAAAGGACATTCCTATTCTGTAGAAGCCGTAGCGTTCAGCCCAGATGGCAAACTATCCTTGGCGGGCAGTCGGGATAATACGCTGAAACTGTGGGAAGTTTCAAGTGGGCGCGAGATTCGTACCTTTCAAGGACATTCCTTTTATGTAAACGCCGTGGCGTTCAGCCCAGATGGCAAACTCGCCTTGTCGGGCAGTCAGGATAATACGCTGAAACTGTGGGAGATTTCAAGTGGGCGCGAGATTCGTACCTTTCAAGGACATTCCTCTTATGTAAACGCCGTAGCGTTTAGCCCAGATGGCAAACTCGCCTTGTCGGGCAGTTGGGATGATACGCTGAAACTATGGGAAGTTTCAAGTGGGCGCGAGATGAGGACATTCAAAGGACATTCCAGAGAGGTATTAGCCGTAGCGTTCAGCCCAGATGGCAAACTCGCCTTATCGGGTTCTTATGATCATACGCTGAAACTGTGGGAAGTTTCAAGTGGGCGCGAGATTCGTACCTTTCAAGGACATTCCTCTTGGGTAAGAGCCGTGGCGTTTAGCCCAGATGGTAAACTCGCCTTGTCGGGTTCTTATGATGAAACGCTGAAACTGTGGGAAGTTTCAAGTGGGCGCGAGATTCGTACCTTCAAAGGACATTCCAGAGAGATATTAACCGTGGCGTTCAGCTCAGATGGCAAACTCGCCTTGTCGGGCGGTAGGGATTATATGCTGAAACTGTGGCAGGTTTCAAGTGGGCGCGAGATTCGTACCTTCAAAGGACATTCCTCTTGGGTAAGAGCCGTGGCGTTCAGCCCAGATGGCAAACTCGCCTTGTCGGGCAGTGAGGATGGCAGCACACGCTTATGGCAAGTCCAAACCGGCGAAGAAATTGCCCAAATGTGGGGCTTTAAAGATGGCGAATGGGCAACCGTCACCGCCCAAGGTTATTATGTAGCTTCGGCGGGCGGTGAAAAATATATTAATGTGAGTATTGGCACCCAAGTCAGCGGTGTTGAGCCATATCGCAATCGCTTAGATTTAGTTAAAGTTGTTTTACAAACAGGCGAATCTAATAAAAACAAAGCTTTACGTCAAGAGTAGTTGAGACTACGATAAAACCTAACTAACTCAATAGTCTGGGGCATTGAAGTTCTGTGCTGGACGGGGTTGCATTAAAAACCCTGTCCGGCACAAGGACTCCGAAAAGCTTTAGGAGTTCAAATCTTCTTCTATCTTAATAATTTCATGCTTCACAAAAAGCAAGTTTTTATAAATTTGCTGTAAATCATTTTTATTGGTTGCATTCAGGGTATGGCTAACAAAATACTGGTATTTGTCGTGTTCTAGTTTATTTAAGATTACAAAATTCCAGTTTCCACCAATAATAAAAGCTCCCTTTATTGTTTTGAAACCGTTAAATTCAACAGCCGATATTAATTCGGCTAATAATTGAGGTCTTGGATCATCATTTTTAATGGACTTTTGAAATTCTTGGATAAAAAAATCAGGTTTTTTTGAGTACTCTAGGCCTTTTGATACTAAAAAATCGGTTGTACCCGTCAATATGAATCTATCTGTTCTATAAGTTATTTTTTCTTCATAGAAGTCTCTTATTTCATGTTCTACGTCTGTAAACTTCACCCGATTTAAGATGGGTGAAATAAATTTCACTTTTAATTCTTCTTCATTGTAACTTTCTATTAGAAAATAATTTTCTTTTATTAAATCCTCAAAAAAAATTTGGTCGTTATGACTAACTTGAATCTTAAAGTTAAACCAGTTGCTGAACTCTTGGGTGGAAATATTTCTTTTAATACTTACAAGTTGTTCTAAATCTTTAAAACTAATTGCACTAAAAGTATAAGTTGGTATTTCTTTTTTTTGGTTGATTTTTTCAATCGTCATTAGTGTTCTCCGTTAAGGGGAATTTGTGTGGGGGCTAAGTTTAGTGGTAGCGAAGGTGGAAGTCAAGCTTTTTTGGTGCAAAGCCAACAATGACGTGGCTTTATTATTGCTCTTTGTGCCGGACGGGTTCAGATCCCTCCTCGCGTCGCATCTTATTCGAGGTATGATTTATGATGGATGATAAAGCGGCTTTAAAAAATATACGCAAGGGTGGGCAAGAGGGTATTCGATTCATTGGTTGCCTCCGGTGTCGAAAGGCAAAGTCAATGAATAGCGTCGGGCGGCTTTGGTTGTTGGTGATAGGATTGAGGAGGTTTGGGTAGGACGTCCAAGATAAATCTTGGACTCCTGCTATCCGATTAATTTTTCTCGAACGGACTCCACCGGCGGGGTATAGCAAGCTCCGGGTGCGTCCCACGCACCTTCAACAACGCCTACGAACATGACATAAGCGTGCGGCACCGATATGAATACCATAATGGGTTTTTAGGGGCTGATAGGAGCGGCTACCCCCATGTTCTTCTTCTTGGAAGTTTTGCACAAACCCCTTGGGTGATCCACGACAAGCATCCAATACCAGCAACGGCTGGCACCTTTGAGTCTATCAAGTAGCTGTTAAATTCTTGAATTAGCTGATCAAACTCCATTTTGTTCACATCATAACCTTCAATGACGGTAAAGCCCAATTGGTTTGTCAATAATGCCTTCATGTCTTTGGCATCATTGACAGGATTGGTTAAATAACCCTTTTTGCCCGGAGAATTGTAGTTGCTGTTACCGATAACCAGTGCATATCGGGCTTGAGCCTGAACGCTGAGGCTGTAAATCATTAAAATAATTAGACTGAGATAACGCATATAAATCTCCTTATAGTCAGGACTCCACCTTCGGTTTGGACGATTGGACTCCTTAGTTGTTGACCTTTCTTTTGGCTTTCCACATTATCACTTGATTATGGATTTCCTCTATGCTGGCATTTCCCCAATAGTCCGCTATCTCTTGTACGCTATCCCCTTTGCCCCTTTCAATAAGTACGACAAATTGCGTGGCTTTTTCAAGACCTAACTGTTCTACCAATAAATTCCATCCTTCACGAATAATGGCAACAGTGTCAGTCGTCTGTATGGCAGCGCTTAGATTCATTCAAGTTCTCCTTTTTTCATTTTATCAACAAAAAGTATTGGATTCATAACGGAAAAGTAGGTTTGGCGTTCTGATTTGACCAAGCGACGGTAACACTTAGCTTGCTTCATTAGCGTAACTTTTTTGTCACAGGAGAGAAAATAGCGAGCCTCTCCAATAACAGCCGATGCTACATGCAAAGCGTCACGCGCCCGAATTTTGCATTGGCTCTCTAGGCGTTGACCTAGCTTTAAAATGGCTTCTGAACTGTCAACATGCTTGGTAGACAAATTGAGGTACTTTTCGACTTTGGCACGTTTTTCTTCATCAAGGATATTGTACACCTCAAACATGACAATATCTGAACAAAGCAGGCTCAAGTGTTTTGTTTTGATGGCTTGGATAACTTCAAGGCAGGCATTGGTTTCCTCTTGAATCTTGGGCTGCGTTTGGTCATCAAAGAGACGTGAATATATGTTAGTATCAACTTAATTAGACTAAGATAACGCATATAAATCTCCAATTAAAGTGAGTACAACTAATGCTCAACAACGAATAAAAACCTTCAAGAACCTCACTGTTATCAAATCCTCTTCTTGCTATGTTGAAAGTTTTACCGAGGTGTTGAACATTCGTTGTACTCACCACCCCGTCCAAGATAAATCTTGGACTCCGGAGCCGTTAGGAGTCCAAAATTTATTTTGGACGAGCCGGTCAAAAAAAAAATCGCGCCACCGCTGCGCGGTGTAAAAAATCCTCTCATCGGCCCGCCGCCCGATTAAGCACGGTGCGAGCCGGCTCCGCACGTCGGGCACCGAGCTTAATCGGGCTAGTTCATCAGTTCTTTTAGGAAAAACAAAAACCTTAAAACCCCAAAACCCCAAAAACCCAAGGGTTAGGGGAGCCTGGCGAGCAAATTTTGTTAGCAGAAATATAAAGTTTCATCGGTTCCTCTTATCTTTTGTCGGAGTCCAAGATTTATCTTGGGCGCCCAAACTAAAGTTTAGACTCCTGTTCTTGTCGCTAAAAAAAAGAGGTGTTGACTTACAACCAAGGTGGCTCTGAAAAATATAAAAATGGATTTGTTACACGAATTCCATTCTTATCATAAGGATTCTTCAATGTCGCAACAATTTGTGTTGATTTTTTCGGCTTTAACTTATTTGAATAGTAATTTAATGACTTTGACAGATTATCGTCATTATATTTCACTTCAATCAATTCTTCCAAAACACCTTCTTTTATGATGACAAAATCGATCTCCCTTCCTTCCTTGTCACGGATATAACGTAATTCACAGCGATAGCCTTCATAATCTTCTAAATAATGTAACCTTTTTAGCAATGTGGTTGCTATCAGATTTTCAAATCGTGCG
>JBDLJY010000206.1:0-12003 GCA_039714115.1 Pseudomonadota bacterium | reverse complement strand
GCTTTGGAGGCTTTTGAAAAATATGTCTAACACATTAAAAGAATTAAAAGCATCTCTGCAAAAAGAACTGAGCAAAGAATCGTTAAATTTTGAACGAATTTCTGAACTCAATGACAGTTTACTGGCACTCGATCCACAAGCAACTCGTTTTACTGTCGATGCCCAACATATACACCGGTTAGGATTTGAACTGGTTGGAAAACAAGAAACAGCACTTTCAGAGTTAATTAAAAATGCCTATGATGCCGACGCTAGTTTTATAAATATTGATTTTAAAAATTATGACAACGCTGGTGGAACTTTGATTATCAGCGACGATGGCAGCGGCATGACAGAACCAGATATCCGTAATCATTGGATGCGTTTATCTACCAGTGATAAAGAAAAAAATCCTATTTCGCCATTATATGGTCGCTCACGAGCGGGGCGTAAAGGCATTGGTCGCTTTGCTGTAGAACGCTTAGGCAGAAACTTGTTGATGGAAACAGAAAGAAACGGTGAAACTCAGGGAATTAGAATCTATTTTGATTGGGATAATCAATATCAATCCGGCAAACTGTTAACTCAAATTGCGAATAAGCTCGAATCATTTCCATCTGTGCCAAAGCATCATGGTACCAAATTGATTATTGGAAATCTCCGAGATAAATGGACCAAAAATGATTTTATTCAGATATGGAAATACATTTTATTTCTGCAACCACCTTTTGAGATACCTTTACGTCACCGTGCCCCTAAAAATGGTATAGATATTTATGGCAGCGATCCCGGTTTTAAAGTATGTATCAATGGTAACTTAAGAAATGAAGCTGTTCCTGAACTGTCTATTAACGAAATTTTTTTAGCAAAAAGAACGGCATTGATAAAAGCTTGGATTGATGCAGAGGGAAAAGGACATTTTCAAATACATTCCGACATCTTTGGATTTGAAGAACAACAAGAATCTCAAGACACTTATAAAGAAATAGGGCCTTTGGAATTTGAAGCCAGTTATTTTATTTATGATTCCAAACTGATGCCCGGTGTTAATAAGGTTCGTCAATTTGGTAAACAACTGGGTGGTATTCGGATTTACCGTGATGGCTTTAGAGTTTTACCTTATGGAGACGCTAGTAATAATTGGTTACAACTTACTAATAGTAGATTAAAAAT
Organism: Pseudomonadota bacterium; assembly: GCA_039714115.1. GTDB lineage: Bacteria > Pseudomonadota > Gammaproteobacteria > Beggiatoales > Beggiatoaceae > Thiomargarita. The sequence goes on along the minus strand of JBDLJY010000206.1, from coordinate 10,851 downwards.
ATCTACCAACCAAAAACAAGTACCACTTAATAATTATAATTTTTTTGGTCATGTTGCACTAAGCAGTGCCGACAATCCTGCCTTGGAAGAAACAGCCAGTCGGGAAGGATTAGTAGAAAATGATGCCTACAAGAGGCTTTGTGATTTTGTGGACGAATGCCTAGAATGGGCTTTATTACGAGTGGCTTCTTATCGTTATCGTCAATTCGATATCACGTCAACATCAATCAATCCTAAATCTTCAAACCGTTTACATAAGCTAATTGATGAGTTACCCAAAAAATTAGAACCATTACCTCTTGAGACTCAAAAAGAAATCATTGCTGAAATTAAACAAGCTCAAAAGGAAGATGCGGAAAGGGAAAAAGAGCGGCAACAATTAATCAGATATACGGATATGCTCAGAGTATTAGCTTCATTAGGTATTTCCATTGCGGTTTTTAGCCATGAAACCGGGGGAGATGTCACACGCTTGAGAGCATCTTTGAACCATTTGCAATCATTAACTGTATCAGCTTGCAAAAACTCTCAACAAATTAAAGATAACTTTGTGCAAATCGATAAAACTACTGATCACTTAGCTGGATTGGCTTCCTATATTAATACATTAATTAGTCGTTCTGTTTCACGACAGAAAGAAAATGTAGCACTCTATCGTGTAATTAAAACATTTATTGAACAATTTGAAAATTATCTGAACACTAGAGATATTAAATTTGAGTACGAAATAATACCTAACTCTTTGCGTACAACTCTTATACACCGTAGTGAAATTGATGCGGTACTTTTTAATTTTTTGACTAATTCTGTTAAAGCAATGGAACGTAGCCATTCTAAACAACGTCGGCTCAAAATTACAGCGACAAAGCAAGATAAATTTGCGACCATTCGTTTTCAAGATACCGGTGAAGGTGTAGCAAACGATATAAAAGATCGTATTTTTAATACTTTTTTTACAACCAGTTCACCAAATCAACAAGATGAAATTGCAGGCCCCGGTTGTGGTTTGGGCTTAAAAATTGTTTCTGACATTGCCAAAGTTAATCAAGGATTTGTGCGCCTATCTGAGCCTGATGTTGAGTATGGCTGTTGTTTTGAGTTTGGTGTACCGATTTCAGAGAAACAATTACAACTGAAAGGAATATAACAATGTTTACTGGTATTTTTATTGATGATAGAGAGGCTGATAAAATATTTGCTTCACATATGTCAACAAAGGGAAAAAATGGACTTCAGATTGAATTTAAAAAACCTAAAGAGTTGATTACATTGGCTAAAGAAATATTAGCCAGTAAACCCAATTTTGTTGCTTTAGATTACCGTTTGGATGAAGAGCAAAACACGTCACAAAATGACTACAAAGCCGCGCCTTTAGCACAACTGTTGCGTGATTACACCTCAGAAAATGTGCTCGAAGATTTTCCCATTATTTTGGTTTCCCATGAGGATAAAATCAAAGGTTTTCTTGATGATGTCACGGCTCACAATTTATTTGATCGTCGTTTTACTAAAAAAGAAGTCGCCGATAACCCAGAAAAACATCGCAAAAAAATACTGTCGCTCGTCAAGGGTTATAATCGTATGATTAAAAACTGGAATAAATCAGAACGATGGGTGACTTTCTTAGGCTTGAATAAGCAAGAAAGCGTAGTGGTGGCTTATCAAGCTATACTGGAACTGGATAAACTTAAAGCGCCTCATCAAGTGGCTCAAAATATTTTGCGCTATGTGATAGATAGACAAGGTATTTTATTAGATAAAGATAACATGTTAGCGCAATTGGGTGTGGCAAAAGACAGCAATGATGTCGAACCACTCTTTGCACGTTTTAAAAAAGACAAAGTCATATACTCTGGCGTTTTTAGTGAAGGTTGGACGCGCTGGTGGCAGCATCGTCTCTGGGATTGGGAAAAGCAATTATGTGGCGAGCCGTTAGGTAATTTGACTGCTAAAGAACGGGTGGCGTGTTTAAATGAAAAATTGCAATTGCAATTATCGCCTGCTATCTCTAGCTGGCAAAAAAGTAGTGATGCTTTATTTGCTTATGCTTGTGATTCTTGTCATCTGCCTACAGAGGATCAATATTCGGTAGCCGCTTATGATCCTTTACCTTATACATACATACGTGGCAAGCGTATTTGTTGGAAATGTATAGAAACGGATGAATTTAAAGAACATGGTTTGGAATACGACAAAAATGAGGAATTTATTGTTGATATGATTCAAAAAGGGGAAATGTGAAAATGGAGAAAATCCCCACTGCCAAGGAAATGAGTCAGCAACTTAATTATTTGATTACCCTACTATGCAACAAAGAACTTATTCAAGCTAACACTATAAGTTCTATTTATAGTGCTATTTTTCAACTTAACAGATTCCAGACAAAAATGGAGTGGGAATACATCATTAAACCATCAACCCCGATTAAATTTGTACCAACAGATGATAGAAAATTAGGAAAAATAGTTCCTCAAATTTATCTTGATGTCGCGGTTAAACCACCAGAAAGAGACGATATTCCTCCTTTTATCCGACTCGATACCAAGATTGAAATTTTTGATTGGGATAAAAAAAATAATTCTGAAGGTGATTTACAATCACGTTGGCATATTGATCTTGCCAACCTTAAAGAAGAGGGTGAATACCAAGCTGGGCCACTTTTTCACCTGCAAGCTGGTGGACATAAACCGCAATCTAACAGAAAAGAAGAGTTAAAAATCAGTCGCCCTCGTTGGGCGATTCCACCCATGGAATTGATTTTGACTTGTGAGATGATTTTAGCTAATTTTTATCCAGAACAATGGGAAAAGATTAGAACAGAAAAAGGATGGTTAAAATTGATTCATATTGCTCAATCTATGTGTTATTCAGCATACATTAAACGAATGCAAAATTGTTTATTTCATCCACAAACATTGACATCTAAACGGCAATCAGACTCGGTACTCATGGCTTTTTGGGCAAGTGAATGGGGTAAAAATTAACATGCCAAAAATCTTCGACAACCTAAACCAACACCTATTACCCACCTTACAAGATACCCTAAAAGTCGCCTACCGCGCCGATTTCTGTATCGGTTATTTTAGACTCAGCGGCTGGCAACACTTGGACCGTTATATTGACAACTGGATCGGCTCCGAAGGAAATTGCTGCCGCTTATTAATTGGTATCTCTGTAGAAAAACCCGAAACCATACCCATAGATAATCAAACCGCAATCCAGTTTAAGAAACAACTAGCTACTGAATTTCGAGAACAATTAGCGCAAAGTATCCCAACCAATCAAGAAGAAGCCACTTTGCGCCGCTTAGCACAACAACTCCGTGAAAAAAAAGTCATTGTAAAACTGTTCTTACGCTCACCTCTACATGCCAAACTTTATCTCTTATTTCGTGAGGATAAATTTAGTCCGGTGATTGGTTATTTAGGCAGTAGTAATCTCACTTATGCCGGATTATCGGGACAAGGTGAACTCAATGTCGATGTCGTCGAAGGGGATGCTTGCCAAAAACTCGCAGCTTGGTTTGAAGCACGTTGGCAGGATAGATGGTGTTTGGATATTTCAGAACAATTGATTGAAATTATACAAGCAAGCTGGGCGCGTGAAGAGTTAATTCCGCCTTATCACATTTATCTAAAAATGGCCTACCATCTATCTCAAGAAGCCAGAGCCGGATTAAATGAATTTACCGTACCGCGTGAATTTGGCAATAAACTCTTTGACTATCAAGCAGCGGCAGTGCGATTAGCAGCGCGACACCTAAACCAGCGCGGTGGCGTATTAATTGGAGATGTCGTCGGATTAGGCAAAACCCTGATGGCAACCGCCTTAGCCAAAATCTTTGAAAATGTCTATCGACTCGAAACCCTGATTATTTGTCCTAAAAATCTGGTGGATATGTGGAAAAGCGGTTATTGTGACAAATATCTCAAAATGGCAACCGTCTTGTCAGTCACAATGGTAAAAAAATTAGCCGAATTAAAACGCTATCAACTCGTGATTATTGATGAAAGCCATAATCTACGCAATCGAGAAGGGCAACGTTATAAAGCCATTCGAGACTACATTGACAGAAATGATTGCAAAGTGGTGTTACTTTCTGCCACGCCTTATAATAAAACTTATCTGGATTTAGCCAATCAACTTAGGCTGTTTATTGCGGAAGATAAAAAACTAAGTGTAAGTCCAGAAAAATTGATTGCTGAAAGTGGGGGCATGACAGTTTTCACCAGTAAGCATCAATGTAATGTCCATTCTTTAGCCGCTTATGAAAAAAGCGAATATCCTGAAGATTGGCGAAAATTAATGCGATTATATATGGTGCGTCGCACTCGCAGCTTTATTCAGGAAAATTATGCCCTGACGGATGCGGAAAAAGGACAAAAATATTTGCTACTTGAAAACGGACAACGCGCCTATTTTCCAGCCCGTTTACCTAAAACTGCGAGTTTCAAAATAAATAATCAATATGCCAAACTTTATTCTGAGACTGTGGTTAACACGATTGCAGCACTTAATTTACCCCGTTATGGTTTAGGGCAATATCTTAACCCTAAAGTTGAAACTTCCAAGAAAGAACAACAAATCCTCAAAGATTTATCACGAGGCGGCAAACGCTTAATCGGCTTTTGTCGGACTAATTTATTTAAGCGATTAGAAAGTAGTGGTGCAGCGTTTATATTATCTTTAGAACGATTATTACTCCGTAACAGCATTTACTGGTATGCCATTTCCAATAATAAAGATATTCCGATTGGTGCCCAAAACGCGGACTTATTAGATTTTGATAGTCGTCTCAATGATGGAGATACCGAAGATATTAATGACGCTATCACCGCACCGCGTTTAAAAACTATGGCTGAGTTTCAACAACGTGCCGCTGAAATTTATGATATTTACACTAGCCCAAAAGCCAAAAAACGGTTTAAATGGCTAGATTCCAGCTTTTTTAGCTCGACTTTAACCCAGCATTTACAGCAAGACTCCGAAGCATTATTCAATATTTTAAAAGATTGCGGAGATTGGGATACCGCGCAAGACGCTAAATTGAATACCTTAGAAGTGATGCTGACACAAACTCACCCTGATGCCAAAGTACTCATTTTTACCCAATTTGCAGATACCGCCTTTTATTTGCAACAACAACTGGTAGCGCGAGGGCTTACTCAAATTGAAGTAGCGACGGGACAATCTCCCAATCCCACAAAATTAGCATGGCGATTTAGCCCGCTGAGTAATGATAAAAAGCTTAAAGATGAAATTCGAGTCTTGATTGCCACCGACGTATTATCGGAGGGACAAAACTTACAAGACGCAGCGATTGTAGTTAATTATGATCTACCTTGGGCGATTATTCGCCTAATTCAACGAGTTGGGCGCGTTGATAGAATTGGGCAAAAGGCATATGAGATTATCTGTTATTCCTTTTTACCCGCAGCAGGGGTGGAAAAAATTATTAAGTTACGTGCCCGCCTAAAACACCGTCTCCGCCAAAATGCCGAAGTGGTTGGCACCGATGAGGCTTTTTTTGAAGACGATGACAATCAAACGACTTTGCATGATTTGTATAATGAAAAAGCCGGCATTTTAGATGGCGACGCTGATAATGAAGTCGATTTAGTCTCCGAAGCTTATGCGGTATGGACTAAAGCCATCAAAGCCAATCCCAAACTAGAAAAAATCATCCCGGCTTTACCGCCGGTAGTTCATTCCACTAAATCCCATCACCCACAAACTCATCAACCCACCGGTGTTTTAGTTTATATGGATACCCCAGACGGTAATGATGCGATGATGTGGCTAAATAATGATGGAAACATTATCAGCGAATCACTGGATGACATTTTTAAAGCCGCCGCTTGTCACCCCGATACCCCAGCTTTAGAACGCAGCGACTCACATCATGCCATTGTCAAACGAGGTGTTGAGCAACTATTGGAAACTGAAAAAAATAGTGGCGGTGGATTAGGAAGAAAAAACGGGGCACGCTATCGTACCTATATCCAATTAAAAGACTATGCCAAAACACGCGGCACCTTATTAGAGCCTGAACTAGAAAAAGCAATTGATGCAATTTATAAATATCCGCTGCGTGAATCTGCCGTTGACATCTTAAACTTTCAATTGCGGAGCCAGGCGCCCGATGAAACTTTAGCGGCTACAGTGATGGGCTTGTATCGTGATGATAGATTGTGTGTTATTCATGAATATGAACGGCAAAGGGAGCCCAGGATTTTGTGTTCGTTGGGGTTGAAATTATGGGGTAGTGCGACTGCAAACTTGAATAGTATATGATATGTTTTTTTTGTTGACTTATCCTGGGCAAGGCATAGCCCGAAAATTTATGCTTCGGTACTTATGGGTTGTGATAAATATGATATTATAACAATTAATTTTTGATAGCAAACCGCTATTTGTCCATCATTTATTTGTTTAAGCGTTAAGCCCATGCGTTATTTCAACACCCTTGGTCCTGTAAACGAAACCGAACATTATGTTGTCCCCCGCCGTGAAGTTATTGCCGACTTAGTGGCACATATCGAGCACCTACTTCACCCTCTACGCGCCCCGACAAATGGGGAAAACGACCCTGTTACGGCAGTTGGCGGAGGTGTTGCAGGAAAAACCGGATTATTTGCCTGTCACGCTGAGTTTTGAAGCCTTTGAAAGTTGGTCTGTTTCTGATTTCCTGCACGGATTTAGCCTCGATCTAAGCAGAAAGATTCTTGATTTATTAAAAGAAAGTTCACACCCTAACTTTAAGTTAGCTGAGGAGCAAAAACTGCTGATGAACAAGCTCCCCACGAGCTTTTTCGCATTGCGTGAGTGGTTTGTCAGTTTGCACCAATGGCTACCCGAGCTTAAGTTCGTCTTGATTATTGATGAATTTGATTCGACACCTCAAGCCGCCATTTCAAATTTGCTACAAATCTGGCGTCAGATTTACCTCGCTAATGAGCCGCCGCGTCCTCTCCATAGCGTCATTTTGATTGGTCTCCAAAACATCGCCACCCTCAACCTTGGACGCAGTTCTCCTTTCAACATTGCGCGTTAAATCCAACTGCTACCCTTTACGTTGGCAGAGGTGCAAGCACTTTTCAACCAATACACTCAGGAAACGGCGCAATCCCTCGCCGAAGGCGTGATAAAAGAAATCCACGCCCTCACCGGCGGGCAACCCTTTTTGGTCAACAGGCTGGCTGCGATTGTCACGGAAGAAATTGCCACCGAGCGTACTCGTCCCATTAGCCATGCCAATCTACTAGCAGCGCTCTCTAAACTGGTGCGTGAGCGCAATTACAATTATGAGACTCTGGTACGCCATGCCAAATCGTCTCAAGAACCAGTGCTACGCATTCTCTTTGGCGCACGCCTCAAATTCACGCTTAATACGCCTTGGGTTGGTGCCCTCAACATGCACGGCATTGTGATAGAGGATCGAGAGGGTTTTTGTGATATCGCCAACCCCATTTATAAGCGGATTTTGAGTGATTATTTCCAGCCACTTGAATCGGATTTACAAGCGTAGATTTTGGTCAATAGCTATGACTTGCGCTGCCATGTTGTCGGAGATGAGTTGCAAATGGATCAATTATGAAGAAATGGAGCGGGTAGAGCAAAGAGAACGAGTTAAGATTTATGTTTATTAAATCCGCAGCGTGAATCTGCCGTTGACATCTTAATTGCGGAGTCAAGTGCCATGATAGACTCTGTATTTTTTGTGTTTGTTCGTTGCGGTTGAAATCTTTAACTACAGAGATTATTTATTGAAGTCCAGCTTTGGCCATAAAAAAACATGATAAATATTAATGTTTTTATTTATCCCTGTAGTTCAATATTTGGGAGACGAATTACCTATGAAAAATAATAAACCAATAGAGATCGAAGCAGAAAATAATGAGATTGACAGTATTTCCCATGAAAAAATCGAGCCAAAAGACATTGATATAACCGCAGAACAAAACAGTTTATCAACAATCATCGGCATGATTGAAGATAATGCTATTGATATGAATACTGAATTTCAGAGAAGCGGTAATTTATGGCCAGAAACAACGATGATTCGGTTAATAGAATCCATTTTATTGCGTTTTCCTATACCCGCATTTTATTTTGATGCATCAGATGATGAAAAATGGTTAGTAGTCGATGGTTTACAACGGCTTTGGAGTTTAAAAAGATTTGTTGTTGATAAAGACTTAACTCTAAAAGAATTATCAATCTTGACTGACTTAGAGGACAAAAATTATGAGCAATTAAGCTCAAATTTAAGAAGAAAAATGGATCGTTATCAAGTCACAACCTACTTGATAAAACCGGGTACACCAAAAAAGGTTAAATATGAAATATTTAATCGGATTAATACCGGTGGTTTAGTCCTAACCAAACAAGAAATACGCCATGTACTGAACCAAGAGAAACCAGCAAATTACTTAAAAGGACTGGTTGAAGATAACCGCTTTAAAGCAATTATCAACGTGACTGATCAACGTATGCAAGCCCGCGAATTAATTTTGCGTTACCTCGCATTTTCAAATACACCTTATACCAAATATGAACCGCCTTTTCCTTCATTTCTTGATAAAGCAATGGAACAATTGTACCAGATTCAAGAAAAAAAATTAGTCCAGCTTAAAACAAATTTATGGCGGGCACTAGAAACTTGCCAAAAATTATTTGAGCAGCATATTTTTAGCCGTTCAATCCATACAGGAAAGCGACAATTAAATGGCGCACTTTTTGAAGTCTGGACAGTATTGATTGGACAATTGAATGAGCAGGAAATTAAGCGTTTAGTTTTGAAAAAAGATCGCTTAATTACTCAATTTAAATCTCATTTGAATGACAAAAAATTCAGCAAATCAATCTCTCAAATCTCAAGTAAAAGTTCTGTCACCATGAGATTTAAAACGATTGAATCTATGATAGAGGAGATACTGAATGATCACTAACATTTACCTAAAAAATTTCAAAGCCTTTCAAGAAACTGAAATAGCGCCCGTTAGCTTAAATATTTTTACTGGCTTAAATGCCTTGGGGAAATCTACCTTTCTTCAATCTCTGCTATTGCTCAGACAATCCTATCGGCAAAACACTCTGTTAGATAAAGGATTATTACTCAACGGAGAATATATTGAAATTGGCAAAGGCAAAGATGCTTATTCAATGTATGGTACAGATGACAACCTCATTATCTTTGAAGTGGAATGGGAAGAGGCTATAGAACTGATTGGCGAATTTCAGTATCAAGCTGAATTCGATCTCCTGCCCACCCGTGAACTCAAACTATCTGATCAAGAAAAAATTTTTCAACAAGCCTTATTTACGAACAACTTTCAATATTTAAGTGCAGAAAGACTGAGTCCCAAAACTTTTTTTCCAGCATCGGCTTATCATGTTGAACAAATTCACGCCTTGGGTAATCACGGAGAATTTACCGTTCATTTTATCGCTAAAAACCAGCGTAAAGAGATACCCATACAAAATTTGGCTCACCCAAAAGCAAACTCATTGGCTTTATTGGCACAACTTGACGCTTGGATGGGAGAAATCACCCCTGATGTTCGAGTGACTTCTTTTTTATATGATGAATTTGATATTGCCAGATTATCATATAAATTTGAAGTGGGTGATGAATTGACTGATGAATTCAAACCCACCAATGTCGGTTTTGGTTTGACTTATGTGTTGCCAGTGGTGACAGCCGTTTTGTTTGCCAGCCCCGGAGATTTGCTGATTATTGAAAATCCAGAATCACATTTACATCCTCAAGGACAAGCTCGTTTAGGAAAATTGTTTGCGCTGGCTGCTGAAAATGGCGTACAACTGTTTATTGAGACGCATAGTGATCATGTATTAAACGGCGTGCGTGTCGCCGCTAAACATAAAAATATCTCACCAGAAAATGTGGGCATTTTCTTTTTTGAACGCGCTCCTGAAGAACATTTGACTGACATTATTCAGCCTTTTATAGACGAAAATGGCCGACTTGATAAAAAGCCTAAAGGCTTTTTTGATGAATTTGGTAATCAATTGGATGAATTATTGAAATAACACGCTATGGACGTTTACATTTTTAATGAACTTTCAATAACGCCTTTTGCAAATACATACGAGGCAAAAGAAGGATTGAAAACTTTTATACAGACTTGTGCAAAAGTGCGTGACTTAGGGTTTCAGACAATTCGCTTGCATGAAAATATTGGAAATATTTACCAATTGCAGATAGCCCCTGGTTACATAGTATCACAATGGCTAAAAGACTCTGAGGTAGATGACGATTTAAAAGATAGCTTTAAAGATATTCTCTTTTATTCACCTTTAATAAATGATGACTATCCAATTGCTAAAGAACGGAATACGCTTTCCGAGTTTAAAATCAAGCTAGGTGATGAAGTCAAATTAGCTGAAGGATTCGGAGCGGCTTATTTATTAGAAACACTTTGTGTTAGTTTTTTATCAGACGACTTATGGGATAGTGATGAGATAAAAAATATTGAACATTGGTATCTCAAAGAAGATGGTAGTGAAGTCACCGAAACTATTGCCGTCAAACATGCCTCAAGACAAGCGCATTTAGCTAAGCATAAAGCGTGGTTTGAAAATAAAAAACGGGAAAGACTTCAAAAAAGTAGAGATTTATGGGAAAAAAGAGAATAATTTTTTTCTCATTTAATTTTATGCGGTGAAGTTGAAAAACAATTGACTAGATTAGGCATTCAGTCTAAATATTTAGATCAAATCATTGAAAAATTGAAACGACTTAACCAATATGCAAAAGACTGGATAGAAGGTGCTTATAGCGTTCAGAGATTGAGAGAATATGGGCTAGATGTCAGCGGAGAATCTGAC
>JBDLJY010000205.1:0-12019 GCA_039714115.1 Pseudomonadota bacterium | reverse complement strand
TATTTTAGCAGGAATAAATCAAGAGCGATATGCGATTAGTTTGCGGAGCAAAGGAATGATAAAAATTTTCTGTTAGAATGCTTTGTGCGAGTGTCATTTTTAAAATAGGTGGAGATTTTTTTTGAGTGCAGGGGTGATAGCAGCAACAGCCAATTTATTGTTCATAATGAAAAAAGTTAATAGCACGATGCACAGATATGATATAGTGGGTGCTCAAAGCGTTAATGTCATGTTTATGCGCCACGAGAATGCAGATTTAAAAGGTAGCCTACGTTTGCTGTTCTGCTCACGGTGCTCCGTACATTGCAATAGGATCGCTCCATTGCATGGTGGGTGTTGATATGCAGGGAGTTCAAAGCGTCAAAGTCATATCGTTTAATTAATTGTAAATTGAAAAACACTTGTAATGAGCAAAAAAATTCGGTAAGATTTATGCGTAAAATAACGTAAATTTGTGCTGACTTGAGTCAACAAAATAATAAGGCCATCGGCACCATGTCCATCAATTCAATTTATCAACATAATGCTGGCGTATATATAAAGTGAATGATAAACAACCGGATAGCAATAATCATGAAAACACAAATTGAGCAGAATTCAATCCATAAACCCGCATGTTTGAAATCAAGCTAGCCCGTGTAGGTTTTCGTTCGTGTAGCGAACTCCAACAACTGTCATACTTGGCGAATTTGTTGGCGGTGGTTGGTGATCGTTTGCGTGTCAAAAAAAATCCGATTTTTAACGGTTGAGGCATAGTACCCTATTTATTAACAAACATTAATAAACAATCCCAATTATCCAGAGTTTGAACTCAGATAAACCGCACGGTACTAAGCGTTTGAATTTTGGGAGGGGGCCATAACTGCTTGTATAATTGACACGAGAGCTTGAGCGTGGTCTGAAACTTACAAAATTTTCATTTGCGTCGTGTTGGTACAAAAATAAAAAACGCTTGACTTCTAAATTTGATTGTGAAAAAAATTGTTATTTTATATTATAATTATAATTATAATAAAATAAATAAACAGATAACCAAGGTGAGATTTTTGTGCGGCTCGTTTGGCCTAATAATATTAAGTAACTGTATGAAAATAAAGCATATTTACCCAACTTATGTTATGGTGCGAAGGACCGTCTATCGTGGTGATTGGAGCCTTTTTGGGCTCCCTTGGGATAGAAAACTATACCCGGCCTGCCTGAGACTAAAGGGGGGTCAGTGCAAGGACACAATGGTCGGGGCGGATGGGTCGGAAAATGCTCTACCCGCAAACGAAGTAACGGAGCGGAGCAGAGATCATCACTCAATGCTGACCTCATCTTTAGGAAGATATCTAAGTGTGCAGTATGCAATAACATGGCATAGGAACGAGTAAACTCAATGTGCAAGTCACTAGCTGGATAGCTAGAGGAATAGGACAAGTAAACTGTGCGACCCGTTTGGCCTAATTAGTAACGACAAAAATCGTGAAGAGATAAAGCCTTATAGTAAAACAAGCGATTCTGGTGTGAAGGAACACCAGACGATGCAGCAGTCTGAAAGCAACACCCGCCGACTTATAGGAAGTAAGCGTGCAGTGCAAGGGTGTAAAGCCTCAAAAGGGCAAGCGTATGGAGAATGGAATATTTGTAAGGTCGGTAATGTCCAATCCCCTTGGGGATAAAAGGTTTGTAGGGGCTCGGGTATAGGTTAGCTTGAGTCCGGCTGTACAATACACATCCGATTATAGGGTATTTGCCGTAACTCCAGAATTTCGACACACTGTAGGAACGGGGAAAAACGGCGGTAGAGATACACCAGCTACTTGCAGGACTCGCAAGAGGGATACCTTGGAATGTAGGGAAGGGGTCTAGCAGCACCGTCGGGTAGGATTTGGTCGGAAGCCAAGGTCGCAAGAAACCGTCCAAGGGGGATTGCAAAAAAGTGACTGGGTCTGAAAGTCAGTAAGGTATCAGTCTGGAGGCACTAAGGTTTTGTACAGCTACGAACCTTGGGCAGTTGACGAGGTGTACCAAAGCGAGAAACCAGCGCGGAGGCGAACGGTGCTTGCACCGTGGTAGTACGAGGAGAGGGGAAACCCTTTAATCGCGTAAAGCACAAGTTGTTGGGATGACTGGTTGAAAAAACCCCCGCGTCGGAATGGCGCGGTACCGAGGAGCCGGATGAGCTCGAAAGTCTCACGTCCGGTTTTGAAGACTGGTATCATAGGGTGCATTCAAGTTTACGAAGTAGGTAAAGTCGGATGAGAGTAAAAGCCAATGCCTAACTGCTACGGTGGTTTGGATATGCCAACTACTCTCCCAGACGTAATCGGTCATAGATCTAAAAGGGTACGATGCGAAAATAGCCCTCGTGGTTAAGCCGGGAAAGTTCCCAATGACGGAAGTACCGGCGACGGGGCATCAATGTTAAAAAATCCGATTGATTCAATAGCACGGTGCACAGATATGATATGCTGGGGGCTCAAAGCGTTAATGCTATATCGTTGAATAAGTAATTAAATTTAACTGAAAAAAAATTTTTAATAATCAAAAAAAGTCTGTATAATTCGCAATGCTGGTTTCGCTACGCTCTACCCACCCGACAATATCTACATTTAACCCTGGCTACGCTCGGGCGGGGATAGAAAATCTTTGAGTATCGTGAACAAGCTCAAAATAAATCAACTATGATCCCATTGAATCCATACTATGGAGTAATATTCGTATGTTATTAGATGTCGGAATTTTGCTGGGCATGTATATTGGAGCCAGGCTGTTTGAAAATAAAGGCAAACAGCTAAAAAATAAAAACATCGCTAAAGGGCTTGTCAAAAAAAACTTGACTCTTCAACCAATCACAAAGTCACAGCCACTTTTAAAGGATACAATTAGCAATAACCATGATAAAAAGCATGACTTTTACTTGAAAATCAGTTCCACTTCTATAGGTTTAGCCACGATAGGATATTTTTTGCCAGCTTTACATTTTTTAAGTATTGGTATGATTAGCTATACATCTTTGCCAATTCTTAAACATGCCGAAACATCCTTGATTAAAAAAGGAAAAATTGGGCATACTATGTTAATGTCGGTTCTATTTGTATTGGCTCTAATAACAAATCAATCCTTTGCGTTAACAGTCTCTATTTTTTTCTACTATTTTGGTGAAAAATCTTTGGCAAAGACTTATAATAATTCAAAAAAAATGCTCACCCATTTATTTGATAAACAACCTGATAAAGTATGGGTTTTAAAAAATGACATTGAAATTGAAGTCCCTTTAGAAGTTATTAATATAAACGATATTGTTATCATCAATACGGGAGAAATTGTTCCGATTGATGGTATTATCACAGATGGCATGGCGAGGATTGATCAACATACCTTAACTGGTGAATATCAACCAGCTGAAAAAGGAATAGGAGAAAAGGTGTTTGCTTCTACGAATATTTTAAGTGGTAGAATATGTGTGAAAGTTGAAAAAACCGGAGTTGATACAACTATTTATAGAATCGGTAATATGTTGAATAGTACCGCAGATTTTAAAACCAAGCTGCAATCGAAAGGAGAAAAATGGGCCAATCAGGTAGCTAAGCCATTGTTAGGGATAAGCGCATTTGGTTTGCCTATTATAGGTGCAGTAAGTTCTACCGCCATCCTTAATAGTAGCTTTGGAAATCGTGTCAGATTACTTGTTCCTCTTGCTGTGCTTAATCATCTAAATATAGCAGTTAATCAAGGTATTCTCATTAAAGATGGACGCGTCCTTGAAGAATTAAATCGAGTAGATACCATACTTTTTGATAAAACGGGTACTCTAACCGAAGAACAACCAAAAGTTGGGGAAATCATTCTTTGTGACAACGATTATAACGAAGATGATATTTTAACTTATGCAGCAGCGGCTGAGGGCAAATTACAACATCCTATTGCCAAAGCCATCTTAGAAAAAGCCAAGGAGTCCCACCTCACCTTACCAGAAATAGAAGATTCTCAATATCAAATTGGCTTAGGTATCACGGTATTCCTTGCAAATAAGATTATCAAAGTGGGTAGTCTTCGCTTTATGAAAACAAATGACATTGTCATACCAGAGATAATAGAAACAGCTATGGAGCATTCCCATAATCAAGGTCATTCTTTGATTATGGTTGCTATCAATAACGAAATCAAAGGGGCGCTTGAAATACAGCCCACAATGCGCCTTGAAGTGAAACAAATGATAAGTGATTTGCGGCAACGTGGTATCAAACATATTGCCATCGTGTCAGGTGATCATAAGCATCCAACCGAAAAATTGGCAAAATATTTGGGTATGGATAGTTATTATTATGATGTTTTACCGGAAAACAAAGCTCAAATTGTTGAGCAATTGCAGAAAAATGGCAACGTAGTTTGTTTTATTGGAGATGGTGTTAACGATGCGATTGCCATTAAAAAAGCCAACGTATCTATTTCCTTGAAGGGAGCCTCCTCTGTTGCAACCGATCTCGCGCAAGTTATTTTAATGGATGGTAACTTGTCCAATTTTGTTAAATTCTTTGATATTGGTAAAAGTTTAGAAAAGAATTTACAAAACACGTTTATGATTCTTTCAGGTCCTGCGATATTGATTATGGGAGGTGCCTTATTTTTACACTTTAATTTAATTACTACCGTTATGATTAATAATATATCTTTTTTATTTGGCTTAGTCAATTTACAAAGGCAGGCAGCAAATTCAAAAAAAGAAAGCTAGGGAAGAAGGATGGATATAAAAATGAAAGTAAGCTACGATAATCTATTGATATTTTGCAGTAATGTATTGAAGGCTGTTGGTTTTACCAAAAGTGATGCGGATTTTCTCGCAAAGACTCTTGCAGATGCTGATGCCGAAGGCCACAGTTCACATGGTTCATACAATCATCTTACTTCATATGTTGAACGTGTCAGGCGATCTCTGATATCTCTTGATTCAGTGCCAGATATTGTGTCTGATACTGGTTCTATTGCAGTAATAGATGGCAACAACGGGATGGGACAACTGGTATCAAGATTCGCTGTAGATATAGGCATAAAAAAAGCAAGTAAGTACGGCACTGCCGTTGTAGTTGTCCGTAACTCAAATCATTATGGAAGGGCTTGCATCTGGACTGAGATGGCGGCAGAGAAAGGTATGCTTGGCATATCATTTACCAATGCTGGCCCACACATGAATCCTACTGGCGCATTAGAGAAGTTTGTTGGGACCAACCCTATATCAATAGCACTCCCTGCTAAAGAAGAGAATAAACTCGTGCTGGATATGGCCACAAGTGTGGTGTGTATGGGCAAGATCCAGAATGCCTTCAAGGAAGAAAGGAAGATACCGGTTGGCTGGGCTCTTGACAATCAAGGCAAAGATACCGATGACCCTGTAGCTGCATTGAAAGGTTCTCTCCTTCCCATCGGCGGCTATAAAGGCTATGGATTAGGACTTATGTTTGATGTCATGTGCAGCTTTCTTTCAGGTGGAGATTCATTTGATGAGCTTGGTGGCTCAATTGCCAAGGACTTCACCCGTCCAACCGGTACGTCTCATTATTTTCATTTCATAGATATTAGCGCATTTCAGGAAATTGGAAGTTTCAAAAAAAGGGTTGATGATCTTTATCGAAGGATAAGATATTTTGGTGATGGTGTGTATCTCCCCGGTGAGTTAGAGAAAGATAGGGGTAGCATAAGCATGAAAGAGGGGATAAGTATGCCTATACAAATTAAAGAGGATTTTGATGCTCTTGCTAACATACTGAAGATAGAAAGTATCAAGGTGATATAGGCATCCAAAATGATTTGTGGATGCAAATACCTCTGAGGTCTAATTTACAATTAATTTAGGATGCCTATATGATATAATTCCCCAATAATTCACTGAATAAATAAACATCATACTTGATAAATTTACTGATACGATGAGGGTTTTTGAAAATGAAATTGAAGAATAAATGCGCTATTGTGACAGGGGTGTTGGGAAATGGTTCTGGTATAGGGTTATCTATAGTTAAGAAGCTAAAAACCATGGGAGCCAGTGTGGTTGGAGTGGATGTGTGCCCTGATGATGATGGTCAGATGAGTGCTCTTGGATGCTGCTTTATCTGTGCTGATGTCACAAAGAATTCTCGGAGAATAATCTCTGAAGTGATGTCTATGCATGGGCGGATAGATATACTTGTGAACAATGTAGGCACCGCGAAAGGTGAGAAGGATTTTGAAGCGATTGATGAGGAAAATTATTACATGATTCTTGACCGCAACTTAAAGAGTACATTCTTCATGACGCAGTCTTCAATTCCGTATATGAAAAAAAGCGGAGTGATAATCAACATCAGTTCGACAAACGCTATTGTCGGTGGCCCTGATATCACCTTGTATAGTGCAGCAAAAGCGGCAGTGACTGGTTTTTCTAAAGCTATAGCCGCAAAATATGGGCAGGAAAATATCCGATGTGTTAGCATATCTCCTGGGATTGTGCTTAAAGGTCAGCAAATAATTGATGGAAAATTTGAATTTAAAGGTAGGGTTGTCAATGATTCCAGGCATCTTCTTAACCGTGTTGGCAAGCCTGAAGATATTGCTGATATGGTAGGATTCTTATGCAGTGATGAGGCTTCATTTGTTACGGGCACAGATATCATTGTAGATGGCGGATTTTGCGGAGGTAATCTGTATGGTTTTTAGAAAAGTAATAGATCTTAGCCTGACGTTGAAAAACACTATGCCTGAAATATCCCCTATGCACAGGAAGACTGCCATAGAGATGACAAGCACACTGGAAGATGATGGTATCCAACGGACCATGATAAGTCTTAGTTGCCATGCAGGAACACACATGGATGCGCCGCAACATATTATTTCTGGTAGGACCATAGATTTGATTGGTGTTTCTGAATGCATAGGAGCTGCGCAGAAGATAACGCTTGATAAAAAGGACAGAGACAAGATAGATGATAAGGACATTCCTGATACTAGGGACGGTGAATTTATGATAATTAACACTGGATGGTATAGGAGATGGCCTTCAAAAAAATACTATTCAGACTATCCTTTTCTTACGCCTGATGCTTTGGATAAGATAATTAACTTAGGTTTCAGAGGGATAGGAATGGATATACCAAGCTTGGACAGAGCAGGAGATAATACTTTCACCAATCATAAAAAAACCTTTCGGGCCGGGTTGATTGTCGTGGAGTCTCTTACTAACCTTGATGCGATAGGGGACAGGTTCACATTTGCGGCCTTCCCTCTCAAGATTGAAAAGGCCGAAGCATCACCATGCAGAGCAATAGGTGTCTTATAAAAATGAAAATTGGACTAAAGATGTATTCGAACAAAAAGGATCTTGAGTTCATATCAGGAATAAAGGATCAGATTGATTTTATTGAGCTATTGGTGATTCATGACTTTAATGAAACTGATGAGGTAGTAAAGCGGCTAATAGATATTGGTCTTCCGGTTCAGATACATATTGCAAATTCAAATCACGGTATTAACCTTGCGAACCGGAAGAAGCATGAAACCAATCGGCTTGCGATGGAAAAAGCTATTCATGTAGCCGATATGTTAGGAAGCGAAGTAATTGTCGTCCATCCTAATGACTCCAACGACGACGAGATTGATGTTGGATATTTTCTCGATTTCATAAAGGGATTTGATGATGCAAGAATACATATTGAGAACCTAAGATTCACACCACATTCTATCTCTTCAACAATAGATGATCTTGCATATCTTATTGAAAATACGGGCTATAGTTTCTGCTTTGACTTTGAACATTGCATTGTATCTTATTTCGCGCATGTGCAGGAAACTGACTACATATCTTTTTGCCGGGATTACATAACCAAGCTAAAGCCAAAATATTTTCATATATCTGATGGTAGGCTTGGCAACATAAAAGATATCCATCTCAGAATAGGCAAAGGTGAGTTTGATATCAAGAGTATGGTCCGCCTTATCCCTGAAAATTCGAGCATAGTCATTGAGACCCCACACGATGAACATCAAATTGAAGATATAAGATGGATAAAAGATGCAACACATTACAAATAAAACCATACTTGTGCTAGGGGCACATCCAGATGACGAGATAATAGGGTGCGGAGGGACTATTCGGCACCTTTCAGAGAGAAATAAGGTAGTCGTGGTCACAGTGACAACCGGAAATACTTCAGCTAACAGCAGTGATAAGATGGAAGAGACGGTTATTCAGCGATCTATAGAATCTGATAAGGCAGCATCGATTCTTAATGTGGATGAGCAAATCTCTCTTGGTTATCATTCCCAAACACTTAATCCATATGATGTCTCATTACATCATGATCTTATTAGAATGATACGCAAAATCCACCCTGATATCGTATTGACTCATTACGATGATTATCACAAGGACCACAAGGCACTGCATGAACTAGTGCCTAGATCAGTCCTACAGGCATCAGAGGAGATTATGGTTGAAGAATTGGGTGACTCGCATATGACCAGCATGGTTCTTTTTTATGAGATACTTAAACCTTTGCCGTCCTTCAATTTCATCTTTGATATAACAGACACATTTAAATATAAGAAAGAAGCCCTGTATAGTCAGACATCACAGGACCGGAAAGATGGTTTTTTGATAAGTTTGCAACAGATGATTGAAGGAAGAGCACTTGAGAAAGGAGCAATTATCCAAAAAAAATATGGAGAAGCCTTCCGTCTATGTGATGATGTGTTATGCAGACTATTCCCATGAAAATCTATTGTCGATATAAGCTTGGATGCATTGCTTCATTAAAGCAGGTGGTGATTTTATCTTAATTAATTAATAAGGAGCGAGTTTGTGGAAAAGAAACTGAAGTTTGCATTTTTTGGAGTGGGAAACTTGGGTTTAGCGCATGCAGGGCATATGGCTTTACGAGGTTATAATGTCAGTTTGTGTAATAGAAGCCCTCAGAAGCTTCAAGCAATTATAGCAAATGATAATTATATTAACCTAAACGGAGTTATATCAGGGAAGGGAAAATTAAGCCTTGTCACTGAAAACTACGCAAAGGCTATTGAAGGAAGAGATGTTATTGTTATCACAACTAGTGCTCCGGGTCATAAAGCCATTGTGAGCCGCCTTTTACCAGTATTGAAGCCAACACAACATATTATCCTACATCCCTCTTACGCGATGGGTGCTGTGGAGATCCATCAATTACTGGTTAAACATAATTTAGGCAATATTCCAGTTAGTGAAATAGCAAACGGTTTGTTTTCATGCAGAGCAGATGGAGTAAATGCCAATATCTTTGCCATTAAGGAAAATCTAGGGTTTGCCACTTTACCAGCCCATCGCACTGATGAATGCTTTGAATCCTTTAAAGTATTGTATGGCAATTATCTTGAACCTTATGATAATGTTATGGAAACGAGTCTGCTCAATCTTAATTTTATGCAGCATCCCTTTGTTGCCATGATGAATGCGGGTGCCATTGAAAATGGTAAGCGTTTTCTTTTCTACCACTCAGGCGTAACACCGCATATTGCAAATGTAATCGAAGCCGCGGATGCAGAACGAATAGCAGTTTGTAACGCACTTGGAGTAAGAGCATTTTCTGCTAAAGAACTGATGGAACTTCACTATCCTTCTTATGTTGGAAAATCTAGCAATTTTTATGAGGCTTGCATAACAAATACTTCATATCAAAGTCTCTATTCTCCCGATAAATTGTATACACGTTTTATTTGGGAAGACATTTCTTATGGTATTATGCCAATAATTTCTATTGCCCAGATACTACAAGTAAAAACTCCTGTATTGGAAGCCATCTATAATCTGTGTAAAGCGGCATTTGGTAAGGGCTGGACAAATGAGGCACGTACATTGGAAAATCTTGGATTAGAAGGTATAAACGGCGATGAACTGATGAGATATGCTCGTACTGGTGAGTTTGATTTATGATTTTTTTCTGGTTCCTTTGCTCCAGCTAAGGAACCAATGCCATTAAGTTAAGACAAACCTGACAGGTGTCAAAAACATGTCAGGTGAATTTTTCGACGCCCTTGAGTTTACAACGTCATGGGTTTTGGATACATGTCAGCCTGATTATGGATCTTAACTTAATGGCATTGAGCTAAGGAACCCAGCTTAAAGGAGTACAAGAGAAATCTTGGATTCCTAGTTTATCTTACCTTGACTGGCAATGTAAAGAAAATACGCTGAATGACGGTAAATCGTATATTCAGGTGTCCCTGCTGCCGGATAACGCCGGAACATAGCCGCATCATGTCCCGCAATCGCAATCCGTATTCGATGCCCTTTTTTGATCAAGATGGAAGTTGGGAACAGTCCAATCAAGGCAGTGTCAGCTTTGCCGGGCACAAGTGGTGCGGCGTCCGCCTGTTTGAAACTATGATATTCTCCCGCACATTCTGATTGTTCCGTCAATGGTTTTCGATGGATTAAGCGGAGCATTCCTTCCGTGATATAAGTCACTTTGCCATCGGGTGCCACATCTTCCAGATAAACGAAAAATGCGCCATCGGAAGTGGTGGTGCCGTCGTATAAGTCAGCAGTTTCTTATCTTGCTCTTGTCTGTCTGGATAGATCACATCATTCCTGAGTACGGTGGCAGCGGTAAAGGTTTTGGTCACGCTGCCCACTCGGAATCGAGCCGTTGGATTTAATGGCGCTAAACCACTGGTGAGAGACCATTTTCCCTGATTGGGATCGTTAACATACAAGCTCATGCTGGGGATACCTTGATCCGTTTGTGCCTGTAGCATCGCTTGCAATTGTTCCTCCGGCGGCATGTCGTTGAAGGCAATGTCAAGGGTGTGACTGTTGTAAACGATCATACCGTCTTGTAGACGATAGCCAAACAAAACTCGCAGAACTCCGCCGCTTAATTTTAATTGCCCGATATAGAGCGGCACCAGGGGATGTGAATCCAAGGTGGTTTTTTCCTTGAAAGCGACCAAGTTTTTGAGCCCCTGCCACAGTAGCGCATTCCCCTTGTTATCCAACATGAAAAATTGTTCCGTATGGGCGGTTTTTAAGCCAACAACGACAACAATATCAGCCACTTGACCAATGTGTTCTGGTGCCACTCCGATTTGACCGATCATGCTAAAAGTATCGGTGGGATTGAGCGTGACTTGTTTTTGGTATTTTCTGCCATTGATAGAAATACCACCGACAAAACTGGCATTAACAGTGACAATTTCCCCATTAGCATTAAGTGCATTGGCCTGACCAAGCTTAGGTAAGACGGTTTCAAAGGAGTCATTGGCGCGGCTGTACGGTACCATAAACAGCAAGATGACGAGCCATGAGATTTTCATTATGAGTCCTCTCATTAGTTTAAAGAAGTCCAAGATAAATCTTGGACTCCTAGCCGACTGCACTGGTGTTACAGTTTCCTCATGGAATCGGAGCGTACCTTGCACAAAAATTTTTAAGGCAATTCACTCGCCAGAGCAAATAGCAAGAGAATGTCCAACGTCACACCACTTTCTATCTCAAAATTGTCTATCTCCCCCTGATTAAAGGCAAAGATAATAAGTGCTTCTTCATCAGGGATATAGTTGACCATAGAAAGAAAGCCAGGCGTTCCACCATTGTGGGCATAAATTTCCGCTTCACCAAGCTCTATGCGCCCAATATCTAAACCATAATCGTCTTGATTAAAATCCAGCATGGTATCTAAAGTTGTCTGATTTCTAAAAAGCTCTCCGTGCATCAGGGCACTAAAAAATTGACGTAAATCTTCAGTATCACTGATAATAGCACCGGCAGCGCCAAACACACTGGCGTTGATAAAGCGGCTAACTTCGTCAGTTTCGTTATAACCCTGCCGATACGGAATTTATCATCGGGCTGCATCTGACCAACCGCGCCTTTCCAGACACTGCCATCTTCGAGTCAATGCCATTAAGTTAAGACAAACCTGACAGGTGTCAAAAACCTGTCAGGTTAATTTTTCCTTTAATTTACAACAACCTGCCATGTTTTGGATACCTGGCAGGTCTTATTTGGTGGCTTAACTTAATGGCATTG
>JBDLJY010000204.1:0-12061 GCA_039714115.1 Pseudomonadota bacterium | reverse complement strand
TAAATTGACAAAATAAGCGCCCTTTAGCTTGTGCCTTGGGGCCTCCAAAATACCCTATGTTGTGACTCAATGCCAGTATGATAAACCCGCTTTATACCATAAGGGATTCAGTTGTTTCGGGAATGGAGCTACGCGGATTTCCTCCCGTAGGGAACTTTCAGTTGATAGTTTCGGGAAATCCGCTCCGCTCCATTCCCGAAACAAAACTTCAAAAAATTTGTTTCGGGAATGAGCGGAGCGATTTCCCGAAACAAAATTTGCACTAAACTGTAAACTACTTTTGAAGGGTTTTGCCGCCGGACGGGGTTTGCAACCCCGTCCGTAACGTTTTCTGTTCTAAACTTTAATCAGATCAAATGGAGGTCACACTTTTACTGAAAATCATTTTTGTGTGGGCTCAAAAGTGGCAATAGCATTAACGGTGCGTTGCAAACTGGGAGAGCAACAAGCTGCTATCTTGGCTTGCCAATCTGTTATGACAAATTCCTTTAGTTTTCCATTAGAATTTGGGCCTATCGTGGCAGTTTTTTTCCGTAAAACAAATTCACTCAGGACATCTTCTACCGCAAGCGTGATAAGGATCGGATTTATCATTTAAAAAAACTCATTTGCTCGATTTTGGGTGGTTTAGTGCGCCCTAAGGCAGCATCAGCAATACTTAATCCTGCTTTTAACAAAGGCTGTATTTTTGAAATTGAGGAAACTAATTCAACTTGAGTGCCATTCTCCGTCGGAGTTAGCAACAAAACTTCTTCTCCTGCAATCCCCTTGTCTGATAATAATTCCCAACTATGGGTGCTAAGAATAACTTGCCTTTGTTTTTGTAAACGATAAACCAAGGACGGTAATTCTTTAACAATCTCAGCATTCAAGGAAAGTTCTGGCTCTTCTAACAGTAACAGCGAATTGGATTCTAATAATGACCAAAGCAAACCAATTAAACGCAACGTGCCATCAGAAAATTGGTCTTCCCATTGTTTCGCACCACTGGCTGTCCAGTGTTCACATAAGGCTTGTAGATGGGATTTGCCTAGTTCGTCCTTAATATAAGTCAGTTTTTTAAATTGAGGCACCGCCATAAGTAGCCCCTCTTCAATCTTTTTTAAACGATAATTGCGAATTTTCTCTTGTGTTTTGGCAACACGTTCTAAAAAGTTACGTCCAAAGGGATCACCAGAAATGCTTGAGCTAGAAAATTCCTTTGAATAACGCACCAATTGAGGTACAAGATGATCGTGGCAGACGGATTCCAAAAATTGTGCAATGTTTCTAAATTCAAGATTCGCGTTGATTTGCTGAAGGTGCGTTTGTGTCAGGCGCAACTTATCTTTTTTATCATCGGAATCTGGACGCTCAATGATTTGTTCTTTTCCTTTCCATACCCGTTCATAAGCTAAATAAGGTTGGCGACTTTCTTGTTTGATACCAATAGCATATTTCCAATCAGGTTCTTGATGGGTGGATTTTGCAAAATGCACCTCTATTTCGACATCAAGATAACGCCGTGCCGACAGACTGCGAATTTTGGATAGGCCCCCTCTATCTTGGATGGCTTTTTGTAATCCGCCACCTTCTTGTACAATGTCGCGCAAAAAACGGAAAACGTCCAAAAAATTAGATTTTCCGCAAGCATTTGGCCCTATTAAAAATACACGGTCTTGCAATGGTACTTCTACCGATTGAAAATTACGCCAATTTTTTAAAATAATATGAGAGACTATCATCTAAACCTCTTTATGAGCTAAGTCAAAAGTTAATCCGTTGTACTATAGTAGGAGTCCAAGATTTATCTTGGACGTCCAAGATAAATCTTGGACTCCTAAAACAAATTTTATGACGACTTGTTTAGGCATTTTTTATACGGGGTACATTGGCAACTCTCGTCGCTGGCTTAATTCCATCTGTTTGAAATTAATCATTTCTCTATCTCCTGCTTTATGATATCAACAAATTCCAGCGCGTGTTTTAATTGTCGCGATGCAACAGTTTTTGATAAGAATACCGCTTTGTAATCGGCGCGATTTCTCTTATCCTGCAAATCTTTCAAGTAGGATTTCAAGCGGCTTGGGTAGACTTTACGCCGATAAATTAACTCCGTATTAAATTTGCTTTGTGTCGCTGGATGAACCTTCAAACGTTTTTAGTGGTCATTTGGTTTTCCACTGGAAACCATCGCGGGTTTCAGGATGTTTCGCGGTATTATTCATCCATTCTAATGCAGATATTCCCATCGGACCTTTGAAATACATACTGGGTTCACCACGTTTACATCACTGGCATCATGAGGTCAAACTTAACACAGCGATTCACACACACTGCAACTCAATTTTATTTTGACCCAAGGCTTTGAAAATTTTGAAAATAACATCAATCCCCGTTGAAATTTGTGCATTTTCAATACGGCTAATCATGGCTGGGGTGATGTAAGCCCTTTCAGCTAATTGCTTCATAGTGAGGTTTTGAGCCATGCGTTCCCGATGAATCGCTTCAGCAAGCCTGATACGGGCTAAGTTTTCCTCGTGAAACTGTTTAGCTTTTGGATGTCTTTCAGCTTGTTCAAACACATTCGTATATTTTTTCATCACTAAGACTCCTATATATAATTCACACTTAAGCCAAGACATTTTTAACAGATACTATCCATTATCTGTCGCGGCTTAAGTGGATGACCAATTTTTACAAATCGAAAGGAATGGGAACAGATTTCAGGTTTTTCATGTGGTCATCTTTGTAAACTTCAAAAGTATCTAATGCCTCTTGAATCATCTTGTTGACCCCTTTTCCCTTGGCTTTATTGCCATATTTATTGGGTTTATCAAAAACACCTAGTAAAATAATTTTTTCCTCTAAAATTGTGTAAAAACCAATCCTAACAAGGGTTTTACCCTCCTTAATTTTTAAAATACCGATTTCTCTACCTTTGTATTGCTCAGTCATGGGGAGGTTATAACTTCCTTTATGTTGATACAGGTAAATCAATACATCTTTGATATGCAAAATATGTTTTGCTTTCCGCTCTCTTTCTTTATCAGAATCACTGTCTAGCAGCTCATACTTTGCCATATACTCTAAAAATGGTACTTCATCATTCTTGCGTGCATAACAAACGAGTTTCATTTTTTTGTCCTTATATAGATAAACAAAATTACGTTATACTCAATATTCCATAAGCCATTTATTTTAGGATAAGCTTAAAGGAGTATGAGTAGAATGCTGTCACATTAGATATTATCTTATTAGATAATAACAAGTCCTAAACCTAAAAAATTTTTTGTTGTTTTTGTAAACGATAAACCAAGGACGGTAATTCTTTAACAATCTCAGCATTCAATGAAAGTTCTGGCTCTTCTAACAGTAACAGCGAATTGGATTCTAATAATGACCAAAGCAAACCAATTAAACGCAAGGTGCCATCAGAAAATTGGTCTTCCCATTGTTTCGCACCACTGGCTGTCCAGTGTTCACATAAGGCTTGTAGATGGGATTTGCCTAGTTCGTCCTTAATATAAGTCAGTTTTTTAAATTGAGGCACCGCCATAAGTAGCCCATCTTCAATCTTTTTTAAACGATAATTGCGAATTTTCTCTTGTGTTTTGGCAACACGTTCTAAAAAGTTACGTCCAAAGGGATCACCATAAATGCTTGAGCCATAAAATTCATAAATAAGGTTGGCGACTTTCTTGTTTGATACCAATAGCATATTTCCAATCAGGTTCTTGATGGGTGGATTTTGCAAAATGCACCTCTATTTCGACATCAAGATAAGGCCGTGCCGACAGACTGCGAATTTTGGATAGGCCCCCTCTATCTTGGATGGCTTTTCTTGGACGTCCAAGATAAATCTTGGACTCCTAAAACAAAATAGGCATTTTTGATACTACTGTCTGTCCGTTCTAAATACGAAGTCATTTTATGACGACTTGTTTAGGCATTTTTTATACGGGGTACATTGGCAACTCTCGTCGCTGGGCTTATCATAATGTCATAGCCATAATCAGTCAGCATATCTGTAGATATTTCTGCGGCTAATTCACTCATCAATATATCCCTCTCCTCATCCTCTGGCATAATGATATTTACCCAGATACTATCCTGATAGATAGGACTTTCCCCAATGGAAACTAACTCTATTTCAGGATACTGCGTTTTAAGCTTGTCAAACAGCCGTTGGCTTAATTCCATCTGTTTGAAATTAATCATTTCTCTATCTCCTGCTTTATGATATCAACAAATTCCAGCGCGTGTTTTAATGTGCACTAATATGATTACATTCGCCTTATTCAATGAAAGTCAGGATTATATTCATAAAAATGAATGACTGTTCTCACTTTACAGTAAAAAATTCTGGAGCATCTTCTATCATCAGTGCCACGCCCCATTTTCCAAATGTCAGCACTATATTTAGTGTATTTATGACCATGAATTGTTATTTTTCCATACTTATGTTTTCTAATATCGATATCAAGATCATAGACAACCTGAGCCATAGAACTAACAAACCTTTCTTTATACTCATCATCTTCATCAACCAACCGCTCCTGTTGTATCCTTTTCCAAAACAAATCTTCAAAGGCATAATCTTGAGCTTGTTGTGCAGAATCCCAGTGTTCATTGATAACGCGCTGATGATAAAGTATTTCAATGGCTTTTCTCAAACTGGCTTCACTTATGATATGTTCTGAAAGAAAGCGAGGTATATTAAATAGTTGAACTGCATCGTGACTTATCAATAAATTATTGCTGATAAGCTCAGATTTAGTTTCTATTACCGTTTTATGAAGTGTTGGACTTAATAATAAAAGTAACTCATTGGAATTGCAAGACAGGCAATGACTGAAAAGTTTATTCCATTCCATCATAACATCTTCGGGAACCCAATGATTTTTAAATTTAAATTCAAAACTGGGAACCTCTCGATGAGAATGTACACAAGAACCCGGACACCACTCTGCTCGTTTTTGGATTAAGTCTGGCAAAATCTTTTCATTGAAGAGTCTTGTATAAAACGCTTGAATTTTAGGATCATTTTTCGATGGATTATTGCTGTAGATTTGTGCAAATAACCCTTCACTCATTTTTAATTTAACTAATTGATAAAGCGTGTTTGTACTTTTTTCAACATCTTCTATGTGATCAAGTATGGCATTAAGAGAAATAAAAATTTCCGAGTAAACCCTATCGTTCCATGCTTCTTCAGTTATAGCTAAATAGACAGGATCAATATAATTTCTCATTTGTTATCCCCCCCGCCCCATACGCTTTTTCAAAGTAGCAGCCACCAAATCTCTCGAATCATCCTCATCAAAAAAACCAACCGGCCAATTTTCAATTTCACCATATTCATTAATAACAATCTGCTGAGTGACCGAAGATTGTTGTTGTTCATCAAAGCTGACAAAAATGGTGTTCAGAAGATTTCTCGTTTCATTAGATGGCTCTTGGGCAACTCTCAGATATAATCTTTTTATTAAATGTTCGCTGTGCGTCTCGACGACTATTTTTTTGCCCGCCCTCGCCATGCAGATCAGAAAATCTCCCAATTTTGACTGTAATGACGGATGTAAATGAATTTCAGGTTGTTCAAGAATGATTGTTTCCCCCTGTTTGGTCCGCAAACATTCTATTAAGACAGGTAAAATTTGACTGACACCAAAACCTACATCCGGCAAGCAAACTTCTATGCCTGCGGAATCCAACTTAATTTGATTAATATTGCGTTTGAGCGCCGGCGTTGGCATTAATTGTGGCAATTTCATCAATGATAACCACCCGTTGACTGCATCCACCATCTTATCAGAGGCTCGATGTTCATACTCCTTAATCATTTTCCCTTCATAAATACACCTATAATAGGGCGGTATTGGTTGATCTTGTTCCATTGCCAGAACCAGCGGAGTATATTCTCCCTTGACACCAATATTCATTTTTCCGATTTCATCAAAAAGATAGAACCGTCTGGGTGCGTCGCGTAATGGCCCTATATATCTAAAATTCAACCAAAAATCTCTAAGAGATTGAATAGCAAAAAGGTAAGAGGCGGAGCTTAATTCCACCCTTTGATTAGGATTAAATTTATAGGCATTCCCCTGATTTTTCATTTTTTTTATAGACTTATTTAAGTCAAGCAAGGTTTTATCGAAAAATTCTAAATATTTCGGCTTTTTTCCTTTCGGTTTAAGTTCTTTTCTCACACGGCTCAAAACTTCATAACTCTGTGTGGCAAAGTCACCCATAACAGTGTGTGGAAATAGACTGTTAAATTCCACGATAATCTCACTGAACTGAATTTCATCAATGACAATTTGTGCAAAGGTTTTAGTCAGTTTAAAATCAAACCTGTTAGCCGGTTGCCCGTCATAGAGCCACGTCAGCAGTAAATCTGGCAAAGTAATGCCGGTCAAAATAAGATGATATTTTGGGTACTTAGCTTTTCTCAGTTCAAATGAAAAGGCAGAGTTTGTCTCTCTAAATTTAAAGTGACTCACCTGTAATTGCCTGTCAATGCTTACCTCAATCTCCACCTCACCAGATAATTTCCAAGTCCATGAAATTTCTTGCTCTGTGTCATGTTTATAAATCACATCCCCCCAATCACCTAAATGAGCCAGTGCCTCTTTATCATCAAGAATTAAGGCATTTTGAAAATCAGCCTCAAAGGTGCGGCGACTGACACTTGATTGTTTCATCAGCAAAAGACTTTGAATAATTGAACTCTTTCCAGAATTATTCGCACCACAGATGACAGTCAGTGGTTTAAGCTCAATTTGTTCTAATTTCTTAAAGCCTTTAAAATTTGACAAAGAAAAACTGATTGACATAGAATTTATTCCTTTTTTTTTTAGAGCCATTCATGTGGAACGTGGGAACGATAAAAAATGTTAGAACACGCTCAACAACGCCAGCTTCTTGCATAGTCACACCTATCATAGTAGGAGTCCAAGATTTATCTTGGACGCCTACCTACTTTAAAAACAAAATAGGCATAATTACCGGTCAATTTTCTCCGTTTCCGGTGAAATAAGCGTAACCGTTGGGAAATACGTTTTGAATCGCCGTGTGTCTCTTGTCATTAGCATTAAACCCTCTACGGCACCAATAAAAATCATTCTTCACCTCGCGTTAAAGACATCATTTCATCTGTTGACATTTTAACAGTGGCAATACCTCTCAAGCGGCGAAACCGATTTTGTCCCTTATTGAAGTGTAACATTAACGCGAGGAATTTATTATATTCAACAATCCCATAGACTTTATTTTTACTATCACCTTCCACAAGAACAAGCTTGCGATTACCCAACTTAAATAGCACCTCGGTAAGTTCTGGTGGTAGCGTATTAATTGTTCGTGTAGCTCAAAACTCCGTTAATATTCGCGCACATTGTTCGCCAAAAATTTTCACAAAAGTATATTGATGAGTCGTCAATATCAATTGAAAAGGGATTTGCTGCTGTAGTTGCAGCAAGTTTTTAGCCAGACGGTGCTGAAAGGCTGGATGAAGACTATTTTCAATTTCATCAATCAGCACAATACTACCGGGCAGTAGCCGTCGCCAGAGTTCGAGCAACATGATTAAAATACTTTGTTCACCAGAACTGAGTTGATTTAAAGGATGTTCGCTGCCATCCCGCGTTCTCACAACAACATTTAACTGTTTGCGATTGATATGAAAAGTTTTGCCTTCAAAGTCTAATTGATTAAGAAAATCAATGACTGATTTAAAGGTGTCTTGCTCTGCATAATCTAACCAGATTAAATAACTTTCTAATGAATTTTGAAAACGATGAAGATTTTCATGGCGATAACACCAACGATATTTGACATCTTCACGATAAATTTGTTCCCCTTCGATTAGGGGTAATTCTCGAACGTGTGGAAAATACAATATAGATGCTATTGCGTCACTGTTTTTTAATTCGGGTACTAAAGCATTGGCTTCATATTGCTTAATACGTTCTGTTATATTACTACTAATAATATAGTCAGAACTTTGTATATAAGATTTCATAGCATTATTTTTATTTTCACGTATCATGCCATGTTTAATATTATGAATAGGAGCTTGTCCCAAAAACAGATGACATGCTGTCCCATCAATCAATAATTCCATTTCAGCATATCTTTGAGTGACGAGATTTTAATTTGCATTATTTTTTTTCTCCAGTTTTAGTAGGAGTCCAAGATTTATCTTGGACGTCCAAGATAAATCTTGGACTCCTAAAGACGATCATTTAGCCACCGGACATTGGGCGCTGCCAGATGTTCAACCGACAATATAGCCCGCCGTCATGGCTTGAAAAAATTTCTCTCATCCCCACTTATACACTTGCAAATATTTTATAATAATTTTATTAAATTCAATAATATATAATTAATACAATGGTTGAAATAAAAAATTTACGCAAACAATTTGGCTCTTTGACTGCCGTAGATGATATATCATTTCAAGTCAGTCAAGGTGAAGTGTTAGGCTTTTTGGGGCCCAATGGGGCTGGTAAGTCTACCACAATGAAAATGATTACCGGTTTTTTGAACCCCACTGCCGGCACGGTGACAGTCGATGGCCATGAGATTGTTCAACACCCCCTCGAAGTCAAGCAGCGTATCGGTTATTTGCCCGAAGGTGCGCCCGGTTATCCCGATATGACACCCGCCAATTTCCTTGATTTTGTGGCCCAAGTGCGCGGTTTACGGGGCAAGGAAAAAAAACGCCGAATTGATGAGACGATAACAACCGTCAATTTGGAAAATGTCCTACATCAGTCTATTGATACACTCTCCAAAGGTTTTAAGCGTCGCGTTGGTTTAGCGCAAGCGATATTGCATGATCCAGAGGTGTTGATTTTAGACGAACCCACCGATGGACTTGATCCCAATCAAAAGCACGAAGTCCGTAGCTTGATTCAAAAGATGGCTAAGGAAAAGGTCATTATTTTGTCCACCCATATTCTTGAAGAAGTCCATGCCGTTTGTAGCCGCGCCATTGTCATCGCTAACGGTAAAATTGTGGCAGACGGTACTCCGGCGGAGTTGGAAGCCAAATCTCAATATCACAATGCTGTCACAATTAAGCTGCGAGCTGGGGCTGCTGATGTGAGTCAGTCTTTGTTAAAGTTGTCGGGTGTAGATAGGTTGGAAACTTTGGCGGAGGATGATTCTAGCCTGAGTTATCAAATTTTCCCCCAAGCGCAGCGCTCTATCATTGGCGAAATTAGTCAACATGCCCGTAATCAGCAATGGGAAGTGGAAGAGCTTCATGTTGAGAAAGGGCGGTTGGATGATGTGTTTCGTTCTATTACAGCCGGTTTGTCATAAGTTCTGACGTTTTATAGGAGTCAATATCATGCGTACTCGCCTTATTTGGGTATTATCCAAGCGAGAACTCAGCAGTTATTTCGCTACACCCATTGCTTATGTATTTATTGTTATATTCTTATTTTTAAGTGGTATTTTTACCTTTTATTTGGGTAATTTCTTTGCCCGGGAACAAGCGGACTTGTCATCGTTTTTCGCCTTTCATCCGTGGTTATATCTTTTTTTGATACCGGCATTAGCCATGCGACTCTGGGCAGAAGAACGCAAGAGTGGCACCATTGAGCTATTGCTCACTTTGCCGGTTACGATTACTGAGGCGGTGCTAGGAAAATTCTTGGCTGCGTGGGCATTTACTGCGATTGCCTTATTTCTGACTTTCCCGATGTGGATCAGTGTCAATTATTTAGGTAATCCCGATAATGCGGTGATTTTAGCCGGCTATATCGGCAGCCTCTTGATGGCGGGCGCATTTTTAGCCATTGGTGCCAGTATGTCCGCTCTCACTAAAAATCAGGTGATTGCTTTCGTTATTACGGTGGTAGTCTGTTTGGCTTTTATCCTCAGTGGCTTTCCATTGGTTTTAGACTTTTTTAGCGGCTGGGCGCCTCAAGTCATTGTGGAAACCATCAGTTCATTTAGTTTTTTGACCCATTTCAATGCTATTACTAAAGGTGTCATTGATTTGCGGGATATTATTTATTTCTTTTCTTTGATAGCCTTTTGGCTGTTTGCTACTGCTCTTTTAATTGAAGTCAAAAAAGCAGATTGAGGTACAAGCATGAATAAAAAAATACTCACAACCAGCGGCTTATTAATGGCAGTTGCCCTACTTCTTGCCGTCAATATCATCAGTGATGTCACGTTGAAATCGGCGCGATTGGATTTAACTGAACTTCAACTTTATACTTTGTCAGACGGGACTAGGAATATTCTCAAAAACCTTGAGGAGCCTATCACGCTGCGCTTTTTTCTGTCACAAAAAATCGCTACCAGTTTGCCCGGCATTAGTAGCTATACTGTGCGGGTGCGGGAATTATTGGAAGAATACCAACGCGCCGCTGGGGATAAGCTTAAGTTAATGCTTATTGATCCTGAGCCGTTTTCTGAGGCAGAAGATAGTGCGGTGGGTTATGGCTTGCAAGGTATCCCAGTAGATAACAACAAGACTGTTTTTTATTTCGGCTTAGCCGGGAGTAATTCTATCGACAATGAGGAAATTATTCCTTTTTTTTCGCCGAATCGGGAAGAATTTTTAGAGTACGATCTGACTAAACTTGTTTATCAACTCGCCAATCCCAAACAAAAAGTCGTGGGTATTATGAGTAGCCTGCCCGTGTTAGGCGAGAGGGCTTCACCTTTTCAGCAAAACGCGGCACAATCTTGGATGATTGTCGATCATATCCGCCAATTGTTTAAGGTACAAAATATCAGTACCGACGTTGAAGCTATTCCGGTTGATGTTGATGTGCTGATGTTGATACATCCTAAAGATCTCAGCGATGCTACTTTATACGCGATTGATCAATTTGTTCTTAAAGGGGGGCGGGCGATTGTTTTTGCTGATCCTTATTCTGAAGTCTATCAACCGCCTTCCGATCCTAATAATCCACTCGCTGCTATGCAGGCGCCGCGCAATTCTGAATTGAGTAAGCTATTTGATGCTTGGGGGATAGAATTAGTGCCTAATAATGTGGTGGGCGATCTCCGTACTGCTCAGAAAGTCCAGATGAGAAAAGGCACTCGTGCTGTTGTTGTGAGTTATCCGGTTTGGATGAATTTAAATGCGGAACAATATTTTAATAAGAAAGATATTGTTACTGGCAAATTGGGCAATATTACGTTGGCAACTCCGGGCGTGTTAGTGGAAAAAGGCGATGTAGAAACTGATATCATTCCTTTGATTGAATCCGGTGATAAGGCTATGCAAATTGGCGTAGAAAAACTTAGCGTTTTCGCTGAGCCAGAAAATTTGGCGCGTGATTTCAAACCCGAAGGCAAATTTACTTTGGCGGCGCGGATCACTGGCAAGGTGAAAACCGCCTTCCCTGATGGTAATCCAAATGATGAAGATAGTAAGGATTCCAAGCATCTGACAGAATCGGCGGAGCCAATTAATCTGATTGTTGTAGCAGACACCGACATACTTGAAGACAAATTCTGGGTGCGTGTACAGAACGTCTTTGGACAACGCCTTGCTATTCCCCATGCCGCTAATGCGACTTTTGTCTCTAATGCTTTAGATAATCTTAGCGGTAGCAATGATTTAATCAGTGTGCGTAATCGGGGCAGTTTTGCCCGTCCGTTCACGCGGGTAGAGGCGATCCAACAAGAAGCGGAGCAGCGTTTCCGCGAAAAGGAAAAGGAGTTGGAAGCCCGCTTACAGGAAACAGAGCATAAAATTCGCAGTATGCAATCTCAGAAACAAGATGGCAACGAATTAATGCTCAGCGTTGAACAACAACGAGAAATCGTGCGTTTCCGCCAAGAAAAAGTCAATATTCGCAAAGAACTCCGCAATGTGCAACATGCGTTACAGAAGGATATTGAGCATCTGGAAACGCAGATGAAATTTATTAATATTGGGCTGATGCCGTTGCTGATAGGATTTTTTGGTATTACGCTTAGTATTTGGAACCGTCGTCGTCGTACTAAGGAACGTGCATGAAATAACTTCCTCAAATCAAAGTCAAAACCAGACCTGGCAGGTTAAACCCAAACCTGCCAGGTCTTACTTCAAATTTAGACCTGG
>JBDLJY010000203.1:0-12076 GCA_039714115.1 Pseudomonadota bacterium | reverse complement strand
CTTAGTACTCATGCACCGTCATTGTCACGACAGGCGACACGCGGAAGAAATCAAAAGCCTGAAACACTACGGAAAAAATCAGTTCGATAGTGGTAACACCCACAAAGACGAGAGAGTGTTTTATTGACGGGGGTTATGTAGCTAAGGCATGGGTAATAATGTTCGAGCGAGCCCATGACTTCGTGCAAGACACAAGTTATAGCGTCTGACTGATTGAAAAAGACGCTCATGTCTGGAGACATGAATCCGAGGAGCCGTGTGAGGTCGAAAGTCTCAAGCACGGTTTTGAAGACTGGCATTATGGGGTGAAATTACGGTTGCGAAGTAGGTAAAAATGTGACCTGTAGTGCCAAGTTTAACTACAATCGGAACGTTTGGTCGTGTTTGGAGACTGATGAGGAGAGCATAATAAGATGGAAGACGAAGTAATCAAAAAATTCCTGTATGTGAACCGCAAAGCACCTTATGGCACCATCTATGCCTTAGAATCGCTAGAAGTGGTGCTGATTGGGGCCGCGTTTGACCAAGATGTCAGTTTGGCCTTTATTGATGATGGCGTTTATCAACTCAAGAAAGGTCAACAAACATCAGTCTCTTCGGGGATTGGTATGAAGGATTTCTCTAAAACTTACCGCGCCCTTGAGGGTTATGATGTAGAAAAACTCTATGTCGACAGGAAATCTATGGAAGAACGCGGACTGTCTGTAGATGATTTGCTCGTGGACGTAGAAGTTTTA
Source organism: Pseudomonadota bacterium (assembly GCA_039714115.1). Taxonomy (GTDB): domain Bacteria; phylum Pseudomonadota; class Gammaproteobacteria; order Beggiatoales; family Beggiatoaceae; genus Thiomargarita. The sequence goes on along the minus strand of JBDLJY010000203.1, from coordinate 11,339 downwards.
GACGATGCACAAATGGCTGAATTGATGGAACAACAAGACGTTGTTTTAAGTTTCTAGGCGGGAGGACTGCATGACATTACATACTGTGAATAAATCGCCGTTTGATAAAAATTCGTTGGAAAATTGTTTGCGTTTTGCCCGCCAAGATCATAATATTTTGTTGTTTGAAGATGGCGTTTATGGCGCACTCAAAGGTACACGCTTTGAAGGGCTTATCACTGAGGCTTTGAAAAGCTACAATATCTACGTTCTTGAGCCAGATGTTGAAGCGCGTGGCATGAGAGCGGATAATGTCGTTGATGGCATAAAGACGGTCGATTATGCCGGCTTTGTTGATCTGGCTGCGGAAAGTAAAAGGGTACAGGCTTGGTTGTAAAACGTTACAACAGACTGTCTACCAAAGATTTTCTATTTGTTAATACAGACTATAAGGGGATGATACATAATGGCAATTGAAGTCAACGGTAAAACCATTGAGCTCGACGAAGAGGGTTATTTGTCCAATCTGGCTGACTGGAATGAAGAGGCTGCCAAAATATTGGCGAGTCAAGATGACATTGAACTCTCCAACAATCATTGGGAAGTGATAAACTTCCTGCGTGACTACTACGATGAGTACCAGATTGCCCCAGCCGTGCGGGTGCTGACTAAGGCTATCGGCAAGAAATTGGGGAAAGATAAAGGCAACAGCAAGTACTTGTACGAGTTGTTCCCTTATGGCCCGGCTAAACAAGCCTGCCGTTTCGCCGGTTTACCGAAACCGACTGGCTGCATCTAACACCTAAATTGCTCTCACCCTGCCCTCCGGGATTAGAGGAGTCGGGGTGAGGGAGACGAGGATGTATTTATGGGAATCTGGACTGCGTTTTACGCACTCTCATTTTATCTAGCAACCCTGATTTTAGTAGGTGGATTGGCCTATAAAATTTATCAATACGCAAAAACGCCCGCCCCTTTGAAAGTACCCACCATGCCTGCTCCCTTGACAACAAGTGGAGTCGTATTACGTGTGCTGAGCGAAGTTGTATTATTTCGCAGCTTGTTTCGAGCGAATAAATGGATTTGGCTATTTGGCATGATGTTTCATGGGGCCTTGTGGGTAGTACTGTTGCGCCATCTGCGCTATTTCACAGAGCCAGTCTGGTCTTGGGTAGTCTTGCTGCAACCCTTTGGAAAATATGGCGGATTTGTCATGCTGATTGGATTGCTTGGTTTACTGGCACGACGTATATTTGTTGAACGGATACGTTATATCAGCAATCCCTCCGACTATCTCATGCTCATTTTGCTGCTCGTGATTGGTGGCAGTGGCGCCATGATGAGTTTTGTCTTGCCTACTGATATTGTCCAATTTAAAGCCTTCATGCTGGGCGTGATGTATTTTGACTGGCAAGCTATCCCGACTGATAGCATTTTATTAGTACATCTTGCCGCTGTCATACTACTAATGATTATTTTCCCAGTTAGCAAGTTGCTACATGCGCCAGGAGTCTTTTTTAGCCCGAGTCGCAATCAAGTGGATAATGCCCGGGAAAAACGCCACATTGCCCCATGGGCACTTAAACTGGAAGCCAAGCAAAATAGTTAAGGAGGGTCTATGGCTAAAGCGAATTTTGAGACACCCGCATTCAGACCCTATCCGGTCATACCCATTCTTAAACCGGGAGTGATGAAGGGGGATGGGCCCTTTGTCGCTAAACCGGCGATGCAAGAACCATTAGGCTATCCGGGTGAGTTAGTGGACAATTGGCAAGAAGTTGCCATTGAAAAAATGGGCGATTTGCTGAAAAAATATCGCTCATTGCGCGTCTATTTGGATGCCTGTGTCAAATGCGGGGCTTGTACTGACAAGTGCCATTATATGATAGGCACCCAAGACCCCAAAAATATGCCCGTTGCCCGGCAAGACTTATTGCGGCAAGTCTATCGCCGTTATTTTACCTTTGCTGGTAAATGGTTTCCCAAATTGGTGGGCGCGAAAGAACTGACAAAAGATGTGCTTGATGATTGGTATAACTACTATCATCAATGTTCGCAATGTCGTCGCTGCTCCGTGTATTGCCCTTATGGGATAGACACGGCTGACATCTCAATGGCAGCCCGTGAAATTTTGGATAGTGTCGGCAAAGGCCAGAAATACTGTAATGAAATTATTGCTAAAGTCTATAAAATTGGTAACAATTTAGGACTACCAGAACCGGCTTTGCGCGATACTTTAGAGGGATTAGAAGAGGATATTAAGGATGAGACGGGCGTGGATGTGCGCTTGCCCTTGGATGTGGAAGGGGCAGAAGTGCTTTTGGTCACGCCATCGGCAGACTTTTTTGCTGAACCGCATATTGATGGATTAATTGGATATGCAAAAGTCTTTCATCAGATGGGGATTTCTTGGACGCTGAGTTCTCATGCTTCAGAGGCCGGTAATTTTGGCATGTTTATCGGCAGTTATGAAAACATGCAGCGAGTATCGATGCGTATCCGCGAGGCGGCGCTCGATCTGAAAGTGAAGCGCCTCATCTTTGGCGAATGTGGACATGCTTGGCGTGTAGCTTATAGCTTTTTGAATACCCTTGCGGGGCCATTTGATTTTCTCGATCAGCGTTATCCCATTCCGCAACATATCTGCGAATTTACTTATGACTTAATTCAAAAAGGTGCCTTAAAGCTGGATAAATCGGCCAATGATCACCGTCGATTGACTTTCCACGACTCCTGTAATGTTGCACGGGGTAGCCGTATGGGCAATATGCCGGGAGGTCAATTTATAATCCCCCGTGAGATTATCAAAGCCTGTTGTAATCATTTTTACGATATGCCGGCGGATACCATTCACGATGAAACCTACTGTTGTGGTGGTGGCGGCGGTTTGTTGACGGATGAACTGATGGAGTTACGTGTGAAAGGGACATTGCCGCGCATGGAAGCCTTGAAAGAGGTCGTTGACAATTTTGGTGTGACTCACATGGCTGCGATTTGTGCGATTTGTAAGAGCCAGTTTAGCAAAGTCCTACCTTATTATGGCTTTCAAATGGATCAAATCATCAGTATTCATCAATTGGTTGGTGATGCCCTCGTATTAAATACTGATGAAATCTAAAGTTACTCTCTCACGCAAAATAAATAGGAGTCCTTGGACTCCTACCAAAAAAGTAAGGGACAAAATTTGATATGACAGTTCGTTTAAGCACTTTAGGAAAACTTGGCCTCGGGCTCTTGTTAAGCTTAGCCGTCAGTGCCGAAGATATGACAACGAGTGGCATTGTGCCTACACCTAATCCGCCTAAAGCCAAGGAAAAATTTTCTGCGGAGCAGGACTGTGTGGCGCCGAAAGAGATTATCCGCCGCAATCATGGTCATTTTCTCAAACATCAGCGTGATGAGACCATGCGCCGTGGCGTGCGTACCACACAACATAGTCTGGTGGCGTGCATTAATTGTCATGTGACACCGGATGAGACGGGAAATTATCCCAGTATCAAAGAAGGCACTGAGCATTTTTGTCGTAGTTGCCACAGCTATGCGGCGGTGAACATTGATTGTTTCCAATGCCATGCCAGTCAACCTGAAAAATAACTGACCTTTTTGGAGTCCAAGATTTATCTTGGACGTCCAAGATAAATCTTGGACTCCTATCCAGATATACCAACAATCAATTTTTTTCTCGTTCCCACTCGTAAAATCAATCTTATTAAGTTAATATACTCGTCGGAAAATTTTGAGCACAAAGTTTGCATTGAAACTTGGGAGTGAGTTTTACTTGCACTTCTTTTGATTTGCTTTTAATATAGTGCGGCGCGATGGGTGCCTAAAAAGCAAGCTAAACTTTGCACTCTTTTTTAGTTTTATTTATGTCATTTATTTTTTATGGAGAAAGTAAGTAATGTCAATCGAACAACAAGTCGAAGAATTTGCCCGACGAGTTATTGACTTTCATGGTTTTCGGTTCAATGACAGCTTTTCATGTCTTATTCCAGATACAGAACCGTTCCCTACTCAGGAGGGGCTGTATTTGTGGGGTTATTCCTCAAAGCGTCAGCGCATTGAGACCAAGATTGAAAAGTTCCATACCGCAACCCGAATAGGGAGAATGGAGGAGATGGTCAATGTGCCTGAAAAGGACTACAGGAAAACATTTGCCTCGTCAATTTTGACTTATTTGAAAGCACTCAAGGGACTGGGTTTCAATGAGATCGGCAAAGGTGTCTTACTGTTTGGTAGTAAGACAAAGGTGTACAATGTCCAGGCCAGTGCTAAGCTGTTTGAGAATAATTTGGAGGCCTTGAAGGAATTTGAGAAACTCACTCTCAATAACCCGATTCTAAAATTCGCTGAAGATCTTGGCTATTTTGAGGTGAAAAATCGGGATAAGCTGGTATTCGACAGTTATTTTGGGGGGCGTTCTGAGCCGGTTAAAAAGCCTGCTAAGAAGGCTTATGTTAAAAAGGAAAAGGCCAAGGCCCAAGCCCAAGCCCAAGCCCAGCCCCAGCCCCAGCCGAAGGCCCAAAAGCCACGCCTTCTTTCCAGTACGCCTCTTGCCGATAAGCTGAAAAAAATTGCCGCGATCCAACCTGATTCGTCTCTCGACGGGGAGGCTAAGAAGAATGCCTGGTCCAAGCAGGTTAATGCCTTGTATAAGAAGGTTCAAACTTGGTTATCCGATCATGCTAAAAGCGGGTACATTAGCTTTGACATCACTCCAATTAAGTTAGCTGAGGAGAATTTAGGCCACTATGAAATTGACTCTCTTGAGTTGGATTTGGTGGGTGGTCATCAAATCATTTTCCAACCCGTTGAAATGAATATCTTGGGTGCCATTGGTCGGATTGATGTCTATCATCGTGGTTATAGCCCCCACAAAGTCATGTTGTTACTTGTTGATGAGGGTAAAAATAAGTTGACCTGGAAATTATGGAAAAGCCTCAAGAAGGGTGATCAACAGGCTTTTAGTAAGGACACGTTTGAGGGGTTGTTAAATCACTGGATTGAGTAGTTGAGCAGTGTGGCACTGCAACCTGTACGGTTAAGTTAAGCCTAAAAATAAGACCTGCGGGGAAACAAATGCCACGCAGGTCATTGTAAACTAAAGGGAAAATTAACCAGCGGGGTATTAGTCTCCCCGCAGGTTTGTTGGCACGATATGGCATTGCCGTACAGATAGAGTGCGACATTGAAAAGCCTCGTGTGGGAACGAGCCTAATCGTACTATTAAAGAGATTAAATTATGAGCGAAGATATTAATCCAAATCGCCGTGAGTTTCTCAAAACCACTGCCGCAGTTGCGGGAGTGACAGTAGTCGCTCCGGGTGTGCTGCTGTATGGCGTTTCTCAGGCACAGCCCGCTGACGATGCGGTAACATCATCTGTGCGTTGGGGGATGCTGATTGATACGACCAAATGTGCTGATGGATGCGATGCCTGTGTCAATGCTTGTGTCACTGAGCATGGATTGACTGAGGACTCCAGTCCCGAAACTAAGGCGCAGTGGATACGCAAAGTGGGTTTACGTGACAAGCAAACAGGTAGAGAATCTTCTTTGCCTATGCTGTGTCAGCATTGCGAAAAGCCGCCTTGTGTCGATGTTTGTCCCACCGGAGCTTCTTTTAAACGTGCCGATGGCATCGTTTTGGTAGATAAACATATTTGTATTGGCTGCCGTTACTGTATGATGGCTTGTCCTTACAAAGCACGGTCATTTATCCATGAAACTTTGGAAAATCAGAAACCCCACACGCCGCGTGGTAAAGGCACGGTAGAAGCTTGTACACTTTGTGTACATCGGGTTGATAGTGGAGATGAGCCTGCCTGTGTAGAGGCTTGTAGTCAGGCGGATCATAAGGCTATGCTGTTTGGAGATATGAAGGATCCTAACAGTGAGATTTCCAAAAAATTGTCTGAAGTCAGTAGCACGGCATTGCGGGCCGATATGCGACTGAATCCGGGTGTGCGTTATCAAGGGCTGTCGTTATGAAGAATGTTACTTATCGCGTTATTGAGGGCAAAAGTCCTGCTTTTTACGGTGGGATAGCTGTATCGGTTTTCTTCATACTATTAGGCTTATTTGCAGCCTATAACATGGAGCATCACGGTCATACGATCACGGGTATGACTAATCAGATTGTGTGGGGGATGCCACATGTCTTTGCTATTTTTTTGATTTTAGCGGCTTCGGGGGTGCTGAATGTAGCCTCCATCAGTTCCGTCTTTCGCAAAGTCTTTTATAGTCCCCTGGCTCGCTTATCTGCTTTACTCGCCATCACTTTGCTGATTGGAGGGTTGTCTGTTTTAGTGCTGGATTTAGGTCGCCCAGATCGCCTTGTAATTGCTATGACCTATTATAATTTAAAATCAATTTTTGCGTGGAATATTTTGTTATATAATGGGTTTATAATGGTTTGCGCCATCTATTTGTGGTTTATGATGGAGCGGCGTATGCAGCGTTATTATCCTACAGCCGGTTTGATGGCGTTTATTTGGCGCTTGATACTTACAACGGGTACGGGCTCAATTTTTGGTTTTTTGGTAGCCCGCGAAGCTTATCACACGGCGATTATGGCTCCCCTGTTCATTGCCCTCTCTTTATCTTTGGGACTCGCTATATTCTTAATCGTGTTGCTCATTGATTGTTGGGAGACGCACTGCCCGTTGGGAGAAGGCATACTACATCGACCCAAAACTTTATTAGGGGTACTGATTGGTGCCGTGTTTTATTTTGTGCTGGCTTATCATATCACTCATCTGTATTTGACTGGTCGTCATGGCGTTGAATATTTTATTTTGGCAGGGGGTGGTATTTATACGGTACTCTTTTGGGGTGGCTATATCTTTTTAGGAACTATATTGCCGTTGCTGCTGCTTTACCACGATAAATTTACTGGCAGCCGTGCCACTATTGCGGCTGCGTCTCTGCTGACGATTATAGGCGGATTTTCCTTATTGTATGTCATTATCATTGGTGGACAGGCTTATCCGTTAGAGATTTTCCCGGGTATGGAAGTCACGTCATCGGGCTTTTTTGATGATTCTCCGGTACATGCCTATACGCCTAGTGGCTGGGAAATTATGTTAGGGCTGAGTGGTATTGCCATATCGGCATTGTTGACCGTATTGGCTTTGAGAATCATGCCCTTTATGCCCCGTAGTTTGGCCGATAACGATGTTGATGAGACCTTTAAGGATTGACGCGAAGTTCTGGTGCGTGTTTTAAAAATAGGGTATTTTGGACGTCCAAGATAAATCTTGGACTCCAGAATACCACGATCCCCCCCCCTAATCCCCCCCCCCTTTGACAATTTCCCCCCGGAGCTGGTCATTAATATGTTGACAACGACATTCTACGAAGAACATCCTTTTGCTCAATATGTCCGTATTTTAGGCAAAGGTAAAAACGGTTCTCGCCCTTTGACGCAAGAAGAAGCCTATTCAGCCATGCGAATGATTATGGCTGATGATGTTGAGCCTGTGCAGTTAGGGGCTTTTATGATGCTCATGCGCGTCAAAGAGGAAACCCGTGAAGAATTAGCAGGTTTTATTCAGGCGGTGCGTGATTCTTTTAAGTTGCCGACGGGCAAGGTTGATTTAGATTGGTCTTCTTATGCCGGTAAGCGTCGTTATTTGCCTTGGTTTATTTTGTCTGCCTTGTTGTTGGCAGAAAATGGCATTAGGGTATTTATGCACGGTACGAGGGGACATACCAACGGGCGCATTTATACTCAAGATGTATTATCGTATTTAGGCATTGAATATGCGAAGTCATTTGAAGAGGCGGCTGAACAGATTAAAGAAGATAATTTTAGTTATTTGCCGCTGCAATACCTTTGCCCCAAATTACATGAAATCATTGAACTGCGCTCCCTCATGGGTTTGCGCTCTCCCGTCCACACTTTAGCTCGTATGCTCAATCCCTTTGATGCGCCTTATGTGATACAGGGCATTTTCCACCCCGGTTATCGTCCTGTCCATCAAGAGGCAGCGTTATTGCTTAATCAACCCCATTTAGCTGTGATAAAAGGTGAGGGCGGAGAGATTGAGCGTAATCCTGATATGGATTGTTTAGTACAAAGTGTGCATCATGGCGAGTTGTCTGACGAAATGTGGCCATCTTTGTTCAAAAAACGACATGTTAAGGAGGAGAAATTGGAGCCGCAACGTTTGTCGGCTTTGTGGCGCGGTGAGATTGAGGATGAATTTGGCGAGGGTGCGGTGGTAGGTACGGCGGCGATTGCTTTGAAGTTGATGGGGAAGGCGGCGAGTATTGATGAGGCGCAGGGAATGGCGCGGCAGATGTGGGTAAATAGGCGTAAAACGTAGAGGCGTTCCCATGAAAAAAATTGATTTTCCTCAATTCACAAAAACCTTGGCAATGCTCCTGGTGATGACGGGACTGAGTGTGGCATGTGCAGTCGTGAAAGAACCCCCAAGCTTGCCTATCGTAGCGGTTCCTCTACTCTCCGCGCCAGAGCCGCCACCAGAGACTGAGCCCAGGCTGCAATTGGTGCTAGAATCCGTGCTATTTGAGTTTGATAAAGCCTCTTTGTTGCCCGAAGGTTTGTTGAAAGTAAAAGAATTTTCCAAAATTATTCAACAACATGAGTCTCGCAGGGTCGTTGTAGCAGGACATGCCGATAGTATTGGTGAGGAAAGCTATAACGTGAAGCTTTCAGAACGTCGTGCTTATACGGTGCGCGATGCGTTGATCGCAAACGGTGTTAGTCCAGATAGGTTGATTACAAAAGCGTTTGGTGAAAATAAGCCAATCGTTACCAACGCAACTGAAAAGGGGCGACTGCAAAATCGCCGGGTAGAAGTGACTATTTTAAACTAAATTGAAAACTTGGGCTCATTTTGTAATACTTTTATCTAAGGTTCGTAGTAGGCGATAAATCGCCTACTACGAACTTTTCTCAACGGCACAAAAAATTTCCATGTCCCATTTTCTTATCTCAGCCGCCCATAAATCTTCTGGTAAAACAACTATTTCTCTTGGACTGTGCGCCGCCCTGAGGGCGCGTGATCTGGTTGTCCAAGCTTTTAAAAAAGGGCCCGATTATATTGATCCTTTGTGGCTCACTCAAGCCGCTCAGCGTCCCTGTCATAATCTTGATTTTTATACGATGAGTTCTGCCGAAATCCGGGGCTGCGTTGTACAGTATAGTCAAGGTGCTGATATCAGTATTATCGAAGGTAATAAGGGATTGTATGATGGGATGGATGTTGAGGGAAGTAATAGTAATGCAGCTTTGGCGCGTTTGTTGGGTGCGCCGGTTGTGTTGGTGCTTGATACGCAGGGGATGACGCGGGGGGTGGCGCCGCTGGTATTAGGTTATCAGTCCTTTGATAAGGATATTAAGATTGCTGGTGTGATTCTTAATAAGGTGGGAGGCAAGCGACATGAGGGTAAATTGCGAGAGTCGATGGAATATCATACGAATGTGCCGGTTATTGGCGCAGTGCAGCGTGATTCCCGTTTGGTCATTGAGGAACGGCATTTGGGTTTGATGCCGAGTAATGAGGATAAGCAAGCACGGGATAAGATTAATACGATTGCTGAGTTGATTGCGGCGCAGGTTGATCTTGAACAGTTGCTCAAGCTTGCCCAAACAGGCGCACCCGCTCCATCCCCCGTAAAAGTTCATTGTCCGCCGGATATTAAAATTGGCGTAGTTCGTGATGCTGCTTTTGGTTTTTATTATGCGGGTGATTTAGAAGCTTTAGAGGCGGCAGGGGCTGAGTTAGTATTTATTGATGCTTTGCACGATTCGCAGTTGCCCGCCGTGGATGCCTTGTTTATCGGTGGCGGCTTTCCTGAAGCGAAAATGGAAATCTTGTCTAATAATAAGAGTTTAAAAAAAGACATCCGCGATGCGATTGAGCGAGCGATGCCGGTTTATGCAGAATGTGGGGGCTTGATGTATTTGTCGCGTCATTTGACGTGGCAGGGCAGAACTTGTGAAATGGTGGGAGCGTTGCCATTTGATACAGTGATGGAGGCGCGTCCGCAAGGGCGTGGTTATGTTCATTTGCGCGAAACGGGAAACGGATTGTGGCCTTTGCTTGATCAACCGGCTGAGTTTTATGCTCATGAGTTTCATTATTCTAGGGCCATTGATTTGCCCTCTCACATGAAGTTTGCTTATCAAGTTTTGCGCGGGACTGGTTTAGATGGTAGCCATGATGGGGTGATTTATAAAAATACTTTAGCCAGTTATGTCCATTTGCGCGATGTTGAAAAAAATCGTTGGACTCAACGCTTTGTTGAATTTGTTCGCAGCCATCAAAAAAAATCTACATCCAAAGGAGTCACAACATGAGCGACAGCTATGAACTTGAAAACAACGCGATTGATGGGGAGGATGAGATAGGTTCGTTTAATCATAGTCTAGCGCAGTTGAGAATAGGCCATTTGCTTGATCTCGATGACAGATTTACTGTGCTTACTGAGTTGAGTCTGAATGTTAGCCAGCACGATCTCAGTAAGCACAAGATCGGGGCCAAAGACGAACTCAAACCAGATGTTTGCGTTTACTTGGAGTGTCCGATTATACCCGATGATGACCTGCTGGTGGTATCCAAAATGCCTGATTTGGTAATTGAAATACTTTCACCCCGTCAATCTATTAATTATTTGATTAGGAAAATCAAAGCTTTTTTTGCGCTTGGGGTTAAATCGTGCTGGTTGGTTATCCCTGGCAATAAATCTATAACAGTTTACTCACAACCTAATCAGTATAAAACCTTTGATGCTCAACGCGATACTGAGCTTGTTGATGAGGTGATGGATATTCGTTTACCCATCCAAAAGGCATTCAGAAAGTAGCCGGACAAGCACTGTCCTAAAGCCGCTCGGCGCAATGCCATTTCTTATATATATATTAAGCACTGGATGAACATTCGTTGTTAAACATTAGCTGTACTCACACTCAAGGCTCGACAGGTCGCGCTGGTGAGTACAACTAATGTTAAACAACGAATAAAACCATGGCTATAATCACTGCTAGGGATAAACGAATGTCACATTGTTAAATTATGGAGACATCATGGCTGAGATAGCAATTTTATTGACAACTATTGACATGCCCACGTAATGAGGCAGACATTTCAACAGTGTGAATAAGGGAGGTATCAACCCTTTATCCATTCGCCTAATGAGAGCTCAGGTTACTTAACCAATGAATGCTTGAGTCGTTAAACTTGGCATCGCAGGTCACGACTTTTACCTACTTCGCAGAACTGAATACACCCTGCGGTGCCAGTCTTCAAAACCGGACGTGAGAGTTTCGGGGCAACCATAAAGGATTGCCCCTACGAATCCGGCTCCTCCAGGGCAACCATAAAGGATTGCC
>JBDLJY010000202.1:0-12223 GCA_039714115.1 Pseudomonadota bacterium | reverse complement strand
ACGTGCCAGTGCGCGTGACTATCGGCAATTATTAGAAACCATTTATACTCTTGATCAAGTGCCTAAAGAAGTGATGATCAATGTGGTGCTTGCAGAAGTAATACTGAGTGAGGCTACCCAATTTGGTATTGATTGGCATGCCCTTTTGAGGGGTACTCACGGTGCCATCGGCTCGAATTGGGTTGTGCCTGATGGTAACTATCCGGCTTTAAATAGTTCCAAAAATAATGGTTCCAACTCGACTGCTTCCAGCGATACTACTTCCAGCAATGATAATAAGCCGACTCCGCTTAGCGGTTTTGCAGGGTTGACAGTCAATTATCTCTCAAATGGTTTAAACGCGGTGTTAAATATAGTGGCCTCAAACAATGAGTATAATATTTTGTCGCGCCCCTCTCTGTTAGTACGCAACAACGAAGAAGCCTCAATTAATATCGGTTCTAATGAGCCTTTTCTGAGTGGAGTCAATACCTCCTCAACAAATCCTGGTGATGTAGTGTCTAATGATGTGCAGTATAAAGATACGGGTATCACGGTCAAGGTGACACCTCGCATCAATGACGATGGGATTATTAACCTGAAAATATTTCAAGAATTGTCACAACTCGGAGGGGAAAGAACCACACAAAAGCTGCAAGCGTTTATTACTCGTAAAATAGAAACGTCCGTTGTGGTACGTGACGGTAGCACGATAGTCATAGGGGGTTTAATTGAAACGATTGAACACGACGATCAACAAGGTATACCGCTACTAAAAGATATACCACTTATCGGCAGAACACTGTTTTCGTCAACTAAAAAAGATGTAAAGCGCACAGAACTGGTACTCATCATCGTCCCCCAAATTGTCAACCCCGAGGCGGATAATCGTCCACTGGTGATCCAGTTTAAAAAACGCCTACAGTTGGTGTCAAAATTATTAAACGAACGGCATATTTTTATGGGTGAGTGGGTGGAGGCACCCAGTCACTGATGGTAGGAGTCCAAGATAAATCTTGGACTCCTATTTATGTATGTTGTACAAATATTTTTATTCAAACCGAGGACTTTTTATGAAAGGATATTTGCTAATAGCAACTGTCACCCTGGTGACAGCTTGCTCCCATAGACCCATACCCGTCGCCACTTCTTATTCAATGACGGCGCAACAAAAAATGCAGGCCGCTCACCATTGGAATGTCTTGGCTTCTGATGTTGCTAAACGATTGAAGAATACTGTGGATATCACCTTTCCCAGTGCAATCGATAAACCGCCTTTAGTTATCAATTTCACTCAGGCGCAAGAAAAAATCCCTTTTGGTAAAGCATTTTCCAATATGCTCACCACAAAATTGGTACAACAAGGGATGGTTGTCTTAAGGGCTGAAGACGCTGGCGATAATCTCATGATTGATTATGATATGCAAGTGATTCACCACAAAGATCGTCGCCTGACTTATCTGCCGCCCGGGCTACTTACCGCCTTAACAGGCGGCGTGTTTTTTGTTAAACAAGCGATAGAGAACTGGGAACACCCAGGATTGGCAGCGATTCCTTTTGCTATTGCCGGAGATGTAAAATCCGCTCTCAATTACCGCTTCCCGGGTGAAACCAATACGGAGGTTATAATCACTACCTCAATCACAAGGAATCAACAATACATTTTTGGAGATTCCCGTATTTACTACATCAATGACGGCGATTATGACCACTACGAGAACCTAACCAAAACTTATCAGGTAGTTAACCAATGATGAAAAAAACGCTGACTTTATTTTATGCCAGCTTGCTCAGTGTGGCGATAGCAGGGTGTGGCTCTATTATTAAAGATTATAATTTAGTCAGTAGCAGCCATATTGCTGCTGACAACCTCTTAAAAGGTGTCAAAGACATTCCTACCTTAGTACCCCGAACTAAAGGGGTTGATATGAAGCAGCCTATTTTGGTTGCCAGTTTTGTCAATATTGATAATGTACAACAGTCATCCACCTTTGGTCGCATGACAGCGGAACAAATCGGTTCTCGCCTAGTCCAACGAGGTTACAAGGTGATTGAAATGAAGATGCGTGGCAGTGTCTTCGTTCAAGAAAAGACGGGAGAGTTATTGTTATCGAGAGAATTGCGCCAAATCAGTCTCCAACATGATGCGTATGCTGTTGTCGTGGGGACTTATGGCGCGAGCAAAGGAACCGTCTATGTCACCGCTAAATTAGTCCGTGCGGAGGACAATGTGATTTTGAGTTCTTATGATTACAGATTACCGATGGGCCCAGATACCAAAAAGATGTTACAGAAAAGGGGCTAAGACTTGTGGTTGCCCGGCACGATATGGCATTGGGTTTGCAACTGGGGTGTTAAATTTGAGGCAATCCCGACAACGCTGCCCACTACAGGGATTATTTATTAACAGGGATAAGTCAAAATCTTATTAGAATCTCACCGTAACTCGATATTTGAAATCATATTTTTTCGGTTTATCATACTGAAGAACTGAGGGTTCGGATTTCTAGCGACTAAAGAAATCCTATTTTTTCAAAAAATAGGATTTCTAAAAACGGGCGATTTATCGCCTACCGGCTTAACGAACAAAAACGATCGAAAAATCAACAATAGTCTGAGGTTTAGCCGTCGTTGGTGTTTGGTGTTGATTGGTGAGTTCCTTGACTCGGTGAGATAAATACAATTCCAACTCCGTAATGCTAATCTCGCCGTCTTTTTGATAATCCGCCTGTCCCTTTAAGCCTTCTAGCAAGGCTTCTGTAAACGCGCCGTTTTGCCAACGGGTATCTTCCATAGAGGTTTGTGTCCCAGTGGATGAGGTAAAAACCACTATGCCATTTTCAGCACTGGATAAATCATTGGCGATTTTATTCACATCCGCTAAGCCACCCATGATATTGCCTGAATGACAGGTATCTATCAAAAACAATGCTTTACCTGGTACGCCTGCCATGGCGCTTTTAATATCCCGATAAGGCACCGCAGTGCTTTCAATTTGATCTGGATCAACATCGCGGGGTATAAAATAATATAGCCCTTTTTCGTTGACTCCATGACCGGAAAAAGAAACGACAAGCACATCGTTTTGGGTTGTTTGGCGCTCTATCCATTCCAAACCTTCAAGTATTTCCTCTTTGTTGGCATCTTCAAGCCGTTTGATTTGGACATCGCGGTATAAGCCTTTATTTTTTTGCGCCTTGAACAGTTGTGTCAAATCTCGTGCATCTTGAGCGGCATAGTTCAATTTTTGAACGGAGGCATTATCGAAGTCGCCCACGCCCACCGCTAACACGTAGAGTGTGGGTTTTTTGATCGTTTCAGTGGTGCCTTGCCAGCGCAGACGGACGGTGGCTGGTTCAGAAGCGGCATATTTGTTTTCAGCAATCAGGCTGACTTCGACATCTCGCCCTGGTACAGTGACTCGCAAACTCGACTGGGGCGGTATTCGTTGTAAACCCTTTAATGGGCGACCGTCGATTAGCACTTTGATGCCGGTGACAGGCTTATTTGAGGGGCTACGAATACGGTAGCGCAGTTCGATGTCGGTATTAGAAAAAGTCGCATTGTCTTGGGGAGATAACAGTGTGACGACGGGCGGTAGTTGAGCTTGAAGTGCTTGTTGTCGCTCTTGCAATCCGGGATCAAGCGTGTCCAGGACTTTGGCAACGACATCCGGTCGATAGTAGTTGTCACGAAACCGTGCTGCGGAGAAAAAGTCGGCGGCTTGATTGGGGCCACGGTTGAGGTGCCAACCGATAAGTGCTTCACCGCCCGATGAGGCGGCATAGTAGCCTTGTGGTGTCCACACTATCCAGCGTTTGCGATCTTTATGAGGAAAAAAGGCCAGTAATTCTTGACCGTCGCGCAGTCGATACCAGCGCAGAGTGCCATCTCCAAAAGCGGCGATGGCGACTTTGCCGTTGCCGGCGATGTTGACTCCCCAAGCGGTACTGGGCGCATCGGCTTTCCATCGCAGTTTGCCTTGTTTATCGAAAAACCGTAAAAACCACTGGGTGCCAAGCAAAAAGTGTTGCCCATTGGGTGCGATGGCGAGACTGCGTACTATCTCATTTCGTTTTAGGGATAAGGCTTTGCCGTTGAGTTTGGGCTTAGTGGTATTGATTTTTAATCCTTCAAAACGTGGGGCTGTCAGCTTTGATGGGGCTGGGGGATCTAATATTAATGTGCGTTTTTTCAGGGAAAAACGGGCCGGGCTTTTGCCACCATATTTATATCCAAATTGCACGGTGTTACCGTCTTTGGAAAGCCGGATATGATCGCCCCTAAAATCTGCGATTTCCACTTTACGCTCGAAGATTTTTTGCCCATTGGCATTAAACAGGCCAAACGCTGGCTCAGCCGCTGCGAATACAATTCGGCCCTTTCGCAAGGCACGAATGCCCATGATACTATTAGTGGATGCTGGCCAAGCGGTGTAGCTGCCTTGACCGCCCATAGCCCAGCGCAGGATACGCACTTTTGTGTCTTTCTGATACCGTCCCCCCGCATACAGCCAATTGCCGTCTTGTGACCATGCAAGGTTGTCCAAACTACCATTATTCACGCCTTGCGTATTGGGACTATATAACAAATTCAAGTCCTGGCCTGATAAGACATTGACGCGGGTAGAATCTTGAAAGCCTACCGCAATCTTGTCACCCGTAGGCGAAAATCGGGCGGCAAAAGGATGGTGCCCCCCAACGGCTTTGCGTTTGGTCAGCAGTTTGAATTGTTTATTATATAAGCGGATATAACCGTCTTTACAAGTCGTCACTAAGCGACCGGTGGTATCAAATTCAGCCCAGTACGATGCGGCCCCATAATCCGTGTCTTGAGCCTGTAAACGATAGTCGGAGGTGCGATACAGACGGATGCCACCTTTTTTTATTAAGCTGGCCACCGGTGTACTCTCATCGGGAGGAGACTTTAAGCTGGCCACCAGTGTATTCCCATCGGGAGAATAAGCTAGGTGAAGAATCCTATTCGGCAGCCCGGTGATGCGTTGGCGTAGTTCGCCGGTGGCGCGGTTGAAGAGATAGATAGCGTTATCTGAGCCGGTTTGACTTGTCCATCCTCCCACTGCGACAGTCTTTCCATTAGGTGAAATAGCCACGGCATAAACTTTGCCCTCATGGCCCTTACCTATCGGCGGACGCAATACTCGCAGCAATCGACCATCGGGCAGCGACCACACTCGCACGGTTTTGTCATCAGAACCGGTGACCAGGTAACGTTCTGCGGCATCGACATCAATTTTTTTTATGATTGCAGTGTGCATCCCGGTATCTGGGCGGAGGATGGGGGCGACGTGGCCTCTATCCGGTAGTGTTATTGGCGGCGTCTGTGGCGGTGGCTCAGGCTTGAGTATCGGTAGTGTTATTGGCGGCATCTGTGGCTGTGGCTCAGGCTTGAGTATCGGTAGTGTTATTGGCGGCGTCTGTGGCTCATACTCACCAGTATTGGGCGTGGTGGAACACGCGGCTAAGCAGAGGCAAGTTAGTAAAATGAGCAGAGTTTTGGCGTATGTTCTAAGCATGGTATTTTCCACATTTTCTCATGAGTGACGTGCAAGGTACGCCTTGCACTCCTGAGTAATACATTAATTATTATTATAATACATTGATTTATAAAATGTCGGAGGGCTTGACACAAAGATTTTATATTAAATATAATGTCATTAATCTTTTAAATGAGGCTTTTTTGACGGCTCAGTTAATCGTTAAGTGCCGTGCCAGTTGTTCAAGTTCAGTTTTTAAAGTGGGTTGTGTGAAAAAATTGATAACACACACATTTTTACCTTACCTTTTTGACAATGTGTTTAACCATTGCTTGCCCCTACATTGCCTCGAAGGTTAAAATTGTCTTTCGGGAGAACTTAGTATGTATAAAAAATCATCTTTTCTCAGATCATTAACCGTTATCGCCAGTGTTACAACTCTGGTTGGTTGTATAACAAACCCAACTACGCCGGATACGAAAGGGGCGACACTCACGGACGCCAGAGAGAAACAAGTCGCCGTGCTAGAAAGTGTTGCTATTTCGTCTTTTAATGGAAAAGACGGGAAAAGATTCAGAAGCGAGCTTCAAGCTATGCTTAATCCCCTATTTTCGGTGGTGACTTCTCCCGAAAAAGCGGAGGGCGTTTTTTCCGGGACAGTCCATCAGTCTTCTGTTGAGAGGAGTTCTTCCTGCAAGTGTTTTTTAAGCAGCGCTAGATGTGTCGAAAAAACGGCGACTTTTGAGGCGCTTATCGAGCTGACAAAGGCGGGAGAAGTCATTTACACCCAAACGCCTGTGGGAGTGGAGAGAGAGAAAAGCTGCACGGGTCAAAGCTCCTCAGATTCTGAACTGCTTCGGAAAGCACGCGCCAAGGCAGTAGACGAAATTCGCAAAGATGTCGCTGCTTATTACGACGGGGGTGATAATGGGGGTAATAATGGGGGAGCGCTTGATACTGCAACTGATTTGTGGGATAGGGCGCAAGGTGCGAGGGAAGGACTCGGAGATCTGTTAGGGCGGTAGAGATCGGAATAGTTTAATGCGTTCCCATCAACAAGAATATCGTGGTATTTTGGAGTCGACAACGCTGCTCGCTTTGGACTCCAAAATACCGTAGTTTTGCAAGTCCTTTATTAAAAAAGGAGACATTTATTTATGAGTATATTCTCACTGAAAGGCGCCAGCAGATGGACACTTGGTATAACACTAAGCCTGTTAGTGGCTGGGTGTAGTAGTACAGGTGGATTTAAGACACAGGGATGCATAGGCGGTACTGTTGCTGGCGGTGCGATAGGTGCTCTTATCAGTAAAGAAGGGGCGATAATTGGGGCAATAGGCGGTTGCGTTGCCGGACTTTTTGTAGGCCATTATTTCGAGAAACGAAAAGAACAATATGCCAGTCAACAAGAGGCTATTATTGAGGAAACAGCTTGGAATAGAAATATGGCCCAGAAACTTCGCCAAACCAATGCAAAATTGGCACAAAGCATTCAACAGTACAAACAAGAAGTTGAACGCATTGAGAATATGGCAATGAATGAGAAACAACGAAAAAAGTTCCAGGGAGAGCAGCAAGAAAATTTTCTACAACAATTTGGTCTTGCCCAAGACACCGCTACTCGGCTCAAGGTGGAGGTTGACAAGTCTAAGGAGCAGTATCAACAACATCAAGCGAATGCTGATCCTGCCGCATTGGCGAAATGGGAGACTGAAATAACCGCTTTTGAAGAAGAGAGTGAGCGCTTGGACGACAATCTCGATCGACTCGTTGCGATGAACGATAGCCTTTAGGGGCTTCAAAAATAGGAGGATGAAAAAATGGGCTTGATTAAACAGGGTATAGGGATGGGGTTGGTGCTTGGCATTTTAGTCGGCTGCGCGACAACGAGTGATGATCCCAGTCAAGAGACCAGTTTATGGGGTGCTATGGTGAATACGACGACTGGCAAATACGATGAACGGACTAAAAGGCTCCAACAAGAGTTGGATGAGAGCGAGCTTGAAAAAGAGGAAGCCGAAAGAGAACATCAGCGACTGAGAGATGAAGCTGAAGAACAGTGACGGTATGAAAGGAGTCCAAGATAAATCTTGGACTCCTTTTATAGTCTAAAAAAATATCCCCTTATGTCATGACACCGAGGTTGTTGATAAGGTGATGGATATTCGTTTACCTATTGCAAATGTGTTTGATTAGATAACAAATCCTAGAATCCTTAGAGGCAGTGCGAGTATTTGTAGGTAGTATTAATGGTGGCACTTGTTTTTATTTCAAGGGGCGTATGGCTCAGAAAGCATAAAAAATTGTTAAAATATTACGGTGCATATCAACATGGATTACGATTCAGTTAAAAGTCTCTTTGAAAAACCAGGAATAACCGGCTCGTTTGCTTGTGGACATGGAAAAAATGCTGAAGTAAAACGGCCTTATATACGCAATATTCTTAGAGTTCTTCGAGATTACGAGGACGAATTAAAAGGTGAGTAACATGTTTGAACCGCATGAATATGCTATTACCATTAGAAAAGTGGTTATTGACGGCGAAAAGTGGTTTGAGGCAAAGGTAAAAGAATTGCCGTATGTTGCTGAATATGCTGACTCTTTTGGAGAAGCCTACCAACTGGCAATCGACACCATTCAAACCTCAATGAAAATGTTTGCTGAAAAAGGCAAATCTTTTCCACCCCCCTTAAAACCAGAAGATGATGAGTATAGTGGTCGTATCACGTTGCGTCTACCCAAATACTTGCACCGACAAATTGCGCGTACCGCACAACAAGAAGAGATTAATTTTTATATCACTAGTGCTTGAGGATTACCTGTGATTGCTATGGTTCTGCTGGACGGGGTTGCAAACCCCGTCCAGCGAAAAATTGGCAGCATAATGGCTATTAGGAACGAAAAAAACAATATGCCAGTCAACAACACAATGCCAGTATGAAAAAGGAGACATTTATTTATGAGTCTATTCTCACTGAAAGGCGCCAGCAGATGGACACTTGGTATAACACTAAGCCTGTTAGTGGCGGGGTGTAGTAGTATGGGGGGGTTTAAGACACAGGGATGCGTAGGCGGTGCTGTTGCTGGCGGTGCGATAGGTGCTCTTATCAGCGCAGAAGGGGCGATAATTGGAGCAATAGGTGGTTGCGTTGCTGGACTTTTTGTCGGCCATTATTTCGAGGAACGAAAAAAACAATATGCCAGTCAACAACAGGCTATTATTGAGGAAACGGCTTGGAATAGAAAGATGGCCCAGAAACTTCGCCAAACCAATGCCGAATTGGCAAAAAGCATTCGACAGTACAAACAAGAAGTTGAACGCATTGAGAATATGGCAATGAATGAGAAACAACGAGAATGGGTCAAGCGAGAGCAGAAAAAAATTTTTCAACAACAATTTAGTGGTGCCCTAGATGCTGCGGGACGGGTTAAGGTGGAGGTTGACAAGTCTAAGGAGCAGTATCAACAACATCAAGCTGGTGCGAATCCTGCTAAATTGGAGGAATGGGATGCTGAAATGACCGCTTTTGAAGAAGAGGGTAAGCGCTTGAACGACAAACTCAATCGACTCGTTGCGATGAACGATAGCCTTTAGAGGCAATAGGAGGATGAGAGGAAGCAGAAAAAGAACATCAACGACTGAAAGGTGAAGAACAGTAAAGGCACTAAAGTGCCTACTACGAACTGCCTATATTTATGACCATTTTAGGGAGATATTTGTATGTATAAAAAATCATCTTTTCTCAAACCATTATCCGTTATTGCCAGTGTGATGACTCTGGTTGGTTGCGGAACGCTAACACCCACACCACGGGTACTCAATCCCGCCAAAGTGCCAGAAGTCGCCAAGCTAGAAAGTGTTGCTATTTCCTCTTTTGAAGGGAAAGATGGCGCCCTATTCAAAAGCGAGCTTCAAAGTATGCTTCTGACAGCAAACGAAAAACTATTTAAGGTGGTGAATTCTCCAGAAAAAGCGGAGGGTGTTTTTTCCGGGCAAGTCACAGAGTCTTCTGTTGGTAGCCGAACCTATTCAAAAGAGGTCGAAGACTGCGAGCGTAAAGGAGCGTTCAAGGCGTGCAAGGAGGGAACCAAACGGAAATATAACGTACAGTGTGTCGAAAGAACCGCGAATTTTCAGGTGGTTGTATCGGTGACAAAAGTTAAGACTGGAGAAGTCATTTACACCAAAAGGCACTCGGGAGAGCATACGGATACATACTGCAAAAATCAATCAAGTACCCCCGCCTCCGAATCCTCCCTGCTTCAAAAAGCACGCGCCGAAGTGCTACAAGAACTCCGCAATGATGTCGCGCCTTATTACACTGGGGGAAAAATTCCTCTTTTGAACCCAAGTCAGTGGCTTGGCAATTAGACTTTGTGCGGTCACAATAATTGGTGGATAAGCGGCGCGAGGAATCAATCCACCGTTTTTAGACTTTATGGTGGATTACGCGGAGCGGTACCACCCTACAATTTTCCTGCACGATATGGCATTGAAGCGCAAAGTAGCCTTTTTAGAAGTGGGTGCTGCTTGAAGGCAAAAGAGAACTGTTAACGCGCTTAGTGTATGAGCGTCTCAAGCAATACAATACCGTGAGCAGCCCGGTTTTTCAATGAAAAACCTAAATGCTTACTTAATTAAAAATGGATATTATAAATAAAACATGAAAAAACAACTACAAGATAAATTCAATCAACTCAAATCGTTGGGCAAAAAGCATCAACAAAGAGGTTATGAATTTGAGAAGTTTATTTTTGATCTTCTCGAATATGAAAATCTGTCGCCGAGTCCGTCTTATCGATATCGAGGTGAACAGATTGATGGTTTCTTTGAATTTGAGAATCGTTTTTTCCTGTTAGAAGCCAAGTGGTGGAGAGAGCCCGTTTCTGTGTCAGACATTTATGTTTTTCGTGCTAAAATTGAAGGTAGGCTTAGCGGCACATTGGGAGTTTTTATTTCTATGGCAGGTTACACGGTCGAAGTTCCTACTGTGCTACGTTATGGCAAAGAAATTAATGTAATTCTGTTTAACAAAAAAGACATGGAATTTGCTTTAGCAGATAACTGCTCATTTGGCACAGTCTTAAAAACCAAACTTAGGCGAGCTGCTCAACATGGCGATGTTTATTATCCTTTTGGCACTCATTTAATCCTAACACAGGCAAGATAGTAGTATGAATAAGCATGAAACAATCAGCAAAATAGCGTTTTTTGTAGGAAGCGAGGTTGACGATGTGATTATAACAACTTTCGCTAAACAATTGTTACCGTCTTGTGTGTATTTCCATACGATTCAGATGAGTGATGACATTGCCGCTTTTCACGCAGCGGCGGGTGTTATCACTGACTTGTTACCAAGAGACTACCAGCATTTCTTCATTCTGTTCGATACCAATACCACTGACGAATACCAGATCACCTATTACCAAAATATCATCGCCGAGCCCATTCAAAAAAATGGGTTGCTTAATTACGTGACATTTTGCCCCATTGTACCCAACATTGGCGCGTGGCTATTGGACAAATATGACTTGCCCAAAAAACAATTTGATCAGGAGTTCGACTTACCACAGATTGAAAAGGTGGCACGTTGTATAGACATTAACGTGCTAAAACGAAAAAACGCCAGTTTTAATCAATTGGCACTGGCTTTACAAACAATGGATATCCAAAAATTGGCAGCATAATGGCTATTGTTCCCCCAACTAAAAGCACGTAGGTTGGAGTTCGTCAACTCATTCCAACCTACACAAATGGTAGACTGAAATGACCGCTTTTGAAAGTAAAGGCACTAAAGTGCCTATATTTGCCCAAGGGAGAACTTATCTTGTATAAGCGTAAAAAAAAAGATGTCGCGCCTTATTACACTGGGGGACAAATTCCTCTTTTGAACCCAAGTCAGTGGCTTGGCAATTAGACTTTGTGCGGTCATAATAATGAGGACAACAACCGAGATTAAAGAAATCCGATCCCTCAATACTTCGGGACAAGCTTTTTGGAAAAAACGATAAATTTTTATTCGCCGCGTTGGCCCAAAAATAGAGTGAAACTAAAAAAAAAAATAGATTCTGCTCAACCCCAAAGCGTTGACTCAGTGCAGTCACTTGATTAAAATTTAATTGTCTTTTTCCATTAAGCACTTGCCCAACAACTTCTTGGCTACCAATTTCTGGGAAATCAGAGGGGCGTAATTGATATTGAACCATCAGAACGCGAAGAATGCTCGTGCAACCATAACTTTCAAAAACACAAGCCATTTCCGGCTCAACTCGCGCCTCATATTCGTCGATAGATTTGGTGACTATTTCCAACAAAACCCAGCGTGGTTCCTTGGGATTATCTCCCATTTCTTCCATTAAAGCTTCAACAAAATCCAAAGCCAATTCATAGCCAGATTCGTTTTCAATGTGTACTAAAATATTTAAATGTTTTTCCTCGTTCCCACGCTCTGCGTCAATGCCATTAAGTTAAGGAAAACCTACGGGGAGACAAATACCCAGCAGGTTAATTTTTATTATAATTTACAACGTCATATGTATGGGTTGACTGATGTCTGATTTTTATGGGTTTATCATACTGGCATTGACGCAGAGCGTGGGAACGAGGAAAACGTGATAAAGGCATAAGTATTTTAGATTATTAGGAGCTAAGGATCGCGCATGAAATAACTTCTTCAAGTCAAAACCAAAGTCAAAACAAGACCTGCCAGGTTAAAACCAAACCTGGCAGGTCAAAAGCGTAACCAG
>JBDLJY010000201.1:0-12345 GCA_039714115.1 Pseudomonadota bacterium | reverse complement strand
AACTACACGGATTGCTTTTAAGAATGGATAAGTCAAAACATACAATAACTACACGGATTGCTTTTAAGAATGGATAAGTCAAAACATACAATAACTACAGGGATTATATTTAAGAAAGGATAAGTCAAAATCGATACGACAATCTAATTGGGGATCGTATCGGTTTTGACTTCTCCCTGCCGTTTGATTATCCCAGTAGTATCGTGTTTTGACTTATCCATTCTTAAATGTAATCCTTGTAGTTAAGTGTTTTGACTTATCCCTGTAGTTAAGGTTTATTCTCCATTTTATACCCAATCTCTTTACCCGCAATGCCGACTCCAAGATACACTCGCGGGCGTGAATCATTTAAAAACCGTTCACCATAATATTTGTCCTTGATTTGCTTGAGTGCTTTCTGAGCCAAGCTATTTATTTTACTGCCCGCTTTGCCTTATGTAAACTCAATCAGATAAATTTTATCCGAAAAAGCCAACACGCCATCAATGCGCCGCCCAGTCGCCAACAACACCTCTAAATCTATTTCAACACCCATCAACACCAATATCATATAAAATAGCGAGTGATAATAAGCTTCTTGCTCAATGTGTAGCGGATACGGGATTTTGGCAAATAAGGCACGGATGAGGTTTATAAAGCCCTCAAGGTTTTCCGCCTGTAAATAGGTTCAGAGGAAAAAGTTTTCGCTACCGCGAAAACTTTTTCCTCTGAAGCAAATTTTCCGCTGCCGGTTGGATTTCTTCTAATCCATTGTTGGTAAAACTTTCAAACAGATAAGTAATAAAGGCTTCTTCTCCTTGCGTCGGGACAGACTT
Organism: Pseudomonadota bacterium; assembly: GCA_039714115.1. GTDB lineage: Bacteria > Pseudomonadota > Gammaproteobacteria > Beggiatoales > Beggiatoaceae > Thiomargarita. The sequence goes on along the minus strand of JBDLJY010000201.1, from coordinate 11,530 downwards.
AATGGCATTGGTATAGAAGGTAGGCTCCCGACGGTTTTCGACAAAAATGCTACCAAACGTCGGGATAAAGTTTCTCTTTGTCCAACATCAAAGCAATTAATGGTTAGCTCAATCTCTATACTACTATATAATAAGAGATGAAATTGAGTCGCTTTTGAAATCCCTTTGAAACGCTTAAGCGATTAATGGTTAGCTCAATCTCTATACTACTATATAACAATAGATTAAATTGAGTCGCTTTTGAAATCCCTTTGAAACGTCTAAGCGATTAATGGTTAGTCCAATCTGCTACCTAAGATGTGATCAAATGTGAGTCACATTATCAACACGGTTTAGTTTGCGATTCAACCAAGCTGGTTATATTAGTGGATACCCACCAATACAGAGCCGTCTTGTCCCCGCACGTAAATTCCCGATTAGCCCTCGGTATTTGCTGCTCTGTTATGCCAAAAGGCGTATTCCTTCTTTTTTAATATTTATAGAAGCATTGAAATCACGATCCAATTTCAAACCACAGCTATTGCATTCATAAGTTCGTTGTGAGAGTTTCAATTCTTCTATTATATTCCCACAATTAGAACATTTTTTAGAAGACGGGAACCAACGATCAATAACAGAAATCCAGTTGCCAAAATGTTTTGATTTGTATTCCAGTTGTCGTTTGAATTCGTATAAACCCATATCACTAACGGCTTTAGCCAGTTTATGATTCTTCATCATGCCTTTTATATTTAGATCTTCAATGCATATTACTTTAAAGTTTTGGCATAATTTATGAGTTAGTTTATGCAAACTGTCTTGACGAATACAACGGATTCTATAATGTAATCGCGCTAGTTTCATTTTATATTTATTATAGCGCTTAGAACCTTTGGTACATTTAGCAAGATGTCTTTGCATCTTTGCTAATTTACGACTTAGTTTTTTTAATGGTTTAGACCCATAAATTACTTCACCGTTTGATAAAGTGGCTAAACTTTTAACACCTAAATCCACACCTACAGCATCAGCTTGGTTTTCACTGATCTTGTGTGATGCAGAATTCATCTGGATGTTAATGCTAACAAACCACCGGTTAGCTATACGAGAAACGGTTGCTGATAATATCTTGCCTTCAAACCTAAGACTTTCAGTTAGTTTCACCCAACCTAGTTTAGGAATTCTTATTTTATTTCCTTCAATTTTAAATTGATCATTAGAAAGATAAAACGAATCAGGAACCCCTTTCTTTTTAAATCGTGGATATTTGCCTAAATGTTTAAAAAATAGCGTAAATGCTGAACCTAAATCAATAAATGCTTGTTCAGCAGCACATTTAGTTACATTAAACACCCAAGGAAACTCAATAGGTTTGATTGCATTAAAAGCCTTTTTGACTGCTAAAGCGGTTGGTTTTGAACCTGATTCATACTGTCTTTTCCACTCAGACAGTCCCCAATTGTAAGCAAATCTACTAATGCCGCAAGCTTGTCTAAAATATTGTTCCTGTTTAATTGTTGGATTTTTTATTTGTATCTTGTGACTTAATACAAGCATCTTTTATCCGTTTTTTATTTATAGGAACGCAACCCATAGAGCCGTGCTGAAAAAACGTGACGTGAATGATGGATAATAAATCTTGAACCATTTATGATTCTGGAGAAAGAGAATCACCATTCACAATCATTAATTTGGTTCCATGACGTTCACAAAAGTTTTCAAACCATTCAAAACCAAATCGGACTAATCTGTCTTTATGAGCTGTCTTTATGAGCAACAATCAAATAGCTGACTTGTCCCAATTCGCTCAAAAATTTGGTTAAACTTTTTTCGTTTATAATTGAGCGCACTACCAATTTCTTCTATCCATTCATCAACCCTTATTGAATGTTCATAACAATATTCACGCAAAGCTAAGACTTGATTTTTTAGGTCCGGTTTTTGTGCATAACTTGATACACGAGCATAAACGAACACTTGGCCCTGTCCTTGGTTTTTTATGCCTAAATATTCAAGGTATTGGGTTATGTATAGTATCTTCTATTCATTGAGGTTCGGTTAGCTTTTAGAACATTTTCCCTATCCCAACGTTGAAGTGTCTTTACTGAACAACCTATTAATTCTGCAAATTTTTGTGGTTTATATGTACTCATCGTGAGTACGTACATTATAGGGACTTTGAGTACAAAATAAACCCCTATCAATCAACTCTATACTACTATATAATAAGAGACGAAATTGAGCAGCTTTGAATCCCCTCCCTTTTAAAACGCTTAAGCAATTAATGAATAACCCAATCAATCCCTATACTACTATATAATAAGATCGACGTGAGACTTATGTTGCTTTATTCACTCAATGGCATTGTATAGGAGTCCAAAATTTATTTTGGGCATAAGATTTTTTTATTAGAGATCACGTCATGAAGAGAGATTCGTCCGTGAATCTGAATTTGAGTTAGTTCGCACGTCTAAGACTAAGAAAAAAGGGGCAACCGAGCACAGGCAGGCCCTCACGATGCACTCGCTTGCCCCTTTTTTCTAAGTCTTAGCCGCACGAACTAACTCAAATTGACGGGGAGGGGAGCATCTTTAAAAAGTTAATAGTATGTCATGCTACTTAAAAAACTATAGTACACAAAAATATTGATAACTATTTACATGTTAATACTACATGTATAGGCTGTACGATCAATGTTTAACATTGAAAATAAGAACGCAAAAAAAAAACTTGACATTATTTTTATAATTTAGTTTAATAAGCAGGCTTGAGGTGGTTAGCCTTCCACATCAAAAAAAACGGGCTCAAGGCATAAGTTACCTGAGAACTCAAGTGCTAAGTAAGTAACCATGAGCCGACCCTGCTACGCAGGGGAGCGAGTGGATAAAGGGCTGATAGCTCCCTTATTCACACTGTTGAATTGTCTGCGTCGAAGTCGAAATGTAAATAGTTGTCAATAGAATTGCTATCTGACAACATATTAATATATAAGAGCCAGAATAAAGCTGAGCGGTGATCATCCATTCTTAAATGCAATCCGTGTAGTTATATATAAGAGCCAGTATGCGCTAACATCAAAACATAAGTACAGGAATTGACGAAATAAGAGAATTGGCTCAATAAATCTGATTGTCATTTCGACGCGAGGATAAATCTGAAAGTAACCCTAAGCTCCGGCGAGGGGATAAAGGGTTGATAGCTCCCCTATTCACATTGTTGAAATGGCTGCGGCGACGTGGACCTGTCAATAATTGTCAATAAAATTGTTATCTAATCAAACTAAGGTAACGCATATTATCTCCTTATAGACGAGATAGGAGTCCAAAATTTATTTTGGACGAATGTGCTGGACGGGGTTGCATTAAAAACCCCGTCCGGCACAACACAGAGATAGGTGGACGAATCTTATTGATGTTCAAAACTCATTATATTCACACAACCAGTGCAAAAGTTTTTCACCTGCATAGGGCTCACATCATCGACAATCTCATCGAGGAAAGGTCCTTTTGGCTCTAAATTCAAAGTTTGTGTGAATTCAGCCTGTAAAGCGGTGCTGAGATCAGGTTGATTGTTTTTTCTCGTCCGCTCAATCGCATCATAGAAGTTTTCTAGGACTAAATCAGGGTGGCGAGAGGCAGTAAAATAAAACGTTTCCGTACCAATAGTGCGATCCAATTTGAAAGATTTAGTTTTTGCCGGCAAAAAGTATTCTTGCTTAGCAAGCATAGGGTTTTCATTGTTCAATGTTACGCGAAAGTTTTCATCGGAAATAGGCGCATAATTTGCCCTGCTGTATCCTGTTGAAATAGATACACATAACTGGATTCCATGGGTTGAATGAGGATTTTGTAATGATCTCCAGAATGCAAGACGGTGCCTTGAGTAATTGGTAAAAAATAGCCTTGCCCTTTGCTACGATAAAGGAAGTTGATTTTAAAACCTAAGCTGTTGACGGGTTCGGCAATGGCGGTTGATGTATCTTGTATCGCCAATAAAGTTTCTCTGACCAAAGTCAGTTCATTTTCGAGTTTCGTCACTCTCTTTTCAACCGAATCGAGCCTTTCACCCATGACGTTGACAATCTGATTTAAACCTGTCACCAGTTGTTTTATCTGAATGAAATCTTCCGACATTGGATGCTCGGACAATTGGATTTCCAAATCAGACACCCGTTGGCGAAGGTTGGCGACTTCTTCTGGTTCTACCGTGTCTTTAAACAGGTTGTGTATGACATTAGCAAATCGACTTGAGGCGCAGGCAAAGCCTAGTACAGGGATTTACGGAATAAGGGGATTTCGACTTAACTAAAGTTTGGGTTCCTGAGTCCAAAATCCGCAAGCTTTGGCGGTTGAGACGGATATTTGAGGGCTATTTTAAAATGATGGGTAAAATGACAGAAGTCAATATAAATGGGATTTTGAAGATATGCCTAATTTAAAATCTTCTCTTATATTTAAGAAAACGTTACCCCCGCGGAATCTTATTTTTAACGGAATGCTTAGGAGTCCAAAATTTATTTTGGACAAGACGCCCAAGATAAATCATCTCCGTGCTATTCCTTGAGCCAATCCCCTTATTTCGTCAATCCCTGTACTAGGGTTTTGTTGATCTTGGGCAGGGGGCTAAAAACAGTTGGATTTTTTTGTGCCGGAGCAGGTTTGCAACCTGCTCCGTAACGTTTAAATCTAGTACAGCTAATGTTCAACAACGAATAAAACCAAACCCCAAACCCGCTCCACTTGTCATTTCGATCCCGACGCAAAGAGCAATGCCATTAAGTTAAGCCCCCAAATCAGACCTGGCAGGTCATTGTAAACTCAAGGAAAAATTCACCGGTGCAGGTTTTTGACACCTGTCAGGTTTGTCTTAACTTAATGGCATTGACGCAGAGCGTGGGAACGAGAAAGATTAAGTATGTTTTTTTCGGTCCAAAATAAATTTTGGACTCCAGAGCATTTCGGAGTCCAAGATTTATCTTGGGCGTCCAAGTGTGGGCCTACTTTTTTGCATTTCTTCGTTTAACCGCACGAGATTTTTTATATTCCCCTTGACGTTCTAAAATAACAGACTCGTTTTCAAACAAACTGGTTTCGAGCGTTTTTACAGCAATCTCAATATCCGACTTCACATGTTTAGCCATTAGCACATCAAACCGATCTGATACGTCCGCCTTAGTTCGCGTCCCATCTTTGACTTCCCGTATGTGACATTTCTGTTCATCTTCCGCCTCAACTAATTCCGCCCTTTCTGTTCCGTCAATGGATAGATAAACGCGATAATCCGCCTTAAAAGATTTTTTACGGGCTATCTCATAACTTTTTGGAAATTCACTTTTCGCGGCTTGCCCCTTTTCCTGAAACTTTTTAATGAGTTTTTTATAAATATTGCCCGTGATTCCGATTTCACTACAAACTTGTTTAGCATTAAAAGGATTGGCGAGATGTGCCATCAGCAATTGAGTGAGAATTTTTCGAGTATCTTGCCGAACAATGATTTGTGTACCATTGAAAACGGTATGCTGCATATATACTTGCTCAAGACTAAAAAATTGGCCACGCTCGGCGAGTGCCAAGTTTAATAACTTGACGAAGCCTTTGCTCACTTCGCGTGGATCAGGAATGCAAGTTCGAGCCATATCTAACATTTGCGCCCATGCTTCAAATATCGCTCTCTGAAACAAGGCATATTCGAGCATGGGAGAGACTTGCTCATCTTTTGCCTTTTTGACTTTTGACTCAAAATTGCGGTAAACCAGACGCGCACTTTCAAACGATTTTCCTTTACCAATTGGCATATAATCAAGAATTTGATTGACAGCCTGCCGTGCTTCTATGGCATCTGGTTGATCGCTATCAGCGAGTTTTTTTATACTATTCAATTCGTTGCATAAAATGTCAAAAGCAACTGCAAATTCATGGGTATTAAAAAAGATAAGCTCAAGACAGGGAATGAGGTATTTTTTAACTTGCGCTTCAAGGATATTTTTCTGACCCAGGGAAAATTTATTCCATTGGACGATAGGGTAATCAAGCGCTACTTCTTCTTCTTCTTCCTCTCCGTTGGGATAAAGCTGAGTTTTCACGTCATCTAGCTTCAAAATGTATTTGAGCAGCAGCTTTCGGTTTCTGATACTATTATCTAAGGCTATGTTGATAATCCCGATACTGGTGATAGAATGGGCGCGTGTGATTTTGGCAGAGTCGCTCTTGGTTTTGGTATTCCACTCGATAACGGCTAATCCTTCTGCACCATGATTATTGAGTATATAATCACAGAATTTGCGGCACACGAGATTGCCAATGCTGTCATCAGAAAGTAAGATATTGAAATGTCCGCCGACTTGTTTAGCGGTATTGTTGACATCTACAAAGAGGTGGCGAAAAACTTCTGGGACAGTGGGGACACGATAGGGCGCATATTCTCTATTTTTTTGGACGGTGGCATTGGGGGCAAATAGGATGCAAACGGGTACGCCGAGATTTTCAAGTAATTGGGGGTGTTTTTCATAGACTTGCTTGAGTGTAAATAGGCGGTGTTGCCCGTCAATGATAACGAGTTTTGCACCGTATTCATTGCCTTTTGCTAGACGGATTTCAAGCTTGACAGGTTCACATTGTACGCCGACTTCCCTTGTTTGCTCATCTTCCACCGTCATCTGGAGCCGATAGGCATGTGGACTGGTGCTAGGGAAATAGGTGAGTTGAAATAATCCCGCCCATTCTCTGATAACGTGTTCTTTGCTTGTATTGTTATTTAGTATGATGTCGCATTTTTCGTCGGAATAATAAGCTTCCATAGCTTTGCCTTTGGTGGGCACAATGGCAGCGAGTAGGGGTGGAAAAAAGACTGATCTTGATCGGATTTCGGCGGGCGTGATTTTTTTCGAGTTGGGGTTCAAATAAGGCTCCATTTCAAGGCGCACACGTTCTTCGTCGATGTCGCGTTGCATCAGGAGTTCAAAATCAATTTTGTCGGGGCGGATATCTCTGGCAAAGGTGAGTTCAAACAACTCAGCCGATGAGAAAGTGGTCATTATATATTCAATAGGAAAGGATTCGCCGCTATAAAATCGGCCAAAGCTACCGATGCGCTCGAAGTTGTAAATCTGTTCTTCGCCAAAGGTTTCCAATGACATAAAAATTTTCCTTTAATAAGTTCTGAAGTTCTCACGATAACCAATAGGCTGCTTTCTCAGGAAATATCCACCGCACTCCGCCACGCGGATCAGTGCAATCGCCGGTATAACGGGGTATCAAATGAATATGTAAGTGCATTACCGTTTGCCCCGCCACCAAGCCGTCATTAATCCCAATGTTGTAGCCGTCGGGGGCGTATTGTTGGCTCAAATCTATCTTAGCCGTGCGTAAAGCACGTAATAACGCTATCTGTTCCTTATCGGTAGCATCAAACAGAGAGGGGATATGGCGTTTGGGAATAATCAGGCTGTGACCAAGTGAGACGGGATAACTGTCCCTGATAGTCATCACTAAGTCGTCCTGAAAAATAAATTGATTGTCGTTTATGTGACAAAAAGGGCATGGTGTCAGCGTATTAACCATAAAAATATCAATGAGTTATTATCAGTTAGCTTCAAAGTCTCCCCAAAGGGATCTTACCTTGATATTCAAAGGGAATTGAAGGAGCCCCTTCCATGATATTCACGCTACCCGACAGCCGATAGTTAAAATGACGCTTGAACACCTTTGCCCAGTCACTCCATCCCCCAATAGTACGCATTAAGTTGCTGGTGACTTCGATATCTAAAAAATTTTCTCCCAAGGCGGGAATCGTGAGGGATTGCTTGTTTGCGCCTTTAGCGAATTCCTGATCATTGAGATGTAATTGGTAAGTCATGCCCATGATAGGCAGAGGGAAGGAATTGGGATTTTTGATACGCAATCTGAGCCGATAGTTTTGCTCAAGCAAGCCCATCTTAGCGACACTAAAATCCGCCAAGCTGACTTGTGGAGATAGGGTTTGTATGAAGGCATTGTGGGCGCATGCCGTCAGTAAACCGAGGAGAATAAAAGCTTGGAAAAATTTGTACATAGTCACAGTCTCGTTTTAAAATAATTCTGGGCGCCCAAACTAAACTAAAGTTAGGACTCCTAAACACTAGAGATTTATATCATAAATTAAAACTGATTTCTACGCCCAAAAAAAAAAACCTCATGCACACACCTACTATCCCCCGTGAGCATTTAGTACATATATATAACAACATACTGAATGCCGTCAACGGACGCAAGACTGTTGCCGCCTATCTACGTCAATATCCATACACCGCGCCCCTTGCCTTAATCGCCATCGGCAAAGCGGCTACCCAGATGACAGCCGGAGCATTTGATGTCTTAGGATCACACATCAGCCACGCCCTGCTGATTACAAAATATGGTCATTTAGACAAGCCACTTGTGCAAGGCTATCCCATCACTTGTTTAGAAGCCGCCCATCCTGTGCCCGATGCCTCCAGTCTGGCAGCCGGGCAAGCATTATTAGATTTTATTGAAAATCTGCCCCCCAATTATCCCGTATTATTTTTAATATCGGGCGGAGCGTCTGCCCTCGTTGAAGTGTTAACCCTCGGTGTCAGCCTTGCCGATTTGCAACAAGTCAATCGTTGGTTACTCGCGTCGGGCTTGGACATCCATGCGATGAATAAAATCCGCAAAAGTTTATCCGCTATCAAAGGGGGACGTTTAGCCACTTATTTACAGGGGCATCGCGTATTGAATTTGCTGATTTCCGATGTGCCCGGCGATGATTTACAAGCCATTGGCTCAGGCTTGCTCACGCCACCCGCCAGTTTCACAAATATTAAACAACATATCATTGCTCGTCCCGCCACCGCACGGCTGGCAGCAAGGAGTCTCAGTTATGCAATTTTTAATCATGATACTTTGATAGTGGGCGAGGCGGAGCAGGCAGGGCGTACTTTAGCGCAACAATTATGCGCGTGCAGTCCCGGTATTTATATATGGTCTAGTGAAACGACGGTGCATTTACCAGAAAATCCGGGTCAAGGGGGGCGTTGTCAAAGCTTAGCTTTAGCGGCGGCTTGTGAATGGGCGGGGCGGGATGACGTATTTTTATTAGCGGCGGGTACTGATGGCAATGATGGCCCCGGGGATGTAGCGGGTGCTTTAGTGGATGGTGGAACCTTGGCGCGGGGGAGTCGAGAGGGCCTTGAGGCGCAACTATGTTTGGAAAGGGCGGATGCGGGACGTTTTTTAGCGGCGAGTGGTGATTTGATTTATACCGGACCGACTGGGACCAATGTTATGGATGTACTTATTGGTTTTAGACTTGAACAGGCTTGACTTGACCAAAAAATTGGCTCCCTGGGACGGGCTCGAACCGCCGACAAGTTGGTTAACAGCCAACCGCTCTACCAACTGAGCTACCAGGGAATAAAATATCGTGTATTTTCAATAATAGGCGTATAAGATAACAATTTTATTGACAATTATTGACATGCCCACGTTTCCGCAGTCATTTCAACAATGTGAATAGGGGAGCCATCAACCCTTTATCCACTCGCCCACCATGTGGTGCATGGACAGACTCATGGTAACATATTACGCACTTGAGTTCTCAGGTAACATATTCCTTGAGCCCGTTTTTTTGATGTGGAAGGCTAACCACCTCAAGTGTGCTCATTAAACCAAATTATAAAAATAATGTCAAGTTTTTTTTGCATGTTCTTTATGACATCAAACATATGTTATAATATCATAAATATAAGTAGTATTAATATGTCAATAATTGTCAATATTTTTGCGTACTATACACCAATTCTCAGATGAGATCAACACCTAATTGAAAAAAAATTTCTGGGGGGTGCCACTCAAATTCTCGCCCCCTCCGATCAGCGGGGGGCATTTTAATAAACTTTGCGATCTAATGCAAGCCCTTGAGCAAAATTTTTATATAAATTTTTTTTATATGTTAAATTATTTAAATTTATAGATTGAGAGATTAAATTTTATGGAACACATAATTGATGAACTACACACCCTGGGTGATTTTATACGTTGGGGCGCAAGCCAATTTAATAAAGCACAATTATTTTTCGGACATGGTACCGATAATGCTATAGATGAAAGCGTCGTGCTAGTTTCACACGCCTTACACTTACCCAGAGAAATCCCTGATATTTTGTGGCACACGCGACTGACATACTCAGAAAAGCGAACAGTGCTTGAACTTTTAAATAGGCGAGTGCGAGAACGAATCCCAGCCCCTTATCTCACCCATGAAGCCTGGTTTGCTAACATGCCCTTTTATATTGATCAGCGCGTCTTGATACCCCGCTCACCAACGGCGGAATTGATAGAACGAGGATTTGAGCCTTGGGTTAAACCCGATAGAGTTAAGCGAGTGTTAGATTTATGTACCGGCAGCGGTTGCATCGCCATAGCCAGTGCCATGTTAGCCTTTCCAGACGCAGAGATCGATGCCGTGGATGTGTCACCTGATGCCCTTGAGGTTGCACAGCAAAATATTAATAAATACAAACTAGAAGACTGCGTACATACAGTGCATTCCGATTTATTTTCCAACTTGGCGGGGATACATTACGACTTAATTGTCTGCAATCCCCCTTATGCGGATGCCCAAGAATTGCAAGCGATGCCCGATGAATATCACCATGAGCCAAGGATTGGGCTTGAGGCGGGAGAAGATGGATTGTTTTTTGTCAAAAAAATCCTACGCGAAGCCGCCCAATATTTGACACCACAAGGCGTACTCATTGTCGAAGTGGGGCTCAGTCAAGCCAGCCTTATAGAACAATATCCCGATGTGCCGTTCTTATGGTTAGAATTTCAACACGGTGGAGAGGGCGTTTTTTTACTCACGGCTGAGCAACTACTCGTAGTCAACTAACCTAAAAATTAAGACCTGCGGTTTTTGGCAACCCCGCAGGTTTTCCTTAACACTTGTGCAGTCGCGTCATGTAGGCGATTTGTAGTAAGAGATAGCAATTCTATTGACAACTATTTCATGTCCACGTAATGAGGCAGACATTTCAACAGTGTGAATAAGGGAACTATCAGCCCTTAATCCCCTCGCCTAATGGAAGCTTAGGGTTACTTTGACAGCTGACGGACAATGGCTTGTTTTTGGCTAGAAGAAGTCGCCCATAACTTTTATGGAGACCCTCATCATGCTTTCAAGAGGGTAGGTACAGCCTCGTTTGCATAAAGTATTAACATGCAAATAGTTATCAATACTTTTGTGAACTATAAGGTATCCCAATCATGGCATAAATATCTAATTTACTATCCGCCTGCTATCTAATTTGTGATCATAGAAATCACGGTTTAGTGACTAAAACAGTTAGCATTAAACACCAAAACCACAAAATGAAAACCAATTAAAAAAGTTCTTGACAGACAATAATTATTTGTAGTAGTGTATGCTTCGGAACTTAGGGAAGTTCAAGAAGGCAGGTATTAGTGGTTCAGTCTGGAATGTTAGACTGGTAAAACCTAGACTTATAATTAGAAATTTTAGCTCCAAAATTTTTTTAATTATATCATAATTAAAG
>JBDLJY010000200.1:0-12396 GCA_039714115.1 Pseudomonadota bacterium | reverse complement strand
ATTCTCAGGTGAGATTGCGCCGGGCGGCTCAGTAGAAGTGACAGTACTGTTGAATGCCACGGAACTGACTTTAGGGGACTACACTGCCGAGATCAACGTGAACGACAACTGCTTGAAAACCAAGGTTTCCAAGAAATTGAAAAAATGGCTTGATGAGCGAAATCCGGGTTGGGATGAGACTCAAACGGCTTGTCTTTATTGAACCCTGTAGTTATTTGCAATCCAAGTTCTCTACGAGACAACGTTTTGTCCAACGTGACGGAGCAGGTTGCAAACCTGCTCCGGCATTAAGAAACGGAGTATAGCGACATTTTGCTGTACTCCGTTTTTTTTTGAGCTGTGATTTGTGCTTAACTTAATGGCATTTTAGATGGATGAGTTTGATAGTCTTCCAGAACCGGTTATCGCTGGGTTAGTCGGTTTTTTTCGGAATATTTACCACAATCGTCAGAACCAACTAGACAAATCATCTGTTGAAAAGGATTACCTATTACATGGCATAGCATTAATCGGAGTACGCGCCGTCTTGGGCGTAGAAAATGTCAAAGGTTCGCCTTTCAACGTCCAGCGCAGCGTACATATTCCTAATTTGACTCATGATGAAGTAACTTACCTCTTCAACCAATATCAACAAGAAAGTGGACAATCAATTGATCCAGAAGTTATCGAACGTATCTGGTATGAATTTAAAGGGCAACCGGGACTCACAAACTGGTTCGGAGAATTGTTGACGGAAACCTATAATCAAGCCACCAACCAACCGATTACGATGGCGCATTTTAAAGGGATTTATGCCAATGCACTTGACTTGCTGCCTAATAACAACATTCTAAATATCATCAGCAAGGCGAAACAAGAACCTTACAAACCGTTTGTTTTGGAAATGTTTCAAACAAGCGAGTAGGGTGCGTCCCACGCACAGGATCAATGCCATTAAGTTAAGGACAACTGATTGATTTTATTGGAGAGAAGACGTAAAAATCGGATTTTTAACGGAGCAGCTATGTTAAAAAAAAAACCAGAATAGGTTTTGAAAATAGGTTTTTTGTATTTTAAAATCAATAATTTATCCTTAACTTAATGGCATTGGAGCGTAGGGTGTACGCACCTTGGTAAAGGTGTAGATCATGGTTTCGAGGCAAAAGTTTTTGCTGCCGAAAAGATGGTGCGTAGGATGCTCCCGGAGCTTGCTTGAATTTATATTTCACCATATGCTTGTTTATAGATTGATTTCAAAATAGCTGTGATATGAAACTTATCATCATCCTTGTCTGCGTAAAACTTTGCTATTTCCAATGCTAATTGTTCCCTCAATTTGTATGCTTCTATATTTTCATCGGTATCTATTTTTTTCCAATAAGGCTTAATCTTTCTTATCAAGAATAAAATATATATTAATTTGTCATCTATATCATCATTAATTTTATTCAGAAAAGATTTTTTTAATTCACTTACAGTAGAAGTATTTAATTCAGAAAAATTAATTCTGTTACAAACTGTATCAAAATTTTCAATCAAATCTTGATCTTTATCAATATCTTTAATAATATCAGCGTATATTTTGCTCAGACGGAATTCATCATTTCCATAAAACAACGGGTTTTTATAGTTGTCAAAAAACTCCTTCAAGGCAGGCAGTAAAAAATAGGCTTCTTTATGAATTAAACCTGTGGTAAATATGATATGGTTATCTATGTTGTTATGATTTATTTCTAACTCATTATATAGGTTATAAAAAATTTTCTCGGTATCTTGAAAGGAATAATTGTCTATGTTTGCTTTTTGAATATCTAAATCTCTAATTGCAAAAAGTTTCTTGATGTCAAGAAAACTATCTTCTTGAGGAGTTTGATGTAATTTTTTTAATTTTAAATAAACTTTAATGACATCACTTCTACCACCACAATTAAAAAATTGCGGCGCGTTGTTTCTCCTCATATTTCTGGGTAAACAGGCTTTATAGAAATCTGCATCTGGTTTACGTTCAAGCTTTCTATACATGCTTGGGTTTAATCCAACGTTTTTTACGCTGCTAATATCACCTTCACATAAAATTACCGCCTTATTTTTTATCCTTCTTGAGGATATAATATTTTTGACATTACTTTCTAATTCATATGTGGTTAAACTCATGTTTATATCTTTTTGCTATTCATTAGTTTAGGCTCTAATTCTTTTACATGGGATGGTGTTAAAGCCTGACACAGTTCATAAGAATGGGTAGCTAAAATAAATTGATTATTTTTTCCCCATTCTTGTAATTCATTTACAATTTCATATTGCCAATCTGGATGTAAACCAGTTTCTATCTCATCTATTAAGACGAGGGAATCCTCTATGTCATAATATTTTAACCAAATATAGATACTTAACTTTTTTAATTCTCCATGACTCAAATCCTCCGGCAATAATTCTTTATTATCATTTTTTAATTTAAATATAATGCTTGAAAGTTGTTCATTGACAGTGATGGTTTTATCATTAAAAAAATTATTTAACTCTGTAGTTAATTTTTTTAAGTTATCTCCATATTTTCCATTTTTTAAAGCACAATTAAAATCTTTATCCCTTGCTTTTTCAAAAGTTTTAATAATCAAATCGGTTGGTGCAAAATAATAAGGAAAAAAACCTGTTAATTTTTCTTTGGCTACGTTCATATTATTCACATAATTTATTATATTTTCTTTGGAAAACAAGCCTTCTTTTTCTTGCTTAGACAAAAATAAAAAAACTTGTGTAGTTGGAGCAGCTAAATAGACTTTATCCGAAAGTTTCGGCAAAATATTTGTATCATTAAGGTTAGTCTTACATAATAATGTAGTCTCGTTACCAGTACTAGCAATATACAATTCTTCCGAAGATTGCTTTCTTAAAAAATCATATTCGTCGCTGTACTGGAAAGTGTGGAACTCTCCAAATTCATCTTCATAATAAGGATTATGAGACACAATAAACTCTAAATAAAATTCTTTATTTTCATAGTAGATATCAAATTTTGCCAACGTAGTTACGGTATCATTTAATGTCGATAACAGATTCACTAAATATTGATGTCTTTCTTGTTTAAACGAACAATGTAATAAAATAAAGACTAATTGTAAAAGAGTGCTTTTCCCTCCACCATTAAGGCTTCCCAATGGAAAGATAGTAGGCGTAAATTCTTTTTCAAATTCTATTTCTACGTCTTTTAAAACTCGGAAATTTTCTATGGTAATTTTCTTTAAAAACATTTTTCTTTATCCTATGTAGCTTGTGTAGCCAAATGCAACAACATGATAAATCCCTTAACCCCCATTAAGCCAAAACAACGTCAAAGTTGGGGCAATCTATATGGTAGTAGTCTTCATCCATTGGAAACGTCCTTGCCATAAATATCCACGCAGTTTCTCTCGAAAATTAAGGTCCAAAAGAGGGATGAGCATTGTACTCCATTGTTAATCCCATTGTCAACCATTTTAGTTTTAAATTTAGCAAGTGTAGGGTGCGTCCTACGCACCATCTTTCCATGATCTACATACCTTGGTGCGTGGGACGCACCCTACGCTTGCTCACTTCCGCGCCGAACACACCTTAAGCAAAGGGACACCCTTACAGAGCTTTTAAGTAAGCAAACAAAACAACAAGTTTATTCCCGAAATATCAACGAAGCCACGGGTTGTGTGTCCCTCGCTCAAGCCCGAATCGTATGGACACCGGGTTGCGGCGCATGTCTTTATAACACAATAAAGGATAAAATACAAAGCATTTTTTTTATGGTAGCCAGCAAAAACGTTCTCAGAGGTGGGCAAGGTGGTTGCCCACTTTATTGTGTTTTTATTATTCAAGCTAGTCGGAGCAAAACTAGATGACAGATATAATAAATACGGGGCTTGAGCGTTTTGACTCAAATTTTAACTGAGCGTCAATCTCACTCCAACAACTTTGGAATCGACAACGCTGCTTACTTTGGAGATGCTCCGGTATTTTAAAAGCTATTTGAGAATTGACTTAATTCAGTCTCATCTCTTATTAATGATTAAGCGATTGAGTGATGGCTATTTTGAAATCGAGGGTAAAATGGCTCAAGTCAATAAATACGGGGCTTGAGCGTTTTTAGGGCGTAAATCCATGTACTGGGTTCTAAAAGTTCTACTTTACAGCCATAAACAAATTGTATGGTTGTTGCAATTAAAATAGGATTCATTTAAATTTATAATTTAAATGAATATTATCGGAGACAAAAAAATGCGGAAATTTTCATCTTATGGACCAATTGATCGGGAACTACATTATCACGTTCCCCGTCAAGAATTGATAGATTTTGCCTATCAACAATTATTAGGTAATGATCCCAATAAAGGTGGACATTACATCACCGTTTGGGCGCCTCGTCAAACCGGCAAAACTTGGATCATGCGCGAAGTGTTTTTAACACTTGAGCAAGAAACCCAATTTGATGTCGTTATCCTCAGCTTGCAATTTCTTACTGAAGTGACAGATAGCAATCGTGTAGCTCAACTCATTGCCCGAAAATTGATCGAAGAATTGAACTTAGACAAGAATCTCTCCATAAACAGCTTAGACGATTTTGATCAATTATTTGAACGGAGTATCCTCACTAAGCCCTTGATCCTGATTTTGGATGAATTTGATGCCCTTGAACAAACTGTGATCGCCAGGATAGTCGCCGTTTTTCGTCATATTTATAATACTCGCCAAAACCAAGTACATAAATCAACAGCCGAAAAAAAGTATTTATTACATAGCATGGCATTAATCGGAGTACGTGCCGTCTTGGGCGTAGAAAATGTCAAAGGTTCGCCTTTCAACGTCCAGCGCAGCGTACATATTCCTAATTTGACTCATGATGAAGTAACTTACCTCTTCAACCAATATCAACAAGAAAGTGGACAATCAATTGATCCAGAAGTTATCGAACGTATCTGGTATGAATTTAAAGGGCAACCGGGACTCACAAACTGGTTCGGAGAATTGTTGACGGAAACCTATAATCAAGCCACCAACCAACCGATTACGATGGCGCATTTTAAAGGGATTTATGCCAATGCACTTGACTTGCTGCCTAATAACAACATTCTAAATATCATCAGCAAGGCGAAACAAGAACCTTACAAACCGTTTGTTTTGGAATTGTTCCAAACAGAAACGAAAATAAAATTCACCTACCATGATCCTATCATCAACTTTCTCTATATGAATGGGGTTGTTTCAGTTGAGCAAATCAGCTTGGGTGAAAATTATGTAAAATTTGCTTGCCCTTATGTACAAAAGCAATTGTTCAACTATTTTGCCAGAGAACAGTTTCACCAAATGGGTAGGTTATATGATCCATTTGAGGAATTGTCAGATACGATTACCGATGAGAGTCTCAACATCCGTCAATTATTGGTAAGATATGAGCAATATTTGCAAGCCAATCGAGAACTGGTGTTGAAAGAAGCTCCCCGTCGTAAAAATGATCTACGTGTCTATGAAGCAGTATTTCATTTTCATTTTTATCTCTATTTGGTCAATTTTTTCCGCGGCTATGATGTACAAGTTTTTCCTGAATTTCCGACGGGCAATGGGCAAATTGATTTATTAATACGTTATGCAGGGCAATTGTTTGGATTAGAGCTAAAAAGTTTTGCCAATCAACGGAGCTATCGAAAAGCCTTGGATCAAGCCGCAAAATATGGACAAGAATTATCCGTGACTGAAATTTGGTTAGTCTTATTTATTGAAAGCGTTGATGAAAAGAATCGCCAACTGTTTGAAGCCGATTACATTGATAATGCAAGGGGTGTCACTGTGCATCCTTTGTTTGTGCAGACTGGGAAAAATCAATAACCGAACCGTCAATTATTTGAAGTAAAATAAATTTTGGACTCCAAAAACAATTAATAGGGTTGGAGTCCAAAATTTATTTTGGACGAGATTAGCTGAGGTTTCAGGGATTACAACGTTTTTGATTCTTAGGCTTATCCCAACCCTTATTGAGCCCATCAAGCCAATCTTTAAGAGCGGAAGAAACCTCTGTATCCAGACAATTCTTCTTTAAATTTAACGTCTCCAACCTCGTTAGATTCGTCATCCAAGAATCGGGGATTGTTCCACTCAAGTAGCACTTCTTCAGCAACAGAGTTTCTAATTTATTCAATTTATTGAATTTATTCAAGCTTGAGCCATTGAGATCGTTGTTCGACAGATCGATAATTTCCAACTTCTTCAATTTAAAAAACTTTGCCGAGATAGAACCCTTGAGATTGTTGGAAGGTAGTTCTATTTTCCTTACATAATCCTTCTTACAAGTGACACCAAACCAATCATCACAAGGCGTATTTGTCACCTTCCACCCCGTGTTATCCAGCCAGTTATCACCATCAGTGCTGTCATAGAGAGCGACAAGGGCTTTACACTCCTTTTTTGGAATTTCGGTGACTTGCTTGCAGCTAAAAGCTATTGCATCATGATCCATGATCGTCACCTCTGCCGTCTCTGGTGAACCTAATTCTGCGCCACCTGTAGGATTGTCCAAGCTCACAAAGAAACTTTCATCGCCTTCCATCTCGCCATCGTCAGTGATATCTACTGTAATAGTCTTGTTAGCAATCTCGCCGTTTGCCCACTTCAATATCCCAGTAGATTCGGTATAATCGCTGCCCGCAGTCGCCGTATCATCACTAGTGGCATAGTCCACCGTCACCGCACCCGCACTGCCACCAGCACGTATCACTTCAATTGTAGCAAAACCATCACTCTCATCCACATTGTAACTAGCGGCTGATAATTGAAGCATACCCGGGTTAGCCATTACCACTGTCGTAACACTTGCACAATCAGAGTCGCCCTCATTGGCTTCAACGCAAGCCTCGTTGAAAATCGCCACTTCATCAACAATTTCAACATTATCTACCATCCAGCCAAAGTAGCCATTCTGCTCCTCATCTACACTCTTAAAGCGGAAACGAATCAATACATTGTCACCAATGTAAGGGGTCAAATCGAAGCTCGCCTGATACCAAACGTTTTCGGTATTTAGTTCGCCTAATTTTATCCAGTTTGTCCCGCCATCCTTGGAAATCTCAACGAAGCGCCTATCATATTTTGTGTATCCCTCAGTCGTTTCATAGCTTGAAAAAGTGAGTTTTGGAACCGTTCCGCTTAAAAGCACAGGAGTGACCATACTGAGTGTACCACTCTCAGTCGCACCCGTGGAATATGTGCAAGACGTCTCATCACCAAAATACGCGGCATTACTAGAACTAGGGAAGGGTGCCACCATTGTTCCGCAAGTGTCGGCTTCATTTTCATCGTTCCACAAGCCTGTCATCGCCCAATTACCAAAACCACCTTCAAAGTCGTCAGAGAACAACACAGTTGTGCTCGCATCTACTTGAACCTGGAAAGTGCAGCTAGCCATGTCCCCACTATTCATCGTGCCCAGCGGGAAGCTCACTATGCCACCACTCTCACTGCCACCACAATCCGCTGAATCTGGAACATACGTGGTATCGGCTGGCACATTATCAGTGATAGTGACAGCCGTCAACGTTCCCAGAGTGTCATTATGCACTTCTAAGGTATAATCCAACAAACCTCCCGCCTGAAGCGGCGAAGGATTGGCCGTCTTGCTTATCTTTAAGCTTTGCAAGCACTCTGCTGGCAGATCAAAGGCTTCCGTACCATCACTGGCACTAAAAGTACTGCCTTGCTCAGCACTGTAACCCAAACCACGCTTGGCAAAGGCTTCCCAAATAAGGCATTGGTTGGCACCCCCGTTATTAATTTGGTCAGCATCCAAAATCGCATCGCGAGCATCAACAAAGCCCGGATTGCAAGCAGTCAACTTCATACCGTCAATAACCAATTGAATAGCCAGATTATTACCGCCACTCCCCGTGTATATATCTGGATCAAAGCCATATTGGTCAATCAGCGCCCAATGCACTTCCCATAGCATGGTCGCCCAGACAAAGCCCACGCCATGCGGAATACGCAAACTGCCAATGTCACCATAAGTGTAATAGTTTTCAGTCATATCCGTGGTGTAACGGGCTGGACGGATACCCGCGCCATCCGGTAACTGACCCAATACATAAGCCCCTATACCACGGGCGGTTGTACCAGTCTCGCCGGCTTTAGTGGTTAGAATCAGGGGCAACCAATCACTCCAACCTTCACCCATTTGCTCACTATTCCACAAGCAATTCGCATTACTGGGGCCACCTACCAAACGATTGGAAATGCCATGCCCATATTCATGGATGATAATGCTATTTTCAAAGTCACCATCGCGTTCAGGTGAAGTATAATCCCAGAGAAACATTTGCATGCGTGGTTTTGAACCATCGGACGGTGTCGCAAAGTTAGCGTTATTCATGCCCGAACCATCTTGTGCATCTGCCTGAACCGGATCACCACCCGCTCCGCCATTACCATAGTTATTTTCTTGGAAATTACCACTGACTTCATCAAAGCCGTAGTGGTAAAAAACATCGTGTATGATATTATTCCAGTAGAACAGATTGACAATGGCGGCTTCTTGATTGGTAGCTTCCCAAGGCTCTAAAGCCTGATCCCAAGCAAAATCAAAAATCAAGTTATCACCACCATCAGGACGAAAACCGCCACTATTGTTAGCATCAGTATCTTCTTGGGCATACACATTATTGCCGCGAGTATCGGTGAACTCGGCACCAGCTACGCCGTCAGTATCATGCCAACCAAAGGGAGAAGCCGTGGCATCGGCCAGCACATTCACCAAGGGCCATGGATCAGAAACGCCATCTTCAGGAGCGACATAAGGAGGGGGGATTACTCGATAATCATTCTCGTTGACAATCCAATCATTTTGGGAGAGTGTTTTGCCAGTGACAGCATCTATCCGCAGATTGTCCCAATGATTGTGCTGGCGCACTCGAACGTTCCACGCCAGACGCACTCCGCGTCTGCCAATCACTTGCTGATACACGAGCCTGACAGGGATGTCATCCAGAGAAATGCCACCGTCAGTCACGATCATGGATTGATCGGCACCGCCAAAATTTTGTCGAACGACAAGCTCAGTTGTTATATCTAGACTTAAATGCAGAGCAGCGTATTCGACAGCCTGAATGCCTGAGATCGACGGAGTTGTCGTATTAATTAGCCGAGCGAGGCCGGGAATAAACTGATTGTCTAGCTTAATAATACTACCATCACTGGCGAGATGGATTGCCATATCACCGCCAAAGACTTCAATCCCTTCATGTTGCTGACGCAGATAAATATGTGTCACACCATTATGCGCTGTCACATATTGGTCTTTGATCACACTATTGGACAGATCAGCTTCGCTAAGACCCAAAACTGCCCGGTTCGCGTTAAGGTAGTTGTGTGCAATATCAAAGGAATCTCCTTGATTTGGCCCAGTCAGATAGGCGGCAGAGGCGTTCACTGCATAAAGCAATAGGAATGCGCCAAAGCGTATGTATTTTTCAATTGTCATCATTGCTCCGTTATAAATTCCAAGATAAATCTTGGACTCCAAAAAATCAGAGGTACTTAGGATACCAAATCCAGTAGCTCTTATTTAAAAAGATAGACCAAAAAATTGTGATTTACAAGAAAAGTTATTAATGGTAACTATAAGGTTGAAAATGAGATATAGGGTAAAATAACAGAAGTTGCCTTTAGGAGTCCAAGATTTATCTTGGCAAGAACGAAAATTAAGTCTTACAACGCAGCCCATTTTAACTTGCCGGAGCAGGTTTGCAACCGGCTCAGTTTTTTCTCTGGTTCCCAAGAACCGAACGAACTACTTAAGCAACTCACTCGCCCTTTTTTTATCTAAACCACGCACAAACGCGCTTATGATATGAAAATTGTTTTCTGGATCAGTGATTCGGTAATGGATAATACTTAATGCTTTCAGTTTATGCCGAGAAAATTTTAATTTTTCAAGAAGCAGCACCACCTGATTTGAAGTAAAAGTATTGCGGAAAGCGGCAAGTTCTATCAAATAAAGTTTATCCTTTGGAAAAGACTGCCCATCCAGCGCCACCAACAGCCCCGAAAAATCTGACTGCCCCATCGCCGCTGGCATCTCCACACCTTGGGATAACTCCCTATGCTTTAACATATTCAGCGCAGATTCCACAACTTCTGGGTGTCCAAGTAACTGACTTGCCCTTTTCTTATCTTTAGCAAAAGTAAACACATCCATAAGTTGAAATGTGTTTCCTGTATCTGAAATTCTGGGGCGGAGAACCTCCAATGTCTGTAGCTGATCCTTAGAAAATGCAAATTTATCAAGCATTTCCGATACCTGATAACTGGTAAAAGTATTTTTACCAGCCGCCGTTTGTACCAAGGCTTTTTTATCCTTGGACGAACTATGCTGATTGATACTCTCCAACAGTTCAGAAAAATGTAACGATTCCATAACTCATAACCTCGATTTTACCTCATAAAAATTAAAAATCGTCTCCACCACTTCGCTAGACTTCTCAACCACCGTGATTAAATTTAAATCTTCCGGCTTGATAGTTTTATGCGCTACCAGAGCATCTTTAAACCAATTAAGCAAACCTTGCCAAAACGCGCTTTGCACCAAAATAATAGGCACCCGTTGAGTCTGATTCGTTTGTACCAAAGTAATGACTTCTGACAACTCATCTAAAGTGCCAAATCCCCCCGGCAGCACCACACAAGCCGACGCATATTTAACCAACATCACCTTACGCACAAAAAAATGTCTAAAATTCAATGAAATATTTTGATATGGATTGGCTTTTTGTTCAGATGGCAAAGTGATATTTAGGCCAATACTCTGTGAGCCTCCCGCAAAAGCCCCTTTATTAGCGGCTCCCATAATACCCGGACCACCGCCTGTCACCACTGAAAATCCCGCATCAGACAAATCACGGGCAATCTCCTCAGCCAAGCGACAATAAGGATTATCCGCAGCAAAGCGGGCAGAGCCAAACATACTCACCGAGGGCGTAATACTCGACAACTCTTCAAACCCTTCCACAAATTCCGCCATAATCTGAAAAACTCGCCAAGTTTCCTGCTGTAAATTCAAAGAATCGACTTGGCGATTGACAGAGCGCTTATTATTCATAGTGTTATTTATTTATTAATATTTTGGAGTCCAAGATTTATCTTGGACAAAACGCTCAACATCCTCAGCCCGATCAACATCCCACTGTGTAGGCAACTCATACCAGCGCAACCCTAATTTACCCAAACGCGCCCGCGTCTCCGTCAACACCTGCGACGTGCCCCAAGGCATCTCAGAGAATAATTCAGCCCTAACTTGCTGCAAACCTATTAACACATAACCCCCATCTTCTGCTGGCGCTAACACCACAGCATAACCTTGTTGCAAGGCAGCAAAAGCCTCACGAATGTTTTCCGCCTTTAAACTCGGACAATCGCTGCCTATCAACACCGCCGGCATCGGGGCAGCACTGGCTAAAGCATAAGCCATGCGTTCTCCCAAATCAGCCCCTTGTTGACGGTGCAAACTCACCCCAAATTCTCTTTGACACGCCTGAAAAAACGGATGATATTCATCAGGAGCGCACCACAACTGTACAGAAAATAAATCACTAAACTGTTGCAGGCAATGCCTAACTAATTGTTTATGCAAATCCGTTGCCACCTTTTCGCCTAATTCTGGAATAAGGCGCGTTTTAACTTGCCCCAGTTTAGGAGCCTTAGCAAATACCTGTAATACGTCTTTAATCATCACATTATCAATAAAATCTTCTTAAAAACCCGTGGAGGTCGATTCGATACGTCGGAGGACGTTGCATTGACATTAGATGTATAAAGCAAAAACTTACCTAAATGGCTACCCATCCAATCACAAGTCCAAGCATTCACACCTCAAACACTTTCAACACTTCATCCCCATAATGGTTAATAACTTTCACCGCGATTTTACCGGTTGCGGGTTTATCAAAGGGGCGGCTCTTAGTGCTGTAGATTTCTGACCAAGCGGTTTCGTCTATCTCGGCTTTCAATGCCCTTTTGAGCTTTTTGCACGGATCGCCAGCCCCAGTAAAATATACCTGCCTAACGAAAAAACTTTCGCTGTTGTAATTGGTATCAATAAACCAGCAGGCTATGTCATCGGTTGAGTGGGATTTGACAATGCCTTTGGTGGGATTGTTCGGCAACGTAAGCGGTAGTGCCGGAACCCGCAGGTTGGTTTTAGGACTAAGTCGCCGGGATCGGTTGTCATTAGGAGACCGCGTTGGATGGCTTTTGTTGAAGTTTGGACAACATAATCTTTAGCGAGTAATTCCATCGTATCTTCCCAAACATAACGCAACACCGCTATTTGTTTTTCTATTTGACGCAAAAGCTTGGTTTTTTCTTGTGCTTCTGCTTCAATAGCCCGATAATTTTCGGCGACTTTAAAAC
>JBDLJY010000199.1:0-12400 GCA_039714115.1 Pseudomonadota bacterium | reverse complement strand
AAAAAAATCCTATTTTTTCAAAAAATCTGATTTTTAACGGAATGGCATTGACCTTGCACGAACAATGAGGACTTATCCAATGAAAAAATTAATTTTTTTATTAATTTTCACATTTTCCAGTCAAGCACTAGCCCTTTATGATTTTGCGGCTATTAAC
This sequence comes from Pseudomonadota bacterium, assembly GCA_039714115.1. Taxonomy (GTDB): domain Bacteria; phylum Pseudomonadota; class Gammaproteobacteria; order Beggiatoales; family Beggiatoaceae; genus Thiomargarita. The sequence continues at coordinate 12,243 of JBDLJY010000199.1, read as the reverse complement.
ATCACGCCAGAAGGGGACCAAATTTCAAGTGTTCGTTTTTGTTTTGAATATGATACCCAAAAATTTGAACTGAGTCCGTTGTATTTTGCCGATAATTTGTATATTGCTGCCGTTACCCCACTGGCTGAGATACTATTCGTTGAACCAATACCAGAGGGTGGGCTCACTCTCACTCAGTGGTTATCGGGTAATGATGTGCCGGTATTCTCTGAATACCTCTCAGAACCAATCTGTTTAGGGCCCTTTCCTAACTCAGTCCTTCATGATATTCAAATTTACGCCGGTATTGGAAACTCACTTGACGATCTCATACAACGAAACAGTATTGTCAGATTCTTCGATGGTTTTACCGAACTGCCTAAACCGGAAAAAGCTTGGACAGTCATGGTTTATATGGTTGGCTCCGACTTAGAAGCAGGGGCTCATTGGGCAAGTCAAGACATCCTAGAAATGCTACAAGGCACCGCCTCGTCCAATAATACTACCAATCTCGTCATCACGACTGGCGGCTCAACTCGCAACGGTTGGACAACTGTCAAGCGTTCTCTCATCGAAAACGGACAACAATACGTCTTATCCGACTTAGGAGAGAAAAACATGGGTGATCCACAAACCCTAAGCGATTTTGTCATTTGGTCAAAAGCTAATTTTCCCGCCCAACATTATGCCCTGATTCTGTGGAATCATGGGGGTGGCACACAAGGCTATGGCAAAGATACTTCTCCGGCTGGCAATGGAAAAATGATGACGCTCAAGCAATTGGATCAAGCCTATCGTTCTATCCGTCAACAGATAGAAAATCCATTTGATCTTGTCGTTTACGACGCTTGTTTGATGGCTTCTATTGAAGTAGCTGAAGTCACTGCAAGGCTTGCCAATGTGATGGCGGGTTCTGCGGAACTGGAGCCGGGGCACGGTATTGACTATGCCCATCTGTTGAGCAACATCGGCGCTTCCCCTCCCGACAATGGCCTAGCTTTTGGTAGCTTGGTCAAAACGGGTTACATTCAACATACGAAAAATAAAGGCACTTTTGAGACTTCACAAATCACCTACAGTGTGTTTGATCTGAGCCTGTTACCGTCGTTTAGCAAGACCTTAAAGTGTTTTGCTAGTGAATTCAAAGACTTGTTCAAGCAAAATACATTTTCAGATTATCAAACGCTAAGTCGTGACATTATTCGTGCCCCCGGCTATCCCCTGATAGAATCGGGTCGGTTGCCTTCATTGCGTTCTACCGAGAACCAGCGTATTCGCGTCGATCTCTATAATCTCTTGCAAAACGTGAAATCGGGGTTGACTGGATTTAGCCAATCTACCACTGACTTGCTAAATATTCTTGAGCAAATGATTGATTACGAAACCAATGACAAGGTTCGAAATATTCACCCCGAAGCGGGGCGCGTGAGTATTGATATCAATATTAGTAATACCGATCATTTGTCGGTGCTGCCAGAAGCTTATACTCTGCTCAATGATGGTTTAGTCTATTATGACCAGCGCAGACAAGGTGATGCTTTTACGCCGGGGGGCTCGCTAACTTGTTTTGGAGGCTTTAGTTGTCAATATGCACAATGGCTTGAATTGCAAGCGGATGACATTCTCGGTATTGAGGCGTATTTTGGGCAAGAATCGGGCGAGGGTGTTGATATTTACCGGATTGATAAATTCTTTTATCATTATAGAGAATTGAGCGAAGATTTAAATCTACCCGTAGATGTGCATAAAGCGTGTCAGTATCAACTTTGTGTGAATGATCAGCATTGTGAAAATATCAGCTTGACTGAGCAAGATAATCAGTTAGTCGCTGATGTACGACTGAATGATTCCCCTGCTGTATTGTCTTTTTGCCAAGCTCCGGAAGATCAGTGGTCAGTTTGTGGCGTGGTGGCACAAACCGATGGCATTTGGGGACGCGATGAGGTACTGTCTCCCGGCGATAGTGTAGTCCCTCGCACCTTGCATCTGAAAAATGATGAAATGATTGAAGAGCGACAAGGACAGGCACTCATCGTTGATGATTCGGCACCTGTCACTTTAAAGAGCTATTGTGATCCGGCGAAGGCTGTCATCTCTGCTGCGTTTTATAGTCTCAATCAAGAGCGTCAATTTGAACGATTGTGTGATGATGGAGACTGTATCTGTCATGAAGGAGATACAGATCCTGGCTGTACACATAAGGGTTTTAAAGCCGGTGTTATCCTCAAACGTTAAAGAAATAGGCGATAAATCGCCTACTACGAACTGGAGCGCGACTGTTTGGTTCGTAGTAGGCGATTTATCGCCTAAAGGAGTTATCCAATGAAACAACTCATTTTTTTATTAATTTTCAGCTTTTCCAGTCAAGCACTAGCCCTTTATGATTTTGTGGCTATTAATATCACTCCAAAAGAAAATCAGATTTCATTTTGTTTTGAATATGATACCCAATTGTATGACAATTTGTATATTGCAACCGTTACCCAACAGGCTGAGATACTATTCGTTGAGCCGACACCAGAAGGTGGAGTCACACTCACTCAATGGGGTAATGAAGTGCCGGTATTTTCTCAATGGCGTAACAACCATAAACCAATCTGTTTAAACCCCTTTGCCAAATCAGCTCTTCAAGAGCTTCAAATCTACGCCGGTATAGGAAACTCACTTGAAGATGTCATACAACGAAACAGAATTCTCAAATTCTTCGATGGTTTTACCGAACTGCCAAAACCGGAAAAAGCTTGGACAGTCATGGTTTATATGGTTGGCGCCGACTTAGAAGCAGGGCATCATTGGGCAAGTAAAGACATCCTAGAAATGCTACAAGGCACTGCCTCGTCCAATAATACTACCAATATCGTCATCACGACTGGCGGTTCAACTCGCAACGGCTGGACAACAGTCAAACGTTCTCTCATCGAAAACGGACAACAATACGTCCTATCCGACTTAGGAGAGAAAAACATGGCTGCTCCAGAAACCCTAAGCGATTTTGTCACTTGGTCAAAAGCCAACTTTCCCGCCCAACACTATGCCCTCATTCTGTGGAATCATGGCTATGGCAAAGAGACTTCTCCGGCTGGCAATATGATGACGTTCAAGCAATTGGATCAAGCCTATCAATCTATCCGTCAACAGATAGAAGAGCCACTTGATATTATCGTTTACGATACTTCTTTGATGGCTTCTATTGAAGTCGCTGAAGTCACAGCAAGGCTTGCCAATGCGATGGCGGGTTCAGCGGAGCTGGTGCCGGGGCACGGTATTGACTATGCACACTTGTTGAACAACATCGGCATTTCTCCGCCCGACAATGGCTTGGCTTTTGGTAGCGTGATCAAAACTGGTTACATTCAAGAGACGAAAAATAAAGGTACTTTTGAGACTTCACAAATCACCTACAGCGTGTTTGATCTGACCCAGTTAGCGTCGTTTAGCGGGACATTAAAAACGTTTGCTAGTGAATTCAAAGACTTGTTCGAGCAAAATAAATTTTCAGATTATCAAACGCTAAGTCGCACTATTCATATTGTCCCCAGCTATCCCCTGATAGAATCGGCTCGCTTGCGTACCGACAGCCAGCCTATTCGCATCGATCTCTATAATTTCCTACAAAACGTGAAATCGGGGTTTACTGGATTTAGTCAATCTGCCACTGACTTGCTAAAGATTCTTGAGCGAATGATTGTTGATTACGAAACCAATAATAAGGTTCACCCCGAAGCGGGGCGCGTGAGTATTGATATCAATATTAGTGATACTGAGCATTTGTCGGTGCTGCCAGAAGCTTATCGCCTGCTCAATGAAGGTTTAGTCTATTATGACGAGCGCAGACAAGGTGATGCTTTTACACCGGGGGGCTCGCTAACTTGTTTTGGAGGATTCACTTGTGCCTGTGGACAATGGCTTGAATTGCAAGCGGATGACATACTCGGTATTGAGGCGTATTTTGGGCAAGAATCGGGCATTTACCTGATTGATAAATCCTTCTATCAATATAAAGAATTGAGCGAAGATTTAAATCTAGGCGTAGATGGCCATAAAGCCTGTCAGTATCAACTTTGTGTGAATGATCAGCATTGTGAAAATATCAGCTTGACTGTGCAAGATAATCAGTTATTCGCTGATGTACGATTGAATGATTCCCCTGCGGTGTTGTCTTTTTGCCAAGCTCCGGAAGAGCAATGGTCAGTTTGTGGCGTGGTGCCACAAATCGGGGGCATTTGGGGACGCGATGAGGTACTGTCTCCCGGCGATAGTGTAGTCCCTCGCACCTTGCATCTGAAAAATGATGAAATGATTGAAGAGCGACAAGGACAGGCACTCATCGTTGATGATTCGGCGCCTGTCACCTTAAAGAGCCATTGTGATCCGGCGAAGGGTACCATCTCTGCTGCGTTTTATAGTCTCAATCAAGAGCGTCAATTTGAACGTTTGTGTGATGATGGAAGCTGTATCTGTCAGGAAGGTAATACAGAGCCTGGCTGTACACATAAGGGTTTTAAAGCCGGTGTTACCCTCAAACGGTAATTTTCGGAGTCCAAGATTTCCCAAGATAAATCTTGGACTCCTACCAACGGCGTGTGATGATCATGAGTGTACCTTGCATTCCTGAATTTGTGGACTTAAGAGGCGAACGCCTGGGAACCAGAAAAAAACAATTAACAGTGGAGCATAAACAATGACAACAATCACAGAAACTGTAACGCCACAAAAAGTTTTAGAACTTTCTCGATCCTTCACGTTTTATGATAAAAATTGGCTTATAAACCAATTAAAAAAACTTATTGAGCAGGAACCGTTGCCAGACAGTGCCACTTTGGATGAAGCGATTGAATTGTATTTAGCTGATCAGTGTAGCCTTGGGCGAGCCGCCGAATTAGCAGGCGTGACACGTTGGGATATCCAAGATACCTTATCTCAACGTGGGATACCTATTGAAATTGACAGCTGCCAATCGGTTGAAGAGATGGATGCGCTTACCGAGCGGTTGGAACGCAAGGGGTTATTATGCTCGTCGTAAGCGATACCAATATTCCAAGCTCGTTGGCGGCGTGTGATGCTTTGTCATGTCTTTTTCGTTTATTTCCAGATACGATCATTTACATCCCACCAACCGTACATCAAGAATTACAAATCGGATTAGAAAAAGGCAAAACGTACCTCAATCTGGTTTTACTTGCAACTCATCAAATTCAAGTTCTTGACTTGTTGGAACTTGAACAACAGATGATTAAAAGTTTACCCAATAAATTGAACCGTGGAGAGTGTGAAGCGATTGCTTTAGCCAAAAATCGCCAAGCTCTTTTGTTGTGTAATGATAAGCGAGCAATGGAAAAAATACCCCAGCAGAACGCTCACAATTTCAGGGTCGCTACTATGCGAGAAGTTTATTTTGGTCAGGAGATACCTCAGTTCGCTCATGGTTTTCAAAATTGCCTGGTATCTTCTGGTTTGACCAATTTCGCAATCTTGGCACCAATCCCTATTCAGAAAGTCATGGAGAAAGGCCAAAAGAAGGTAAAGGACAAATGTCCTTTGAAACGGGTGTTGGTCGTTTACGTGAGCATCTGATTAGATGGAAACGCCGACAGAAATCGGATCAACCTGACTATTTAAAGGAATTGGAAACGCTTTATAAAAGTATTTTTTTGGGACGCTCCTTTGTAGGTATTGAAAGTATGCCCAGCTTTGAGTCACCCACAGAAGAAGAAGAGTGCTTTGTACTCAGTGACGGACATCGCACTTATGACATTGTGGAAATGTCAGCGGGAGAACAATCCATTATCCAGTTTCTATATGAAGTTGTCCGACGGCAAATTAAACCTATCGGCAGCAAACATGGTTTTCGTCAAAGAATTTTGGGTGCGAGAGAAGCCCAACCAAACATAATTATTGCTGGTATCAAAGATCGAGATTTTGATGATGATAATTCCAAACATACCAATACGCCTCATGAATGGTATGCTACCGTCAAACATTATCTCACTTTTTTTGCTGGCAAAGACTTACTTTATATGATGCGATCTGAATTGAAAAAGCTTGGTTTTAAAGATTCACCGCAACCCGCTTGTTATGTGTTTCGAGAGCATATTTTGCGCGGTATTCAATCTTCACCAAAAGAGGTGTGGACATGGTTACCAGAATGGCAAAGACTTCGGAAATTGATTTCAGAATTCATTGTCAAAGGGTAGTGGACCTTTTTTTCATAAATTAAATTTTTTGCTTCACTCGAAATGACATCCCGATTGGCGGTTGTAAATTTAGCCACAATTAGAATAAATGTAGATTTCTCAGGAACCTTGAGGAGGGATCTGAGAGGCAATGCCATTAAGTTAAGGAAAATTACCGGTTCGTAGTAAGCGATTTATCGCCTACTGTTGCCCAAAAATAGGCGATAAATAGCCTACACCTCTGCGTGGTATTTCCCTTAAGGATCGCGCATGAAATAACTTCTTCAAGTCAAAACCAAAGTCAAAACAAGACCTGCCAGGTTAAAACCAAACCTGGCAGGTCAAAGGCACAACCAGACCTTAATTTTACTTTGACCTGGCAGGTTTTGTTTTTAACCGGTCTTGTTTTGAAGTTGACTAAATTATTTTATGCACGTTCCTAACTTAATGGCATTGACCGTTTTACTTTGACCTGGCAGGTTTTGTTATGATCAGCCTGCCAGGTCTTGTTTTGAAGTTGACTAAATTATTTTATGCACGTTCCTAACTTAATGGCATTGACTGGTTAAGTTTCCCCTTAGATTAAAAAACCCGTCCGGCACAAAAATTAATCTAAAAAATAAAACCAGAAATAGCCGCATTAACTTCAATCACCTTACCCTCACAATCAAGCTTCCCATAAAAACAGCCCGTTAATTTTTGCCCTTGCTCGGTAGCCGCATATTCCTTAATTATCAGTTTTGAGTCTCTCCGATAATTAACATTGGTACAATCCCCATGACTATAAGCCGAATAAGAAAGCCTCAATCGAAACTTATCACCCTCAAATATACCGGGCCTCAAATTATTTGCGTCAAAATCAAGCAATTCAAAAAAACCCACTTCCTCAATATTGAGCTCAGCCATCAAAAAACCATCCTGAATCCTTAAAGCAGGATTAACAAAACCTTGGAAAGGATTAGGAACGGTAACAGGAACAGCCTCGCCATCGAGCTTCACCGTGATGCCTTGAGGACATTTATTCTCATTCGTAGGAGACACCAAAGGGCTTTGACTGGGAGACACCAAAGGGCTTTGACTGGAACTGGATTGAATTTTCGTCATACAACCGCTTAGTGCTAAAATAACTAAAATTGTGATTACTGAATATTGTTTGATCATTTCAACTGTGACACTAAATGTGAAAATAGACACTATTATGCCATAATCAAGGCGATAAATCGCCTACTACGAGCCATTAAAAATCTTTAAAATTGCATTCGTAACAGCTATAATGTCACCCTCCACGCGACAAAACGGGACAGTGAGAAAAAAACTGATGAGCAACACCATACACTCAGCACCGCTTTATTTATTTCAAGAAGCCGTTGAACAAGCACAAGTCGCTATCTTGATCAGCGATTTACAAGATAACATCTTATACAGCAACTCCGCTGTTAAAAGCCCCACAATTTTTTTTTACACAATTAAACAATCACTCAAAGATAAATGGGAGCTGCTACGCGCCAACAAAGGAAAATTCACCGACCAAGAAATACACTTTAAACCGGGCGGCTACCAACACCCACGCTGGTTTATATGCTCAGGCAAATGGTACCCTGAAACCGACCAACAAAGTTACCTTTTATTGATTGCCAAAGAAATCACTACCCTCAAACGACAACAAGAAGAAATGCACACAAATGCCCTACGCGCCCTACTCGCTGAAGAGGAATTGACCGAGGGAATGCGAGAAACCTTAGCCGGCGCAATTCACCAACTCCAACTCCCGATTAATCTCATCTCTGCGGCACTTAACCTCCTAAAACGTCGTGCAAAAAACAAAGACTCCCTCTGCACTGCCTTGCAACAAACATTAGACTCAGTTAATCATGCCGTTGAACATATGCGTCAATCCGTCCCAATCTCCGATCACTCTGTCGCTCCAGTCAATTTAAACGAACTCATCCGCGATATATTGATGATCTCCACTCAACGTTTACTCGCTCAAGGGATCACAGTCGAATGGCAACCCGCTCTCGTCTTACCATCCATTTTAGGATATATCAAACGATTACGCAGTCTGTTTAAGCAACTGATTGATAATTCAATAGAATCTATGAACGACAACCAAGGGCCGCGAGAATTGCGTATTATCTCTACGAGTGATCTTGAACAGATCAATGTCATCATTGAAGACACAGGCAAAGGTATCCCCAATCATTTACACTTTAAAATCTTTGAACCCTTTTTTACCACCAAAAAAACGGGCAAAGGGGCTGGTATGGGACTCGCCGCCGTCCAAGAAATCGTCAACCTGCACGCAGGATGCATACGCATTGACCCAAACTACACCCAAGGAAGTCGTTTTATTATTCAATTTCCAACCACACATCAAAAAATATGACTCGTGCCGCTCTCATTGAAGCCGAACTTGAGGCCCTGTTTAGAGTAGGTCAAGTACTGAGCCGCTCACTCAAATTGCAAGATACTTTGCAAAGCCTTTTACAGGTACTGCATGACTATGCCGGTATGCAGCACGGCATGGTGACATTACGCGATAATAAAGGCGAACTTTCTATCAGTGCCGTCTATAGCGGCGATAGACAAGCGCCCAGCCAAGTACGCTATCGCCCGGGAGAAGGCATTGTCGGCACCATTTTACAAACAGGGCAACCGCTTATTATTGAACGCATTGTCGACGAACCCCGTTTTTTAGACCGTTTAAGCCTTTATGATCCAAATTTGCCTTTTATTGGCATCCCTATCCATGTCGAAGACGCTCCTATCGGCGTACTCACAGCACAACCTAACAATGACGGATTACTTAAAGACCGCACCCGTTTCATGGAAATGGTCGCGCAATTAGTCGCACAAACTGTCCGTTTAGCCAATGAAATTGAAGAACAACAGCGCGATTTAACCGATGAGCGTGATCGTTTGCGTCGTGCTGTGCGTGCTAACTATGGATTTAACAATATTCTCGGACACGCCCCTCCCATGATACGAGTATTTGAATTAGTACGGCAAGTCGCAAAATGGAATACCACCGTACTGATTCGCGGCGAATCTGGCACCGGTAAAGAACTGATTGCCAACGCTATTCACTACAATTCACCCCGTAATAACAACGAATTTGTCAAAGTCAACTGTGCTGCCCTGCCAGAAAATTTGCTAGAATCAGAGCTTTTTGGGCATGAGAAAGGCGCATTTAGTGGGGCAATTAGCCAACACAAAGGGCGTTTTGAACGAGCGCATGGCGGCACCCTATTTTTAGACGAAATTGGCGACATTCCTCCTGCATTTCAGGCCAAATTATTGCGCGTTTTGCAAGAGGGGGAATTTGAACGAGTCGGCGGCAGGCGCACGCTCAAAGTCGATGTCCGCATCATCACGGCGACAAATGTTGATCTTGAGACACAAGTTGAGACGAATAAATTTCGTGAAGATCTCTATTACCGCCTCAACGTCATGCCCATTACTCTGCCACCGCTACGAGATCGCACCGAAGACATTCCAGAACTGGCAGAATTTTTAGTCTATAAAGTTGCCAAAAAACAAAAGCGCAAACTCCAAATAAAGGATAGTGCTATTCGACTCCTAATGCGCCACAATTGGCCGGGCAATGTACGTGAACTCGAAAATTGTTTAGAGCGTGCCGCCATTTTATGTGAAGGAGAAATGATAGATCATAGCGTTATCAGTCTGACAGGACATGAAGAAAAAATGCCCCAGAGCAAGCCTGCTCAAAAAATCGATCTGAATGACCCCAAATTGGACGAACGGGAGCGCGTCATCGCTGCCCTAGAACAGGCGGGGTGGGTACAAGCGAAAGCGGCTCGCTTATTGAATATGACACCACGCCAAATTGCTTATAGAATTCAGACACTTAATATTAAAATACGGCATATTTAATAGCCTGTTAAAACTCGACGCTCCGCGATAAAAATCCGATTTTTTCAAAAAATCGGATTTTTTTTTGGGGCTGCTTTTTTGATATGCGACTTTATCAGATGAAAATAACCGTTTGTCAATTGCCCGATAGACTAGAGTGATTCTTTTATATATTGTTTAACAATTTTGGAGTCCAAGATTTATCTTGGACTTCTTTTATAAACAACAGGATAAAATAATGACTAACAATAAGAATCGTCGTCTTATGTGGTTTTTGATGGGCACTTTTTTGACATTGACGCAGGCGGTAGTGGCAGAAGAAGAGTCTTTTTTCTCCTACACTGAATTTCAACTTCATGCCGATTTGGATCGTAAACCAATAGAAAGCGATATTTGGACGATCACAGTGGAACATTTTTCTGAGTGGAAATATGGGGATAACTTTTTATTTCTAGATATTGAAGGTAAACCAGACTTTGAAGCGCAAGCTGATACCTTATATTTTGAATATGCGCCGCGTTTCAGCTTAGATAACATTTTTGGTACATCGATATTGCCGGGTAAGTCTCTTGGAGAACTTTATGCGACTGTTCAATACAATGATAGTGATCGCGATTTTATTAATCCAGTGTGGCTTTATGGGATTAGCCTAGATTTTGCTGGACAGCCAAATTTTGGGTTTTCCAATCTACATTTTTTGGTGCGTGAGGAAAAAACACAGGAGACTTCTTATCAGCTCAGTTTGGCTTGGGGGCAACCTTTTCATCTGGGAGATTGGGCATTTTCCTTTAACGGTTTCCTAGATTATTGGGAAGATGATGAAAAGCGTGTTTTGTTAACTGAGCCACAGCTACGCATGTCATTGTCGAATTTGGTGGGCAAAGATAATTTCTTGTCAAACGCTTCGATTGGTACTGAAATAGAAATTTCAAAAAATTTTTTCGGCAAAGATTACGGCTGGGAAGTTAATCCAACTATTTTTATCGTTTTCTCTTTTTAGTAGTTATCAGTTATCAGTTATCAGCCATAAAATTAGCCTGTAATAATATACCAAGGGCAACCACAAGGGATTGCCCCTACATGCCGTCTGAATATTGTAGGGGCATACCCTATCGGGTTTGCCCTGACTGGTATATTTTACCAAAGTACCGATTTGGCGAAAATCTTGCATAAGAAATAATTTTTTTTACCCTGGAATTAAAAAATGTCTAGAAAATATTATTTATTGGCAATAACCGTTATCGCGCTTACCTACTTTGGTATGGCAAAAATAGCAATGTTGTTCGGTGCCATAGACGTTGTAGCATCCATTTGGCCATCTTCTGGTATCGCTTTAGCGGCTGTTCTGCTGCTGGGGGTGCGTGTATGGCCCGGTATTTTGCTGGGTAATTTGTTCGTAGAACTTGCCTATTATGATTTAACAATAGTTAATCTCTTGCCCATTTTCTCCATATCAATCGGAAATACCTTAGAACCGTTGCTGGCGGCTTTTGTATTACGTGGTGGCTCTCATCAATTCTTGGAACGAACTCAAGACCTTTTAAAATTTTTTGTTGCCGCTTTGCTCGGTCCAATAGCCAGTGCCACCATTGGAGCAACCAGTGTCTGTCTAAGTGGCAACGCACCTTGGGCAATCTACACCAATATGTGGTCAACTTGGTGGATATCGAACATGGTCGGTATTATTATATTCACCCCACTGTTGATGGCATGGGGATCGAAGCAAATCAAGCAGCAATTATCGTTCTCAAGGATTTTCGAGTTGGCATTATTATTGTGTATGGTGATTTTCATCAGTTGGATTGCTTTTGGCAGCGGCTATCCCTTGGAATATATACTTATTCCTTTCTTAATGTGGTCAGCGTTTCGCTTTGAAGAAAAGATTAGCACCTTGTTGATTGTGGGAGTCTCGATGATTGCGATTTGGGGAACGGTTAATGGTTTTGGTTCGTTTGTCCGTGAGTCACAGAATGAATCTCTTTTGCTATTACAGTCTTTTGTCGCGGTTGTTGCTGTCACCACTTTAGTTTTATTGGCTATCATCAATGAACGCAAGCACGCTGAATCACAACTTAAAACAGCAAACGCTGATCTGCAACATTTGGACAAACTCAAGGACGAATTTTTAGCCAACACCTCCCACGAATTACGCACCCCCCTCAACGGCATTATCGGTATTGCCGAATCCTTGATAGACGGTGCCACTGGTGCATTATCC
>JBDLJY010000198.1:0-12426 GCA_039714115.1 Pseudomonadota bacterium | reverse complement strand
TCTTGCTCATTTAAGCCTACCCGTGCCACTTCAGGATCAGTAAAAGTTGTCCAAGGAATGACAGAATAATCTGCCTTAAATTTCTTGAACGTACCAAAAAGCGCATTGACGCTGGCATACCACGCTTGATGGGCGGCGGTATGGGTAAATTGATAAGGCCCCGCAACATCGCCACAGGCATAAATCGTGGGAATATTAGTACGCAAATGTTCATCGACATCTATAGTGCCACGCGGACTTAAAGCCACGCCCAATTCTTCTAAGCCAAAACCTTTCGTATTAGCAGAGCGCCCGACTGCCACTAATATTTCATCAAAAGGCACAACCACTTCTTCGCCATCATGTTCACAAATCAGCCGTTTTCCCCCCTCGATACGCAAAGCCTTATGAGAGCTTAATAATTGAATACCCTCTTTAGCAAATTGCGCTTGTACCACATCAATCACATCGGCATCTTCACGCACCATAATATGTGAAGCTCGTTGCACTTGGGTCACTTTCGCACCGAATCGCGCAAATGCTTGGGCTAATTCACATCCAATCGGTCCGCCCCCTAGCACCACTAAACGTTTCGGCAACGTTCTCAAACTCCAAATCGTGTCTGACGTATAATAACCGACTTCCTCTAAACCCGGCAGCGGAGGCACAAAAGGTCGTCCGCCGCTAGCAATAATAATATTACGAGTAGTTATTTCCTGATCATTAACGCGCACACTGTAAGGCGACATAATCATCGCCTCCCCTTGAATACAATCAACCCCCAATTTGGTATAACGTTCCACAGAATCATGGGGTTCAACTTGCCTAATAACGCGATGGACACGATCCATCACTTCCGCAAAATCAAATTCTACACTGGCGTTTTTAAAACCATACTCTTTGGCTCGCTTAATATAGGACAACATTTTGGCTGAGCGCAAAAACGCCTTACTCGGCACACAACCCGTATTTAAACAATCGCCACCCATTTTATGTTTTTCAATTAAAGTGACTTTAGCTTTCACAGCGGCGGCAATATAAGCACTGACTAAGCCAGCGGAGCCGGCACCGATGACAACCAAATTAGTATCAAAGTGTTTAGGCTTCTTATAGCCGCGCATAACTTTGTGCGCCTTGGTGTAGTTCAGCACCTTTTTAGCAATCAAAGGAAAAATGCCGAGTAACACAAAAGAGAAGAGCAGAGCGGGTGATAAAATCCCACCCAAGGAATCCAATTGACCAATTTGTGTCCCTGCATTCACATAAACGATGGTGCCCGCGAACATGCCGATTTGACTGATCCAATAAAATGTCCAAGTTTTAATCGGCGTTAAAGCCATCACCAGATTAATCACGAAAAAGGGAAATGCGGGCACTAAGCGTAAAGCAAACAGATAAAAGGTGCCGTCTTTTTCGATACCGCGATTAATGGGTTCTAATTGTGACTTAAAGCGTTCTTGAATAAAATCCTTGAACAAATATCGGGAAACTAAAAATGCCAGTGTTGCTCCGATGGAACTAGCAAACGACACGACAATTGTCCCGATTAATACACCAAAAATGGCACCCGCAGCCAAAGTGAGTATAGTCGCCCCCGGTAACGAAAGCCCCGTGACAACAATATAAATCGCAAAGTAAACCAATGCCGTTTGCCAAGGATGCCCCTCATAAAAATTAACAATGTCGGCTCGCCACGCTTGAAAATTTTCAAGGCTTAGGTATTGCTGCAAATCAAATACAAAAAATAGAGTGATTAATATGGCTATTATAGCCAATAAAATAAGCTTACTGGTTTTCATGAGATACCTACTATGTTCTCGTTCCTGTGCAGGACCTTTTATTCTCGCTCGTGCAAGCCTGCGTCACTGGCTCATTTTTCTGACAGTCATACTAAATATTTAGGCGGCACGATATGGCATTGGTACTGCCAGTCACTTTAAGCTACCTTCTTCAGAACGCCTCTTAAACATTTTATGAATAGGTAAACGAATATCTATTACTTCATCAACAACCTCGCTGTCATTCATAGTAAAGGTTCTATGTTGCTTGGGTTGTGAATAAACGTCTATTGCCTCTATTGAAGGTATAGCTAACCAACATGATTTAACCCCAAGGGAAAAATAAGCATAGAGCTTATTCTTAAGGAATTCGAGACTTTGACTTGGAGAAAGTATTTCAATTACCAGTAAAGGCATCTCTGTCATCTTTAGAATGTCTATGTCTTGCAAGTCCATGCTGTTGGGGTAAACACAAATGTCAGGTTTGATCTCATCCTTGATACTATATTGGCTAAAATCATGCTGGCTAATATCCAAACTTAATTCTGTCATTACCGTGAATCTGTCATCATTAATAAGTAAGCTGCTCATTTTAGCTTGCATGATGCTATGATTTACCGACCCCATATCCGCTTCCTCATCTTCAAAAACATTATATTCGATCATTTCGAGATGTCCAAGATAAATCTTGGACTCCGACAAAAAGCTAACTATTGGAGTCCAAAATTTATTTTGGACGAGCAGAGGTACACTCCTGTTTATTATGGATTACAACTACCTGCGAGGTATTGATTGACTGTGCCAATTCAAATACAACTAAACCCAATAACTGATATGTTGACTTGTCATGATGTAGCTCGCTATTTCCTCACTTTAATGCACATTTCTACCACGTTATCCAATCACTTTCCGCAATAATCAGACAAGACTGTGTAGAACCTTCTAAACAGTGGACATTTATCGGACACCATTTGCGGGTTAAGATATTCGATCAACAATAGTGGTGTGTGTATTGCTTTTGAATATTTGCTACCTCCATAGACTTTAGCAGCTTCAATCAGTTGTTCAGAAAGTTTTTCTTCACAAGCATCTTTTATCGGATTGTAATGGCTAAAGGTTTCTGGTGCGTCAAAGGAAACATTGTTTTGAGTACTGAGCCACCATTGCATTGCAGAATGTCGTTGGCGAAAGTCTATAAGTTTGGCAATGGTGTTGTCCCAATCGGCAATAATCCATGCATCTAATTCCGGGGCTGCAAAACCAATCAAGCGTTGGATGCCTTGTGCAAGCTCGACTCTATCAAGGGTATCTGAAAAAAGCGTTTCTCGTTTTTCAGCATCGTGACAATCTAAATCGTCTAAAACCAAAATAAAGTCACAATGTCCTCTATGCGATAATGCATTGTGTAGCTCTTGTTCAATTTGTTTAGCTAAACTTTCACCGGTTTGCCCAAGTGCATGACGTTTTTTCTTGACTTTATGGGGCGCGAGTTTGGGAAAATCCACACTACCATGGCCATCCTCCTATGTCAGGATCACCGATTCGATAAAGATCGCCTAATTGCCAACCCTCTTCAATTTTTTCAGACAACTGGCTGAGCGGTTTTATCGTGAAGTGACTTTTGCCTTGCCGTTCAAAACGAAGAACATTTGTGACACAATCCGTAAAATAATCAAGTAAATCCGGGCTATGGGTACTAACAATGACTTGTGTTTTGTCGGCGGCATTTTTAATCCACTCTGCCAGTATTTGCATCCAAGCCACATGCAAACCTAACTCTGGTTCATCAATCACTAACAATGTCGGCAGTAGGGGAGAATGTAAAATGCTTGCCCAACATAACATGCGTACCGAACCATCAGACATTTCATTTAAGTAAAAAGGTTCTCGCATGTCCTCAAAATGCCATTGCACAGCAAGAGATAGGTTAGAGCGATAGGTTTTTATCTTGCGTGTGTTGGGCAAAATGCTTTTCATTGCATGATTAATTTTTTATTCAAAATCAATGCCATAAGTTGGGTGCTGCATAATATTGTCTAATACCAGTGGTAAATTTTCACAAGTGGCAGAGAGAAAAATATCATTGGCTCCGATTTTAGGATAAGTGTCTCGAATCGCTTTTAAACTCATATCATTGGCATTGTAGAAACGCCATTGTGAGATAGATTCCAGTAGCCGGCGTCGTGCCTTGTAAATAGGGGCTTTTTCGGGGGCAAAGTGACTATCTTCTAATAATTTGGGTATCGCTAGCAAAGTTAATTCATTGGTTGGTACGCCCGTTATTTCCTCAAAATGAGTATCCTTTTGGGTTGGATTATCAATTGAAACGATGCCAATTCCGCTTTGTTTATGATGGCATCTATAAAAAGGCTCAAATGATTCTTCAACTATAAAAGGGGTGGTGATGGCATCTTTGGCATGAAGTGTTATTTTAAGCGTGGTTGATAGGAGAGTCTCGCTGTGAGTGAATTCAAATAGATAAGTGGCATTCGCCGGATAAGCTAGATTGCCATCTAATAATTTGGAACCCCCTAATTGATTAATCACGGCTTGTTCATAAGCAGTCATCCCCCGGCTACTGTCAACGGGTGTGAGACAATCCTTTAAAAAGTTGAGCACACTGATTAAATTGGTTTTCCCAGAGCCGTTAGCTCCAATTAAAATATTCAAGGGTTGAAGTTCAATCCCTTGTTTTTGGTTTAAGTTCTTATAATTTGTTGTGGTTAATTTTTTAATTTGTGAGGTTTGCTTGTTCATTGTTCGCTTATTTGTGCTATGTCGCGTCCAAAATAAATTTTGGACTCCTATATTAATAAAAGTCTCGCCCCTACAGTTCATGTAGGGGCAATCCTTTATGGTTGTCCTTAGCTATCATTTATACCACGAGGCAACTTTGCGTTCCCAGTCACCAGAGCTATAGGTGCCGTTTTTTATCTGTGCTTGAAGTTCTCCAACTTCTTCATGGGAAGCACCATCCATGTAGGCTTGGGCTGTCATTTCAAAAATCCTGTCATCTACATAGGATTTCTGCTTGGTATCCCTTGTCGCTGAATTTGGGTTTTTTTGTCTTTTTGCCATTTTTCTATCTCCTATTTGTGCAAGACAATGTCGTTGTGTTTTGGGGGAGCTATTATGTTGTCATCTATTGGTGGTAGTGTCTAGTTTTTTTTTATTAGGCTTTATCTACTTACCATTAAACGGACAATCTCAACATAATCAACGCTCGAAATCCCTTTATTTCGTAAATCCCTGTACTCATGTTTTAATAAGCAACAGCGAGATCAACAAACCCAAAACAGGTTTGTCTTTTATAATGTGGCGGGCATTGGGATTGCGCTCCGTATGCAAGCTTCTGACTCAATGCTATTAAGTTAAGACAAACCTGACAGGTGTCAAAAACCTGTCAGGTTATTTTTTTCCTTTAGTTTACAACGACCTGCCATGTTTTGGATACCTGTCAGCCTGATTATGGATCTTAACTTAATGGATATGGTTTGCAACCCCGTCCATAACGTTAAATCTAGCATCAGCCTAGTTTTTTCACTACATTTCAACCACCAAAGCAGTAGTATTATCCTGATATTGTTTACCTTTATTTTCTACCGCCCCCAGCAATTTTTTCACTAATTCATTCACCGATAATGATTGACCTAAAATGTCAGCAATTTCCGTTTCAGACAAACTCAATATTCCATCGCTAGCTAATAAGACACGAGCACCCGGTTCTAAGGGCGCAGACGACTGATCAACCATCTCAATGATTGCCCCCACGAGCGCAGAGCGTAGCATATTACGATCAGGATGTACCGCTACCTCATCAGGCGTGAGTTCATCCAATCGTATCAGTTCTTGCAATATAGGTTTCATCGAATGATCCGCATTTAAGCGAATTAATTGCCCAGCATTATTATAAAGCCATAAAGGGGAATCGCCTACACTAATCCACTCTATTTGCGCCTCACTGATGGCTACCCCAACCAATGTACAACCCATGCCCCTTAATTTTGGCTTTGAATGTACCTCTAAAGCTAACTGCTGATTAGATTTTTCCAGAGCTTGCTCTAACCGCTCTGCCACACACCCAGAGACAGCGTGATAGGTTTCCATGAAAGTTTTAATCACACAACTGCTGGCAAAAGCACCGCCCTTGTGTCCCCCCATGCCGTCTGCCAGTACCATCAAGAAATCGTGAGGCTGGCTGCTATCAAAGCCAAAATCATCTTCCTGATAATGGCGCCTACCTTGAATACAGTCTCCGGCGTACTTTTCGTTAGAAATTAAAAATTGTTTTGCCAATTGAAATGTTCTCCTGATAAAAGCCCAAGATAAATCTTGGACTCCAAAATATCGTTAAAGTGATGATAAGCCGCCGGAGGCGGCTCTGAACTTGTGCATCAATGTTTTGGAATAATCTCGCCCGTTTCAGGATCGCGCTGTAGAGATGATCTGTTTACACGCATGGCTAACAGTTTGCGTATGCTGGTTTGATATTTACCCAATAAAAGCAGATCATCTAAGCCGACATAACTAGTTTCTTTAACCGGCTCCCAACGTCCACCTCGTTTGCGAAATGTGCCATTAGTACTATTACAATCAATGATATAATAATAACCTTTGGCATCTTCAGTGATTTCTAAATGGATATCACTGACAGAATGATCAGCGTCTGATATAACAATATCAGCTTTTTGAGCTCGCCCAGCTAGAAAATTTCTCATTGGAATTACATTTCTTATCAATTAGAATTAAAAAAAAATTTTGGTAGGAGTCCAAGATTTATCTTGGAGTTACTAACCGTAAATTAAAGAGCCATGCACCTCACTCTGCACTATCGATCTCACAAGCAACACGAAAACCAATGAGGGTGTTCCTATTGTCCGACTGGCTCAGGCTCCGACTAGCAGCGCGACAATCCTTGGGGCTGAGGAACCAAGAACCGCCACGAAGCAAGCGAGAGTCCCCCAAACGCTCAATGCCATCATAACTGTGCCAAGGATCAGCGCACCACTCCCATACATTGCCCACCGTCTCATACAATCCAAAAGGATTAGGTGCAAAATAACCCACAGGGGCCGTTGTTTTATCATCCCATTGACTACCACAACTCGCACAATTAGCCCGATTAGAGCCAATCTTATTGCCCCACCAATACTTCGTATTCGTCCCAGCCCGTGCCGCATATTCCCATTCGGCTTCAGTTGGCAAGCGATAGTGCCGCCCAGTTTGATCACTCAACCATTTAGCGTAAGCCGTCGCATCATGCCAAGAGACATTAACCACTGGTCGATTGCAGCGTCCCCAACCCCCATCGTCTGGCCTTTTTCTATCCGTAGCTTCAGCAAAGCGATCATATTCCGCAAATGTGATCTCATAGCGCCCTATCGCAAAGTGCTTTATAGACACCTTATCACCACCGCCTTGAATATCTCCCATTTGAAAACGCCCGGCGGGAATCACCACCATTTGGGGGCCAAACCCCCCCTCTCGCAAACGGTCATGGAAAACTTCGGCAGAGGCTTGTTGTAACTCTAAGCTATTTGATGCCGCTTGTCGCAACTGGAAAAGGCGTTGCTCTTCGGCAGCGGTTTGCACTTGTAATTGCGCTAAACATTCCTCTTCGGCTTTTCGTGCTTTTTGCGCCTTTGTTAAACGTGCAGTCGCTTGCTGTTGCAATCTTTGTAATTCTAAGCTATTTTGTTGCCGTAACTGTGCCAAGCGTTGCTCCGTGTAAAATATATAGCCCACATTCAAACTAATTACCGTTATTACGCCTGCTAAAATCCACCAATTGATTTGCTTGATCAAAACAGGTTCAGATGACAAATTCAGACTAAGTGCCTTAGCCCAGTGCCTCACACTTTGTGGACGGTCTTTTTCTGAAACTTTTAAAGCCCAATCAATGCTTTGCAATAAACGCTTGGAATAGTGTTTGTGAGCGACTTGTAGAGCGGACGGTAATGGATCATTGGCCACTCGCTCTGACGCTTCTATAGGCAGTTTGCCACTGATAACACGATATAGCACCGCGCCCAATGCATAAATGTCTGTCCAAGGACCTTGGCTGTCTTTTCCGATTTGATATTGCTCAAACGGCGCATAACCGGGGCTAATAACTGTGTTGACGTTGCGGCTACGGATACCAAGAGTATAACGTGCCGCGCCAAAATCAAGTAAAACCGGGCTATGATCGTCATCACGCAAATAAATATTATCGGGCCTAATATCTTGGTGCAGAAAACCCGCCTTATGTGCCGCATCTAAACCGGATAATAGCGGAGGCAAAAATCTCATCAGTTCTGCTTCAGTTGTCATCTTACCGCTTTTCAAGGCACTCGTCAGGCTTTGCCCTTGCTCATATTCCATCACCATATAAGCCGTATCATGCGCCTCAAAGTAATGTAAAACTCGCACAATGTTAGGATGTTGAAATATAGCAAGCGTGTGCGCTTCATGGAGAAATAGTTCTAAACCCAAAGCAAAATTCTCTTGAAATTCTTTAGTTTTTAGCCAGACGTTGTCACGATTTTTCCGGACGACTAAATGTTTAGGAAAATATTCTTTGATAGCGACTTTTTGTTTGAGTTTAGTCTCTTGGGCAAGGTAAGTGATGCCAAATTCTCCGTGCCCGAGAACGGAATCGATACGATATTCTTCTAATTGATAGCCTATCGGCAGGACATCGGTGCTAGTAGTCATTAGTTTTCAGAAATAAAACGTCTCTAATTATGTTATAGTTAACACTGTCTTAACCACATTAAGGATAAACGATGTCACGAGCATTTAATTTCAGTGCTGGCCCAGCAACCTTACCAGAGCCCGTATTAGAACAAGCCCAAGCAGAGTTGCCTGATTGGCACGGCTGCGGTATGTCAGTGATGGAAATGAGCCATCGCAGTAAAGAATTTAAGTCGATTGCCGAACAAGCTGAGGCAGATTTAAAGGAATTATTAAATATTCCAGATACTTACAAAATACTATTTTTGCAAGGCGGCGCATCTAGTCAATTTGCTATGGTGCCCATGAATTTATTGCGCGGTGGCAATGAGGCAGATTACTTTAACACTGGTATATGGTCAAAAAAAGCCATTGCCGAGGCAAAAAAATATTGCCAAGTCAACTTGCCCGTCGATTCAGCCCCCAATAATTTTACCACTGTCTCTGACACTTGGACATTGAATCCCAATGCCGCTTATGTCCACTATACGCCCAATGAAACTATCAACGGTGTGGAATTTCATAGCATTCCTGATGTTGGTGATAAGCCTTTAGTGGCAGATATGTCGTCAACTATTTTATCGCGTCCCTTGGATGTTTCCAAATATGGGCTGATTTATGCCGGCGCACAAAAAAATATCGGTCCTGCTGGCTTAACTATTGTCATTATACGTGAAGACTTGGCAAACATGCCCTTGCCTCACACGCCGTCAATGTTGACTTATAAAACCCACATTGATAGTGGCTCCATGTATAATACGCCACCGACTTATGGGTGGTATATTGCCGGCTTAGTGTTCAAATGGCTCAAAGAATTGGGCGGTTTGGTAGAAATGGGTAAACGCAATCAGCGCAAAGCTGAAATATTGTACGCCGCGATTGATAATTCTGATTTTTATAATAATCCTGTCGATCTTGCTTATCGCTCTTGGATGAATGTGCCGTTTACGCTGATAAATCCCGATTTAAACCAAAGCTTTTTGGCGGATGCTAAGGAGGCAGGTTTAGTCACTTTGGCAGGGCATCGCACTGTGGGCGGTATGCGGGCGAGTATTTATAACGCTATGCCAGAAGAGGGCGTACAAGCGTTAATTGATTTTATGAATGATTTTGAAAAACGGAATGGATAATGTATAAGGTACTAACTTTAAATAATATTTCTGTCAAGGGTTTGGAACGCTTGCCGCGTGAACGTTATGAGGTGGCTTCGGAATTTCAGCAACCTGACGCAGTGTTATTGCGATCATTCAAGATGCACGATTGGGAGATACCCGATACGCTGAAAGCCGTTGGACGAGCGGGAGCAGGAGTGAATAATATCCCGGTTGACAAAATGAGTGCTCGCGGCATTCCCGTCTTTAATGCCCCCGGAGCGAATGCGAATGCAGTCAAAGAATTAGTATTGGGAGCCATGTTATCAGCCGCCCGTAACCTTTTTCCAGCGTGGGAATACGCCCGCAATTTGCAAGGTACGGACGCTGAAATTTCTAAACAAGTCGAAGCTGGCAAAAAGCAATTTGTCGGTTTTGAACTATCTAAACACACATTAGGCGTGATTGGATTAGGTGCCATTGGCGTCAAAGTCGCTAATGGTGCCCAGGCGTTAGGTATGCAAGTCATAGGCTATGATCCGCATATCACGGTGAAAAATGCTTGGCAATTGTCGTCGCATGTGAAACAAGCTTTGAGTGTTGAGGATATGTTGTCACAAGTTGATTTTGTGACAGTGCATGTGCCCTTGCAAGAGGCTACCCGCAATATTATCAATGCGGAGCGTTTACAAGAGGCGCGTCAAGGTTTGATGATTTTTAATTTTTCGCGTGACGGGATTGTTGATGATGCTGCTGTTTGTGAGGCGATTAAAGCGGGGCGGGTTAATGGTTATGTCTGTGATTTTCCAAGTAATTTATTGAAAAACCATGATCGGGTTATTACGTTGCCACATCTTGGCGCGTCTACCAAGGAGGCAGAGGATAATTGTGCCATCATGGTGGCTGATCAGGTGCGTGATTATTTGGAAAATGGTACGGTGCATAATTCGGTGAATTTTCCAGAGATAGAGATGCCACCTAACGGCGGACATCGTTTGCTGGTTATCAATTCCAATGTTCCCCATGTGATTGAGCGCATTTCCAGTGCGCTTGCTAATGCTAATCTCAATATTGTGGATATGTTAAATCGATCTCGTGGTGATATGGCTTGTACTTTGGTTGATGTTAATAATCCGATACCACAAAGCGTTGTGGATGAAATTTGTGCTAAAGATGGGGTGTTGATGGTGCGGACGTTGTAACACGCCCAAGATGAATCTTGGACTCCTACTAAAGCTATAGTACAACGGCGTTAATCCGTTGTACTCATCATGAGTATGACAGTGACAATCTCTTATCTCAAAATCGCTAATTATCGCAGCATTGATGTACTTCAATTGCATGATATTAAACCATTTTCTGTATTTGCAGGGCCAAATGGCTCAGGCAAAAGTAATTTTTTTGAGGCTTTAGATTTCATTAATTTAGTCATTCGTTTTGGGGCAGACGAGGCTTTAAAAAAACAGGGCGGATTTGAAAATATTCGTTGTTGGAAACGGCATGAACTGGATGCGCGTGTTTTTGAATTTGAAATAAGCATAGATGGCTTAAATAGCTACCAATTGAAAATTCATCAATTGGATAAATCTCCAATGTTGGAAGAGAGACTTCAACAGATTAATGATGATGGCTCAATGTGGACAATTCATCGTGAAGCTGGAAAAGCACTCAAACAAGGAGACAAAACCATAGATTTACCGTTTAATTTGTCCATGCTATTGTTTTTTGGGACAAGCTCAATCAGTCAATTTTTAAAGAATATTCGCCGGTATCAATTTGATTCCCTAGAAGCAAGAATAGCGGTTAAAAATCAAGATATCTCTGAATTAAATCACAATGGGCGCAACTTAGCGGGTGTATTACGTCGCTTAGAAAAAGATGAAGAGATATATGACATCATTTCTGAATGGATGGATTTATTGGTGCCGGGATTGGAAAAAGTCTATACGGATCTTGATAGATTAGACGGCAATACTCAGTTAGCTTTCAAAGAAGAATATATAGATAAACCTTTCCCAGCCTACTTAATTTATGATGGTACGATTAAGCTGCTCAATGTATTAGTCGCTATGTTTGATCGATCTGCCCCTTTTGGTATGCTCTTAATTGAAGAACCTGAAAGCGGTTTACACCCCAAGGCGGTTATAGAGTTGGTTGAAGACTTTCGTGAAGAGGCAACGCTTGAGCGTCCGATTTGGGTAACAACTCACCATGATTCTTTAATCAGATGTTTAAAAAATAATGAATTATGGTTGGTTGATAAAAAACAAGGTGCTACTCAAATGAAGGTGGATACTATGTTATACGAAACTATGCAGGGTTGGTATCAAACCGCTGAGGAGCGGGGCGAAAAGCGGGGAGAAGCGGAAATGTTACTCCATGTTTTAACGGACAAATTTGGGAAGGTGGATAAACAGACAGAAGCTATCATCTCCAGCTTGGATGAGAAAAGTTTGTTTGAATGTGTTGGGCGCCTCTCATCCGCCCATTCGGTGCAAGATGTTATCTCGCATAAGCGAAGTTCCTTATAGCCCAAGATAAATCTTAGACTCCTAACGGCGTGACGTTAAAACTTAACTAGGAGGAGTACGATGGCGCGATCCCAAAAGGCCAAAAACCGGAAAAATCCCGATCCAAACCCGCCAAAAACCGATCCAAACCGGTTCAAACATGATCAAAGCTATAAACGGCTCTTTTCTCACCCCAAGATGGTTGAAGATTTACTACGGGGATTTGTCCATGAAGATTGGATAGCACAATTAGATTTTACCACGTTGGAAGTTTTTAAAGATAGTTTCGTGAGCGACAATTTGATTGAGCGGCATGATGACATCATTTGGCGACTCAATGCCATTAAGTTAAGC